>JAUVCG010000015.1 GCA_030595785.1 Kiritimatiellales bacterium | reverse complement strand
TCTTCGCGGGACATGAGCCGAGCCACTGTACCGGCAGAACGAACCAGCTGGCCACCGCGACCGGCGATCAGTTCGATATTGTGTACTGCCGTTCCAACCGGAATCCGCGACAGCGGCAGGGCATTGCCCAGCGCGGGTTCGGCGTCTGGACCGGACATGATGGTAGAACCCACCTCCAGCCCGGACGGTGCGATGATATACCGCTTTTCGCCATCGACATAGTGCAGCAGCGCAATGCGTGAAGACCGGTTCGGATCGTACTCGATGGCGGCAACCTTAGCAGGAATACCAAACTTATCGCGCTTGAAGTCGATCACGCGGTAGCGGCGCTTGTGCCCGCCGCCACGATGGCGAACTGAAATACGGCCCGCGCTGTTACGCCCGGCCTTGCTCTTCTTCGCCTTGAGCAGCGAACGCTCAGGCGTCGACTTGGTAATGTCGGCGAAGTCGGACAGCACCATGTGCCGGCGGCTCGGCGTTGTCGGTTTATGTGTTTTCAAACCCATTGCAAAAAACTCCTTAGATCAGGTTGATACTGTCTTCCTTATGCAAGGTTACAACAGCGCGCTTCCACGAAGCCGTTGTTCCGAAATTAGCAGTGCGTTGGCGCTTCTTCTTGCCTTTTCGGCGCATCGTATTGACGGCCATAACACGGACACTGAAGAGTGCTTCCACTGCCTTCTTGATTTCCATCTTGTTGGCTTCTTTGGCCACGCGGAACAGATACTGGTTCTGCTCCTCTGAGAGGCGTGTGCCCTTTTCCGTCAACAAAACCTTCTTAATTACATCAGCTGAGTTATTCATAGCGGCGATTCCTTTATGCCAGACGGCTTTCCAGTGCTTCCATGCCGGCCTTGGTCACGATGACATTCTTGTAGCGCAGCAGCTGGTAGGTGTTGGCCAGCGCAGCCGTCACAACCTCAACCTTCGGAACGTTCCGTGCGGCCAGCAGCACATTGTCGTTGTTGGCATCAACAATGAAAAGGCCGCCACGATCCAGCCCCAGGTTTTTCAGCACGGCGGCGAATTCCCGGGTCTTCGGTGCGGAAACCGACAGATCCTCGATCACGGTAATCTCGCCCTGGTTGACCTTGGCGCTGAACGCGCGCTGGAAAGCCAGTTTGGTTACTTTTTTGGAAAGCTTCTTTTTGTATTTGCGCGGGTGCGGCCCGTGAGCCACTGCACCGCCACGCCATATGGGTGATTGCTTGTAGCCGGCACGAGCGCGGCCAAGTCCCTTTTGTTTCCAGGGCTTGGCGCCCGTTCCGGAAACGTTGGTCTTGCTTAGGGTCGATGCGTTTCCTCCGCGCTGGTGTGCGTTGTACGCAACCACTGCTTCGTGCACGGCCTGATCGCCCTTGTCGAGAACGAGGAGATTGTCCGCGAATTCATACTCGCCGACGCTGTCTCCCTGAATACTTTTTAAAGGTAGTTTGCTCATGATCTTCCTCGTTTACTTCTTTTTGAGCGCTTCTTTGATAACCACGATACCGCCATTCGCACCCGGGACGGATCCCTTAACGAGAATGAGGTTTTCTTCGGGACGGACCTGTATAATCTTGAGGTTCTGCGTGGTTACGCGCTTGTCCCCCATCTGCCCCGGCATCTTCTTGCCCTTGAATACGCGACCCGGAAACTCGCACATGCCGATCGAACCCGGACGACGAGTCCATCCGCCACCATGGCTCGCGCGGCCGCCGCCAAATCCGTAGCGCTTAACCACGCCCTGGAAGCCGCGGCCCTTGCCGGTTGCAACGATGTCGACATAGTTGACTTCTTCGAAGGCGCTGGCGTTTAGAACATCGCCAACAGCAACCTCAGCGGAATCGTCGATATGAAACTCCTTGAGTACACGTTTGGCGTCGACGCCTGCTTTCTTGAACTGTCCGAGATCCGGCTTGTTCAGACGCTGTTCCTTCTGGTCTTCAAAGCCAAGCTGCACAGCCGTGTAGCCATCCTTGTCGTTTTCCCTGCGCTGAACAACCACGCACGGACCCGCTTCGATGACCGTCACCGGAACCGCAGCACCGGATTCGTCGTACACGGAGGTCATCCCTAGTTTTTTTCCAATTAAACCCTTCATCATAGCACCACTTAGATTTTGATAGTGATATCCACGCCAGCCGGCAGATTAAGCTTTTTGAGTTCGTCGACCGTTTTGATGGTCGGGTCGATGATATCCAGCAAACGCTTGTGTGTGCGGATTTCGAACTGTTCCATGGCCTTTTTGTTCACGTGCGGGCTCTTGTTTACCGTGAAACGCTCAATGCGGGTCGGCAACGGAATCGGACCCGCTACACGCGCACCCGTCCGGCGTGCCGTTTCAACAATTTCTGTAGCCGAAACATCGAGCACTCTGTGATCGAACGACTTCAACCGAATTCTAATACGTTGATTTGTCATAATTTATCTCACCGATTTAGGATGGAGTCCTGCATGGACGCGGGAACCGGTTCAAAAGCTTGCGGCTCCATCGTATAACTTGCTCTACCCTTTGTTAATGAACGCAACGACGTTGCATATCCAAAAACCTCCGCAAGCGGAACATCCGCCTGCACAACTTGTACATCTTCCAAAGCTTTGATTTCGCGGACACGGCCGCGACGGCTGTTCAGGTCGCCCAGCACATCGCCGAGGTGTTCTTCCGGTGTATCGATCTCGAGCAGCATGACCGGCTCGAGCAACGTGGGGCTGGAATTTGATACGGCATCGCGCAAGGCCATAACCGCCGCCGAACGAAATGCGATCTCCGTGGCATCGACTGAATGCGTTTCGCCGCCAACCACTTTTACCTCTGTGTCAATAATCGCATAGTTGCCAAGTACGCCCGTCATCAGCGCGTCGTTGATCCCCTCTTCGATCGCCTTATGGAACTCGGCGGGGATAATACTGGACGAAACGTCGAACACGACGGCATTGCCCGATCCCTGCGGCTTCGGCGAAATCTGAACGTGCAGGCTGGCAAAATGGCTGACCCCGCCGATCTCGCGGTCGAAGGTAAAGTTGCCCTTTCCTGGCTTCTGTATGCTTTCGCGATAGGCCACCATGGGCCTGCCCGCGTTGGCTTTCACCTTGTATTCACGCAGGATGCGGTCCTTGATAATTTCAAGGTGCAGTTCGCCCATACCATGAATAATGGTCTGACCGGTCTCTTCGTTGAGTGAGATATGGAACGTGGGATCCTCGTCGGAAAGATCCTGCAGCGCATCTGCGAGATGGTCCTTGTCGGCCGTGGTTTTGGGCTCGATAGCCATGGAGATCACCGGCTCGGGAAATTCGATATTTTCAAGGAGAACCGCATCGTTTTCTGAACACACGGTGTCACCGGTCGTGAAAAGTTTTTGTCCGGCCATACCGCCGATTTCGCCGGCGTAGAGCACGTCGACATCTTCGCGGAGGTTGGCGTGCAGTCTCAGAAGACGGCCTACGCGCTCACGCTTGCGGGTACGGGGATTGAAAATGTTCTGCCCTTTTTTCAACTGGCCGGAATAGATGCGGACAAAGGCCAGCTTGCCGACATACTTGTCGGTCGTCATTTTAAAGACCAGGCCACTGAGCGGGTTGAAATCGCTGGCTTCGCGAGAAACTTCCTCCTCCGACTTCGGAGCAATGCCTTTAACGGCGGGAACATCGAGAGGGGACGGCAGGTAGTCGACAACGGCGTCAAGCAGGGGCTGAACCCCTTTGTTCTTCAGCGATGATCCGCACAGCACGGGAACCAGCTGGCTGGAAATCGTGCAGCGGCGAATGGCTTCCACGAGGACCTTTTCGGAAACATCGGTGTTTTCCATGTAGGCTTCGAGCAGCCCTTCATCCAGTTCAGCAACCTTTTCGATCAGCTCGGCGCGGGCTTCCTCGGCCTTGGCGGCGAGGTCGGCGGGAATATCAATGTATTCAACCTTCATACCCAGGTTGTCTTCGGAGAAGGTGATGCCGCGCATCTTGATCAGGTCGATCACGCTGGTGAACGTTTCGGCCGCACCGATCGGCAGCTGGATGGCCACCGCATTGGCGCCGAGTCTGTCCTTCATTTCGGCGATCACTTTGTCGAAATCGGCGCCCATACGGTCCATCTTATTGACGAAAGCCAAACAAGGGACGCTATATTTCCTGGCCTGCCGCCAAACGGTTTCGGACTGCGGCTGAACGCCGCCCACGGCGCAAAAAACGCCCACTGCACCGTCAAGGACGCGAAGCGAGCGTTCCACTTCCACCGTGAAATCCACGTGGCCGGGGGTGTCGATAATATTGATCTGGTGGTCGTTCCAAAAACAGGTGGTGGCGGCGCTCGTAATGGTGATACCGCGCTCCTGCTCCTGGATCATCCAATCCATGGTTGCGGTTCCGTCATGAACCTCACCGATTTTGTGCACCTTACCGCTATAGTAGAGAACGCGTTCAGTTGTCGTGGTCTTGCCGGCATCGATGTGCGCGACAATTCCTATATTCCGCGTCGCAGACAGAACAAGGCCGCGGCCTTCGGCTTCCCGGGGGGAATCCGAATTCCTGGCTTTGCTTTTATTCTGCTGTTTCACAACAATTGTCATTTGCTTCGGTTAATTAACAAAATGATTTTCCAATCCGGCGGCACTAATCATTTTGTCCATAATTATTTTGTCGAAAAAATTCATTTTATGGTTTTGCGTTCTTTCACGGCTAATCGTTCCGTCTACCAGCGGTAGTGTGCAAAAGCTTTGTTGGCCTGAGCCATTTTATGCGTATCGTCGCGCTTCTTAATGGCGTTGCCCTGTCCGCGGTAAGCATCCATCAGCTCCATAGCGAGTGCGCGACGCATAGGGACTCCACGCCGGTTTTCGGCGTATTGGATCAGCCAGCGTGCCGCCAGCGCAGTCTGGCGCTTGGGCCGCACTTCCAGCGGCACCTGATAGGTGGCACCACCTACACGGCGGGATTTAACCTCCAGGCGAGGTGATACGTTTTCAATTGCCTGGGAAAAGACCGTGATAGGATCTACATCCTTCATCTGCTTCTCGATATCCTCAATGGCGCCATACACAATATTGGCGGCGGTGGATTTCTTCCCGCATTTCATCACGGAATTAATCATGTACGAAACCAGCTCGTTGCCGTAGCGCGGATCCGGGATCACTTCTCTTTTTTCAGCTCTGCGTCTTCTTGCCATAGTTCAAACTCTCGTTAGCTATTTAGGTCTCTTTGCACCGTACTTCGAACGACCGCGCTTACGTCCGTCCACACCAAGGCAGTCCAGCGCACCGCGGACGATATGGTAGCGGACACCCGGCAGGTCTTTCACCCTGCCGCCGCGAACCAGCACCATGCTGTGCTCCTGGAGATTGTGTCCTTCCCCCGGAATATATGCGTTGATTTCCTTGCCGTTCGTCAGCCGAACACGCGCAACCTTACGTAGAGCCGAGTTCGGCTTCTTCGGCGTCTGGGTTTTGACAAGCAGGCAGACTCCCCGACGCTGCGGGCAGGTTGCCAGTGCGGGCGACTTGCTTTTCTTCTTAGCACTCGTGCGCGGCTTTCTTACCAATTGATTAATTGTAGGCATACCGTTTTCCTTTATTGCCGATTTCCGATTTTTGATTTCCGATTTTTGGACCTCAATCGGCGTTAGCCTCTTCTATTTCAAAAAGCCGTCGCAAACCCATAAATCGACAATCTAAAATCTAAATTCTAAATTCGCCGCAAAGCGGCACAAGTCCCCTCTTTAAAAAAGACAAGCGCAGGAGAGTAGTTATCCCCTACACGTATCGCAAGCGAAAGATTCCACTTTTATTCAGTTTATTCCGTGCTTCGTGCTTCTCGCGGCGATCAATGCTTGCGCCGCACTCCACAACGAATCTCCCGGAAAAAGGACGTACAATAGACCGTTACACGGAAGATGCCAGATAAAAAACACTAAACTTTAAACGACCGTACCGGCCGATTTCAAAATGGCCGCATACGGCAAGCTGCACGGTGCGGCGCAGTACGGAAAAAAGCGAAGCCTGAGGCTCCGCTTTTCCGGTTAAGCGTTGGTGTATTTGCAGGGGTTCTATGCGTTTTCCTCGGGTCCGAGGAGATCCCCGCCGAGGAGATCTTCGACAGAAATCTCCTCTCCCAGCTTGACCGGTCTGATGTCCTTGTACATCGGGAATCCGGTACCGGCCGGGATCAAGCGGCCCATGATCACGTTTTCCTTGAAACCACGCAGCTGGTCGACCATGCCGAGCGTAGCGGCCTTGGTGAGTACACGAGTGGTGTCCTGGAACGAAGCGGCAGAAATAAAGCTTTCCGTTTCGAGCGCGGCCTTGGTGATGCCGAGCAGTACCGGTGAAGCCTCCGCCGGGCGGCGGCCTTCGGCCACAGCCTTCTGGTTGACTTCCTGGAACGTTTGCTTTTCGACCTGCTCGCCCCAGAGGAACTCGGTGTCGCCCGGATCAGTAATCTTGACCTTGCGCAGCATCTGGCGAACGATCACCTCGATGTGCTTGTCGTTGATTTCCACACCCTGGAGTCGATAAACGGCCTGTACTTCGTTCACCAGGTATTCCTGCAGGTCCTGCGGACCGCAGACCTCGAGCAGTTCCTGCGGAACGATCGGACCTTCGGTCAACTGCTGGCCTTTATGTACGAAGTCGCCCGGAAAGACGATCACGTGCTTGTTCATCGGAATGAGGTGCTCCTCTTCCGCACCGGTGACGCTGTCACGGACAATAAGCTTGCGCTTGCCCTTGGCGATGCCGCCGAGTTCAACAATACCTTCGATTTTCGCAATTTCAGCGGCTTCCTTCGGCGTGCGGGCTTCAACGAGCTCTGCCACGCGCGGAAGACCGCCGGTAATATCCTTCGTACGAACCGTCTTGCGCGGCGTACGGGCGAGGGTGAAGCCGGCGTTGATCTTTTCCTTCTCCTTGATCATCACCTGAGCACCGGCCGGAATTGAGTAGTAACCGACCTTGTCCTTGTCCTTCTTATCGCGGATGACAAGCTGCGGATGGAGGTCTTCCTTATGCTCCATCACAACCAGACCTTCTACACCAGTCGCTTCGTCAACGCCCTTCTGGACCGTCACACCTTCGATAAAGTCGCGGAATTCAACTACCCCGTTGTGCTCGGAAAGAATCGGAACGGAGTACGGGTCCCACTCGACAAAGGTTTGGCCGGCTTTCACTTCGCCGCCGTCGTCGACAGCAACCAGGGCACCGATCACCATCGCGTAGCGTTCCAGTTCGCGACCGTCTTCGTCTAGCACAAGAATGTTTCCATTTTTGTTCAGCACAATATTTTGATCTTCAACCTTCACGGAGCGGATGTTTTCGTACTTCAGGATACCGGACGACTTCGCACTGACCTTCGGCTGTTTGAACACAGAACTTGCAGTGCCGCCAATATGGAAAGTACGCATGGTCAGCTGCGTGCCCGGTTCACCGATGGACTGGGCCGCGATGATACCCACGGGCTGACCGAGCTCGGCCTTTTGACCGGTCGCCAGGTTCTTGCCATAACAGTTTGCACAGATTCCGCGGCGGGATTCACAGGTTAGTACGCTGCGGATCACAATGGTTTCAACGCCGGCGCTCTCGACCTTACGGGCGGAGTATTTATCAATCAGTTCTCCGGCACCCACAAGCACCTCAAGCGTGTGCGGGTTGCAGATATCCTCGGCCGCAGTACGTCCAATGATGCGCTGGGAAAGGGACACGAGCTCATCGTCGCCCTCGGTGATGGCACTCACTTCGATACCATTGAGGGTGTGGCAGTCCTCCTCGGAAACAATAATGTCGTGGGAAACGTCCACGAGCTTGCGGGTCAGGTATCCGGAGTCCGCCGTTTTAAGCGCCGTGTCGGCCAAACCTTTACGGGCACCGTGCGTACTGATGAAATACTCAAGCACAGAAAGGCCTTCACGGAAATTCGAAAGAATCGGCCGCTCAATAATCTCTCCGGACGGCTTGGCCATCAGGCCACGCATGCCGGCCAGCTGACGAATCTGCTGGCGGCTGCCACGCGCACCGGAATCAACCATCACGTAGACAGGGTTCAACTCGTCGACCGACTGCTTGTTCAGCGGGTCATCGTTCTTTTCAAGCGCTTCGAAAAGGCGGTTCGTCAGCTTATCATTGGTATCTGTCCAGATATCAATAATCATGTTATAGCGCTCGCCCTCGGTGATGAGACCCTTCTTGTACTTGGCCTCGACACCTTCGATGTCCTTACGGGCAGCCCCGACCATACCGCCTTTTTCCTGCGGAATGATCATATCGCACAATCCAATGGACATGCCGGAAAGCGTAGCGTGTTCGAAGCCGAGGTCCTTAAGGCGATCAAGTACCTTGACCGTCTCGTTGTGCCCCGCGATTTCGTAGCACTGCTCAATCATGGTGGCGACGACCTTTTTGGTGGCGGTCTTATCCACGAATCCGAGACCGGACGGCCACACCTCATTGTAGAAGATACGGCCGATTGTGGTAATGATGGTCGAGCGATCTTTATCGCCATTGCGCGTTTCGCGCTGGTAGTCCGGATTGCGGAAACGGATCCGGTCATGCACCTTGAACACCCCTTCGTCGTAGGCGGTATGCACTTCGTTCAGGTCGTTCAGGATGTGCAGATTCTCGTCAGCGCTCTTCTTGCCCTTTTTGCGCTTCATCAGGTATCCCTGAGAATCAGAGGTCAGGAAGTAGCAACCCAGCGCAATGTCCTGCGTCGGGGTGGTCACCGGCTTGCCGCTCGAGGGCGAGAAGATATTGTTGGTGGCGAGCATCAGCGTTTTTGACTCCACCTGGGCCTCGATAGAGAGCGGCACGTGGACCGCCATCTGGTCGCCGTCGAAGTCGGCGTTGTAGGCCGTACACACGAGCGGATGAAGCTGGATGGCCTCGCCTTCAATCAGGATCGGCTCGAAAGACTGGATGGACAGACGGTGCAAGGTCGGTGCACGGTTAAGCATGACCGTGTGGCCGCTCGTCACTTCGTCGAGAATATCCCACACTTCGTCAACCTCGCGCTCGATCATCTTTTTCGCGCTGCGCACAGTATGCACGATGCCGCGCTCCTTGAGCTTGCGGATGATGAACGGCTCAAACAGGACAAGCGCCATTTTCTTCGGCAGGCCGCACTGATTGAGCTTCAGGGTCGGACCCACCACGATGACGGAACGGCCCGAATAGTCGACACGTTTGCCGAGCAGGTTTTGACGGAAACGTCCCTGCTTGCCCTTGAGCATATCGCTCAGAGATTTCAGCGGGCGGTTACCCGGACCGGTTACGGCGCGGCCATGGCGTCCATTGTCGAAGAGCGCGTCAACCGACTGCTGGAGCATGCGCTTTTCGTTGCGGATGATCACTTCCGGCGTTTTCAGAGCAAGCAGCGTACGCAGACGGTTGTTGCGGTTGATGACGCGGCGGTAAAGGTCGTTGAGGTCGGACGTCGCGAAACGGCCGCCTTCGAGCGGTACAAGCGGACGCAAATCCGGCGGAATGACCGGAAGCACTTCCATGACGATCCACTCGGGACGGGAGTTGCTCTTAATAAAGCCTTCCATCACCTTCATCTGGTTGACGAGCTTCTTGCGGGTTTGCTTGGAGCGCGTGTTCATCATCGCTTCCTCCAGCGCCTGAAGCGTCTCCATGAGATCGATTTTGCAAAGCAGGTCGCGAACGGCTTCCGCGCCGATTTTGGCGACAAAACTGTCGAGTCCATAGTTGTCGAGCGCTTCGCGGTACTCCTCTTCGGAAAGCAGCTGCTTTTCCTTCAGCGGGGTATCGCCGGCATCAACGACAATATAGTTGTCGTAGTAGAGTACCCGCTCAAGGTTGCGCATGGTCATGTCAAGAATCAGACCCATGCGGCTCGGTGTCGCCTTGAAGAACCAGATGTGCGAAACCGGCACGGCCAGCTCGATATGCGCCAGACGCTCGCGGCGAACGCGCGACAATGTGACTTCCACACCGCAACGGTCGCAGATTACACCTTTGTGCTTAATGCGCTTATATTTTCCGCACGAGCACTCCCAGTCCTTGGTCGGGCCGAAAATACGCTCGCAGAACAGGCCGCCCTTCTCGGGCTTGAAGGTTCTGTAGTTGATCGTTTCAGGATTTTTGACCTCGCCATGGCTCCACGAACGGATCGATTCGGGCGAAGCAAGCGTGATGCTCGCATAATCGCCAAGATCCTCGCGCTTCATTCCAAAAATTTCCGCGGCACTGCTTGATTTTTTTTCCACCGATGTTCCTCCTGCAATCTAAATGGTTTGCCGGACAGGCCGGCAACAAGGGGCTAGAGTATGGCGTCGCCTTCTTCGTTCTTAACCTGGAAGTTCAGACCCAATCCCTGCAGCTCTTTAATCAGTACGTTGAACGACTCCGGACATCCGGAATCGAGAACGTTTTCGCCTTTAACGATCGCCTCGTACATGCGTGTACGTCCGGCAATGTCATCGCTTTTCACGGTCAGGATTTCCTGCAGCGCATGGGCCGCGCCATAGGCCTCGAGCGCCCATACTTCCATCTCACCGAAACGCTGGCCGCCATACTGGGCCTTACCACCAAGCGGTTGCTGGGTGACGAGAGAGTACGGACCCACCGCACGGGCATGGATCTTTTCGCTGACCAGGTGGTGCAGCTTGAGCATATAGATCGTTCCAACCACGACGCGCTGCTCGAACTGCTCTCCGGTGCGGCCGTCGTACAAAACAGTCTTGCCGTCTTCCGGCAAGCCGGCTTCGGAAAGCATGTCGCGGATTTGCTGTTCGGAAATACCGTCGAAAATCGGCGTCGCCGCATACATGCCGAGATGCTTGCACGCCCATCCGAGATGGGTTTCAAGCACTTGACCCACGTTCATGCGCGAAGGCACACCCAACGGGTTCAGCACGATGTCGACCGGAGTTCCATCCGGAAGGAAAGGCATGTCCTCCTCGGCAACGATCCGGGAAATAACCCCTTTGTTACCGTGGCGACCCGCCATTTTATCACCCACAGACAGCTTCTTTTTCT
Organism: Kiritimatiellales bacterium; assembly: GCA_030595785.1. Classification (GTDB taxonomy): domain Bacteria; phylum Verrucomicrobiota; class Kiritimatiellia; order Kiritimatiellales; family Pontiellaceae; genus Pontiella. Next base: position 12,447 of record JAUVCG010000015.1, on the reverse strand, counting down.
CGGCGATATATACCTTCACCGACTTGACAATGCCGGCATCCAGATCTTCTCCGCTTCCTGCGCGGTCGAGCGAACGGTTCTTGTCCGTCTTGGCTTCGACGAACTTGTTGCGGTAGTTGTCGATGATGCCCATGATCTTGATACGGATCGGGCTCGGGTCGATTTCCACGTGCTCATAGTTCGCCGCCAGCTTACGCAGCTACGTCTTTGTGATTTTGCGGTTGGCCGGGATAATGATGTCGCCGGACTCCTTATTCATTACATCCAGCGGAATCTTTTCACCCAGCAGGATATTGGAAAGTGCCTCGGTGAGGTCTTCGGTGAGCTGAGCAATCACGTTCTCGTGCCGCTCGTTGATTTCGCCCTGAAGCTTCTTCACATCGGCCGGTGCGTCCTGTGTCACCGCGGCATCCTTGGAGGACATTTTCACGTCCATCACAATACCGTGGGTTCCGGATGGCGCCTTAAGCGATGTGTCGCGTACATCGGCAGCCTTCTCGCCAAAGATGGCCCGCAGCAGGCGCTCTTCCGGCGCGAGCTCGGTTTCGCTCTTCGGCGTAATCTTACCGACAAGGATGTCACCCGGTTTGACTTCCGCGCCGATCTGAATGATGCCGTCGTGGGAAAGGTTCTTGAGGGCCTCTTCACCGACATTCGGGATGTCACACGTGATTTCCTCCGGGCCGAGCTTCGTGTCGCGGGCTCCACACTCGAACTCCTCGATGTGGATCGAGGTATAGACATCCTCACGCACCAGCTTCTGGTTAATCAGAATGGCATCCTCGAAGTTGTACCCGCTCCATGGCATGAAGGCCACGGTTACGTTGCGGCCGAGCGCCAGTTCGCCCTGCTCTGTACCGGAGCCATCAGCAAGCACATCGCCTTCAGCGATCTTTTGACCCACTTTCACCAGCGGACGCTGGTTCAGGCAGGTCCCTGCATTCGAGCGCATGAACTTGCGGAGATCGTACGAACGGTATTCGCTGTCCGGCGTCTTCTTCTCCGGCATTTTACCATCTTTGGAAACCACGATGCGGTCGGCGGCGGCATAGGCCACCTTGCCGGCGGCTTCGGCGATAATCAGTACGCGGGAGTCGCGGGCCAGTCGTCCCTCGATGCCGGTTCCGACAAACGGACGTTCGGCCTTCATCAACGGAACGGCTTGGCGTTGCATATTCGAACCCATGAGTGCGCGGTTGGCATCGTCGTGCTCGAGGAAAGGAATCAGGCCGGCGGCAATGGAGACCACCTGTTTCGGCGATACATCCATATATTCAACGTCGTCCGGCGCCATCTCCCGGAAGTCGCCCAGAACACGAACCATGATCCGGTCATTGACAAAGCAGCTCTTGTCGTCGAGTTCGGCATTGGCCTGTGCAATTACATAGCGCTCTTCTTCGTCGGCGGTCAGCCAATCCAAATGCTTGGAAACCTTGCCTTTGGTGACCTTGAGATATGGCGTCACGATGAAGCCGTACTCATTTACCTTCGCAAAGGTCGAAAGCGAGGAGATCAAACCAATATTCGGTCCCTCAGGCGTTTCGATCGGACAGATACGCCCGTAGTGTGAACTGTGCACGTCGCGAACCTCAAAGCCGGCACGGTCACGATTCAGTCCGCCAGGCCCCAACGCGGAAAGACGACGCTTGTGCGTCAGCTCTGAAAGCGGGTTGGTCTGGTCCATGAACTGCGACAGCTGGCTGCGGCCAAAGAAGTCTTTGATCACGGCCGACAGGGCCTTCGGGTTGATAAGCTTCTGCGAAGAGAGGCGGTCGACCGTCGTATCAAAGATGGTCATGCGCTCCTTCACGAGACGCTGAATGCGGGCCAATCCAACACGGCATTGCCCTTCCAGCAATTCGCCAACGGTGCGGATGCGGCGGCTGCCGAGATGGTCGATATCGTCGAGGGTGCCTTCACCCTTGCGAACCATCAAAAGGTAGCGCAATGCTTCGACCACATCTTCGACTTCCAGGGTCAGGGAGGTGCTCTTGATGCCCAGTTTTTGCTGAATCTTGTAGCGGCCGACGCGGCTCAGATTGAAGCGGGCTTCATCGAAAAAGAGGCGTTTGATCATCTGGCGCGCGGAAGCGGTTGTGGGCGGGTCGCCCGGACGCAGCTTCTGGTAGAGATCTTTCAGGGCTTCGTCGACGGTGCGCGTGGTGTCGGCCTGGACACTCTTGAGGAACAGGCCCTGGTCCCACGAAACATTAACGATGCTGACCTTCTTATATCCGGCCAGCTTCATGCGCTGGATCATGTCGACCGTCAGGTTGTCGTAGCGGCGACCGATAACGGACTCGGAGTCGGCATCAATGATGTCGTCGCTAAGCACCAGGTTTTCAAGGTCCGCCTCGGCAAAGGTCTTCTTGGAGAGCGAAAATTCGGCGAACTTGTAGTAGAGACCGAGGATTTCCTCGTCGGTCGCATAGCCCAGGGCGCGCAGGAACGTCGACGCAAGAAACTTGCGACGGCGACGTTTGCGGTCGAGATAGATGTAGATCAGGTCGCTGGTATCGAACTGCGCTTCGATCCACGAGCCGTGGTCGGGAATAACGCGGAACGAGTGTAGAATGGATCCATTCGCATGCTTCGACTTCTCGAAGCAGATGCCCGGAGAACGGTGCAGCTGGCTGACGATCACGCGCTCGGCACCGTTGACCACAAAGCTTCCGCTCTGGGTCATCAGCGGGATTTCACCCATAAAAAGTGTGTCTTCGCGCAAATCTTCGCCTTCGCGAAGCTTGAACGTTACATACAGCGGCGCCGAAAAAGTTTCGCCTTCGCGAACCGACTCCAAATGTCCCAGTTTCGGCTTTTTGATTTCGTAGCTTACGAAGTCAAGGGCAATCTGCCCGTCATAGCTCTCGATCGGAAACGCTTCGCTCAACACAGACTGCAACCCCATCTTCTTGCGACGAGAGGGGGAAACATCTTGCTGAAGAAAGTCCCTGTAGGAGTTAAGTTGGATTTCGATTAAGTCCGGCGCCTCGAGCGCATCGGTAAGCTTGCCAAAGTTTTTTCTTTCAGCCATCCAGTACCTTCAGGTTATATTGGAGAACGCTTGTTCCCCTTTGGTTCTCAAAGGGGAACAATCTACAGGCCATCCCTCAAGGGACGGCAATGAATTGGAATTCAAGTAAACGGGGGTGTTTACTTGAGTTCTACACTTGCTCCAACACCTTCGAGCTTGTCTTTCATGGCTTCAGCATCTTCTTTAGAAAGACCTGCCTTGACAGATGCAGGGGCGCTGTCAACCAGTTCCTTGGCTTCTCTGAGGCCAAGTCCGGTCAGGGTGCGAAGCTCTTTAATCACCTGGATCTTCTGTCCGCCGGCCGCAGTCAACATAACGTCGAACTCGGTCTGCTCGGCAGCTCCGCCACCCTCTTCACCACCCTCAGGTGCTGCAACGGCAACAGCAGCCGGAGCCGCGGCGGTTACGCCCAGACGGTCTTCCAGTGCTTTCACCAACTGGGAGAGTTCCAACACTGAGATGGTTTCCACCCAATCAACGAACTCTGCCATTTTACCTTCGAGTTTTACTTCTTCTTTTGCTTCTACTTTTTCTTCGGACATTGTCATTCCTCCTTAGACTACATTGTTAAATAAATGGTTACGCTTCTTGTTCTTTTTTCGACCTCGCCGCATCCAGCACGTATACGAGGGATGCCACCTTCTGATCCAGCACGCCGACCAACTGACTGCACGGAGCCTGCAAGGTTCCCAGCAACATGGCCTGCATAACTTCCTTGGGAGGCAACATGGCGAGCTCGCCAACCTCCGCCCCGGAAATCATTTTTCCGTCAAGAATGCCGCCCTTGACAACGGGCTTCTTGTTCGTGGCGGCAAACTTCTTAATAACCTTGGCCACCTGGACCACGTCGCCTGTACCATAAATCATGGCGGTCTGCCCTTTTAGAAGGTCGGCAGCCTGGCCATCGAGGGCACGCTTGAGCATCCGGTTATTGACCACGTTGAAAGACGCCTCGTTGTCGCGCAGGTTTTTCTTCAACTCGGTGGTCTGCGGCATATCCATGCCGGCATAGTCTGCCAGAATCATGTACAGCGCACCCGATACGCGCTCATCAAGTTCTGAGGTGATTGATTGTTTTTCCGGCCTGATGCCTTTGCTTTCCGGTTTCATTATATTCTCCACCCCTTCTTATTCAGAGATTTCCTTGAGGGAAACCCGCAGCCCGGGTCCCATGGTCGATGATATGGTCGCTCGCTTGATATAGATCCCCTTGGCGCTCGACGGCCTTGCTCCATGAATCGCATCCAGGATAGCCCGTGCATTCTCGGCCAGTGCTTCGCCGGTAAAGGAACGCTTGCCAAACGGCACCATGATATTTCCATTCCGGTCCATGCGGAACTCAACGCGTCCGGCCTTCAGCTGGTTCACAGCCGCAGCAGCATCGTCGGTGACGGTTCCGGTTTTGGGGTTCGGCATCAAGCCGCGCGGTCCCAGTACCCGGGCAACCTTGCGGACTTCCTTCATGGCTTCCGGTGTAGCCACCGCGGCGTCAAAATCGGTCCAGCCATCCTGAATCTTTTTAATCAGATCCTCGAAGCCAACCTCGGCGGCTCCGGCTTCGCGGGCCGCCGTTGCGGCATCCCCTGTTGCGAATACGACAATGCGAACATCCTTGCCTGTTCCATGCGGCAGTGCCACGGTGGAACGGATAGCCTGATCGGACTTGCTCGGGTCGACCCCCATCCGGAAAGCCATTTCAAATGTTTCATCAAAATTTGCGGTAGGATTTTCCTGCAAAAAAGAAATTGCATCGGCAACGCTATAGTCGGCGTCGTTCTTTACCTTTTCCGCTACACTGCTATATTTTTTCCCGTGCATAGCCATTTTATTCTACCTCAATTCCCATACTGCGCGCTGTGCCTGCGATAATCCGCACTGCGGCGTCCATATCACTTGCGTTAAGATCTTCTTTTTTCGCTTCCACGATTTCCTCAAGCTGAGCGCGCGTCACCGTCCCGACCTTGTCGCGATTCGGAACACCCGATCCCTTTGCGATGGCCGCCGCTTTTTTCAGCAGCACCGCCGCGGGCGGACTCTTGGTAATGAACGAAAAACTGCGATCGCTGTAGACGGTAATTACGACCGGAACGACCAGCCCCGCCTGGCTCTGCGTAGCGGCATTGTATGCCTTGCAGAATTCCATGATGTTTACGCCGTGCTGGCCCAAAGCCGGACCTACCGGCGGCGCCGGGTTTGCCTGCCCGGCCGGTATCTGCAACTTGATATATCCTGTTACTTCCTTAGCCATAACTATCCCCAATCAAATTTATTCGGTGGTTCGCTCAACCTGCCAGTACTCGAGCTCCACCGGGGCCGAACGTCCGAAGATCGAAACCGCGATCTTCAACTTGCCCCGCTCCGGGTCGACCTCGTCGATTGCCCCGCTGAAGTTCAGGAACGGTCCATCCGTGATCTTCACCATTTCTCCTGGTTCGAACATCACCTTAGGTGCAATCGTTTCCTTCTTCTCCTCCATCTGGTGAACAATGCTGTTCACCTCATCCTCGCTCATCGCAGCGGGACGTTCCCCGCCCAGAAACCCGATCACACTCGGTGTATTCTGAATAAAATACCAGGCGCGCTCGTTAAAGCTGTTGTCATCGTCGTACAGGCAGATATTAATCAGCACATAACCTGGAAAAAACTTACGGTTGACCGTCGTTTTCTTCCCCTGCTTCACTTCGGAAACCTTCTCGGTAGGTATAAGCACCTCGCCGATGAGATCTTCCATCTCCTCCTGCTGGACCCGGCTGGCTATGTTCCGCTGAACCTTAAGCTCGTGTCCGGAAAGCGCATGTAGGATAAACCACTGTTTTGCCATGATTAACGTATTCCCATCCGGTCCATTAACGGATAATGAACTCGAGTAATCCCATGTTTACCAGATCACAGATCCCAACAAATGCTCCGAGGATGATCACGGAAATGACCACGACCACCGACTGGCCGAACAGCTCCTTGCGGGTGGGCCATGTGCATTTCAACAACTCAACCTTCACCTCATGGATGAAGGTCCTCAGATTTCCGACACTCTGTGCTAGCTTGTTCATTATGCTTTCCAGTTATCAAAAACGTGGCAGGTCGGAAGGGACTCGAACCCCTAACAGCCGGTTTTGGAAACCGGTGCTCTACCAATTGAACTACCGACCTGTCGTAAACTACTTCGTTTCGCGATGCAACGTGTGTTTTTTATCGCGCGGGCAATATTTCTTGACCTCACGGCGCCCAGTCTCGAGCTTTTTATTTCTGGTGCCCGTGTAGTTACGCTCCTTGCACTCGGTGCAGGCAAGAGTAATAATATCTCTCGACATGGTTTCGTCCTGTTTGGGATTAAACGGGATCAGGGCGGGAACAAATCTCCCCCCCGTCACCCAATAAGATAGGTTCCGTTAGTCGGTAACGATATCAGTGACGCGGCCCGCACCAACGGTACGCCCACCCTCGCGAATCGCGAAGCGCATGTGTTGCTCCATAGCGATCGGGGTAATCAGCTCAACGTCCATCGTGACGTTATCGCCAGGCATAACCATCTCAACGCCTTCCGGCAGTGTGATGTCGCCTGTCACGTCAGTCGTACGGAAGTAGAACTGCGGACGGTAGCCCTTGAAGAACGGAGTGTGGCGTCCACCTTCGTCCTTGGACAGAACATATACTTCTCCGATAAACTTCGTGTGCGGGTTGATGGAACCCGGTTTAGCCAGAACCTGGCCGCGCTGGACCTCGTCCTTCTTGGTGCCACGTAACAGAACCCCTACGTTGTCGCCTGCCTGTCCTTCATCAAGGATCTTGCGGAACATTTCAACACCCGTACAGGTAGTCGTAACCGTATCCTTGATACCGACGATTTCAACCGGATCGCCAGTGTGGATAACCCCACGCTCAACACGACCGGTAACAACCGTTCCACGGCCTTCGATGGAGAACACATCCTCGATCGGCAGCAGGAAAGGCAGGTCAGTTACGCGTTCCGGCTCAGGAATAAAGCTGTCAAGAGCTTCCATCAGGTCCTGGATGCACTGTGCTTCCGGGCCTTCCGGGTTGTTAATGGCCGGCAGGGCAGCGCCGCGAATGATCGGGCTGTCTTCTTCAAATTCATACTTCGCGAGAAGTTCCTGGATTTCCATTTCAACCAGTTCGATCAGCTCTTCGTCATCGACGAGGTCGCACTTGTTCAGGAATACCACAACCTTCGGAACACCCACCTGACGGGCCAGCAGAATATGCTCGCGGGTCTGAGGCATCGGGCCGGAGGGCGCTTCCACCACGAGAATCGCGCCGTCCATCTGGGCAGCGCCGGTAATCATGTTTTTGATGTAGTCGGCGTGACCGGGGCAGTCGACGTGTGCATAGTGACGGTTGTCCGATTCATACTCAACGTGCGATGTCGCGATCGTCAGAATCTTGGTGGCGTCGCGGCGCCCCTGGGATTCAGAGGCCTTCGCAACCGAATCGTATGGAATATATTCAGCCAAGCCTTTACTGGCCTGTACACAAGTAATTGCTGCTGTTACTGTTGTTTTACCGTGGTCAACGTGACCGATTGTTCCCACGTTTACGTGGGGCTTTGTCCGTTCAAACTTATCCTTAGCCATTTTGTTTACCTCCTGAATCTTCCTCAGTTAACATTTACTTCAAAAAAAAATAATGGAGCCCATGAGCAGATTTGAACTGCTGACCTCATCCTTACCAAGGATGCGCTCTACCAACTGAGCTACATGGGCGTCGCTCATCCTTAAATAAACACAGACAAAGAAACCCTGTTGCACACCGGTAACAAAAATGCGCTAACAAAGCCTCTTTTCCCTATTATTTCAACACTATTGGCCAAAACCCATTTGGCACATAAGGCGGCACACTTTATAGAAATGCATTTAGGTGTCAACCCCCAAGCCTAAAAAAAGTTCAGTAAATCTCAGGACGGCGATGGGCGGCAAGAATCCCCAATATCCACAGGGGTTTCACCTGACTATCGTCCTTGGTCCCGCGAGCCATCCCGGAGTGCGCCGACATGCTCGGCGCTTTTCCGCCTTCGCTAAAGCTCCGGCGGACAAATAGAGCGGAGACGGCGTCCCCGCACTTGTATGGATTTTAGATATGATTGACCAGATATTGCTTTACGGCATCGACGTCGTTGGCGATGGAGTCGCAACGGGTTTCGACATCGGCGAGAGCGTCCAGGGTCGGGTGGTGAACCGCTTCGCCGGTGGCGTCGACAATGGCCTGGGTAAACTTGGCCGGGTGCGCGGTGGCGAGGCAAATGGTTGGCGTAGTGTCTGACTTGAACTGTTCAGCAACAAGCACACCGACGGCGGTGTGCGGATCAAGCACATAGCCATATTCATCCTGGTAGCGCTTAATGATTTCGAGCGTGGAAGCTGTGTCGCCGCGTCCGGCAACAAAAAGGTCGTCGACCACGCCGTTTTCGTTGAGTTCGACGGAAAGCGACCCGTTTTCCGTAAAGCCGTCCATGAGGGTGACGAGTTTTTCAGCATCCTGCCCCACCTTATAGTAGAGGTAGCGCTCGAAATTACTGGCCACCTGGATGTCCATCGATGGACTGATGGTCGGAAAGACCTCGGCCATGCCGTAAATCCCGCTGTTGAAGAAACGCGAAAGAATGTCGTTTTCGTTGGTGGCAAGAATCAGCCTGCTGATGGGAAGCCCCATCTGCTGCGCGAGGTAGCCGGCGAGGATGTCACCGAAGTTGCCGGTTGGCACCGAAAACTGAACGGACCGCGCACCGGTGTGTTCCATGGCGCGGAAGGCGGCGTAGAAATAGTAGACAGTCTGTGCCAGCACGCGCGCCCAATTGACTGAGTTGACGGACCCGAGCGAATGCACGGTCTTGAAATCCACATCGGCAAAGGTGGTTTTCATGATGTGCTGGCAGTCGTCGAACGTCCCTTCGACCGCAAGGTTGAAGACGTTGGGGTCGAGTACACTGGTCATCTGCTTTTCCTGAAGCGGGCTGGTTCGTCCGGCCGGATGCATGATGAAGATATTAATATTCGGCTTGCCGCGTACTCCGTGGATAGCCGCACTGCCTGTATCCCCGCTGGTGGCACCTAGAATATTCAGCTTACCGCCGCGCTGCTCCAGGATATACTCAAACAGGTTGCCGAGAAACTGCAGGGCCACATCCTTGAACGCCAGCGTCGGACCGTGGAACAGCTCCAGAATCCGAAATCCGCCGACCTCGACGGAGGGCGCAACCTCGGCAGCATCAAACGACGCATAGCTGTCGGTAATCAGCTCGGCCAGGTCGGCCGGAGGAATATCGGTGGCAAACAGGCTCATCACTTCGAATACCAGTTCCTGATAGGAAAGCTGCGCCCATTCTTCCAGCTTGCCCGCAACACGGGGAAGCACTTCCGGCAGCAACAGGCCGCCGTCGGGTGCCAGTCCCGTCATGACCGCATCCTGAAAGCCGATGGGCTCCATTTGCCCGCGCGTGCTGATATATTTCATTTCGATACCCCTCAAATACAAAGCCGGATCATTCAACACAATCCGGCTCTAGTAAAAGAAAATTTCAAAGCGATTAAATGATAGATCTAGAAAGAACTCGACCGCTTTTTGCTCAGTTGATCGAAATCCCTATCAAACTGCACCCCTTTCTTCGCACCCTTGATTTTACTCCAGTTTTTCTTGTACATATTCCGATTGGAATCCATCGCCAATACCTCTTCGGCCTCGTCCAACACCACCACCAGATACCCGTCATACCGGAATCCCCTCGCCGACTGATACTCGGCGCTTTCATATTGAACCTCTGCGGACGGAGCAATGATTGTTACGGTGTCACTGCTACCTGCAAAGGACACCTTTTCCTTGGCTAAGCTGATCAGCCAACGGTCATCGCCTCTCTCCTGCAGGGCAAAGACAAAGACATGTGCACTGAATGTCCGATTGCAGGGCTCCTTGTTGGCTTTTTTCAAGGTAACCTTGCATTTCGAAGTTTCTCGCTTACGAACATACCAATCAGTCGATTGCTCCGTGTCAATATCGGTATCGACATCGACGCTGATTTTGATTTGAGGCGGTATCAATGAAGCCAGGTAGTCCTGGTCCTTGGCACTTAAGCCGTCAATGGGAATTTTCAGCTCTCTTCCATCACTGGTTTTGAGCACCACCTTCCCGCCGGCAAATATTCGTACATACGTGGCCTCAATGGTATCTCCCTTTTTAGAGGTCCAAATGCGCATTTCCGCATGGGATACCCCCACCCAGAGAATCGACAAGAACACCGCACACCCTACAATCCGTTTCATGAGGCCCCCTTTATGCGTTAACTCCACTACCCCGACACTGCATGCTAATCAGTATATAAACATTATAACCATAGACGAAAGAAATATCTACCTCTTCGATTGGTAAGATCAGAAGCCCGAAATCATTTTGCTTCATATCCTTTTCCATGTCATGTAGCGTCCATCCAATGAAAACTACCGAACAGATCCAGAAAACAGCGGATGCATTGCTGCCACTCTATTCTCAGACAGAGGCCGATCTTCCCGACCAACCGCTGTGGCATCATCCGGAAATTATTCAGGTGATTGAAGCCTTGCGTATTGTTTCCGATGTGCTCTTTCCCGGAAAACATATGCCCGAACCAAGCGACTTCGAGGCGTATTTTGTCCAGCAGCTTGAAAATGTAGCCGAAATCCTGCAGCCGGAAATCGCGAAAGCCCTGCCCTTCCGCTGGATCGGTGCGGCCGACCTCCATGAAAAGAGGGAGCCCATCCAAAACCTTGATCAGGCCGCCGCCGAAATCGTGAATCAGTTTCTCGACACCATCCCGCAGATCCGCACGATGCTGATCGGGGATGTAAAGGCGGCCTACAACGGCGATCCGGCTGCATTGAGCTATGCCGAGGTCAAGCTGGCCTATCCCGGCCTGACCGCCATCGCCTCGCACCGTATTGCCCACGAACTCTACGAACTCGACATCCCGCTCATCCCGCGCATCATGAGCGAATATACCCACTCGCTTACCGGTATAGACATCCACCCCGGTGCCACCATAGGCAATGGCTTCTTCATCGACCATGGAACGGGTGTCGTCATCGGGGAAACCTGCCACATCGGCGACAACGTCAAGCTTTATCAGGGCGTCACCCTCGGTGCAAAAAGCTTTCCGCTCGACGAACACGGGCGGCCGATCAAGCATATCCAGCGCCACCCCACCGTCGAAAACGACGTCGTCATCTACTCCAACAGCACCATTCTGGGCGGCGATACCGTCATTGGCCGCGGCAGCACCGTGGCGGGTAACGTCTTCCTGCTGAAAAGCACCCCGCCCGGCAGCCTGGTCACCCGCGCCGAAGGCGGTGTAGTCGTCCGCACCCGCGAGACGCCCGGATTCGGCATGGGGATATGAGGGAGCGGAGTAATGGAGTATGGGAGTGCGGAAGTTCTGGTGTGATGGAATATTAAATTACCCGTTTATCGAGTTATCCGCCTGATTGCAGGAATAGGCAATACTCCACCACTCCATTACTCCCATACTCCATTACTCCCCTCTCCGTTTTTTCTTCTGAAAAAACACTAGACTTGCTGGAGGGGTTCCCCTATAAACACTCCTCTTTTGCGCGATATACCAATCCTGCAAACGGAATAATTTAAGAAAAGAGCGGTGTTATTATGCCTAAAATGAAGACAAAAAAATGTGCAGCCAAACGGTTTAGCAAAACCGGAACCGGCAAACTGAAGCGCAACCACATGGGCGGCAGCCACATCCTGTCGAACAAAAATCGTAAACAAAAACGGAAACTGCGCAGTCAGGACATCGTCGACAAGGCCGATATGAAGCGTATCACCCCGTTCATCTAATTGCTGGAGAACTGAATCATGCCAAGAGCAACCAATGGACCGGCCTCGCGCCGCAGAAGAAATAGCCGCCTGAAACTCGCTAAGGGATTCACCGGCGCACGCAGCAAACTGTTCCGCATGGCGACTGAATCGGTCGACCGCGCACAGGCCATGGCCTACGTACACCGCAAACACAAGAAGCGCGATTTCCGCCGCCTCTGGACCGTACGCATCAACGCCGCCTGCCGCATGGACGGAATCAATTACAGCCGTTTCATCGATGGACTGAACAAGTGCGACATTAAACTCAACCGCAAGATGCTCTCCGAGATCGCCATCCACGATCCCGCCGGCTTCTCCAAAATGGTTGAAACCGCAAAAGCCAAAGTCTGCTAAGTTAAGCTGACTTCGTTTTGCAAAGACCGGCTCCCGCCGGTCTTATTTTGTGGAACTTTCGGAGTGCGGTGGCTCGACACCGCTTTCAAACACCCGCGCACCGCAATCCAAAAGCGGTGTCGAGCGGCTTCGCCGGCCTTCGGCCCACCGCACTCCACATTATTTCTTCCATTCTCCCATCTCTTGGAATATCGTTTCCAACCATC
>JAUVCG010000061.1 GCA_030595785.1 Kiritimatiellales bacterium | reverse complement strand
CAAAGCCCGCAAAGAGAATGGGTTCCAATCATGCCCGATCCTTTGCGCGCTTTGCGTCCTTCTGTAAAAACATCCGTGTCCATCGGTGCTCATCCGTGGTTCACGGTTTGTGTGTTTGGTGTATTTCGTGGTTCTCAATTTGGTTGCGGCTATGCCGCGCCAAGCACTTTGTGCCTTCGTGTTTAAAACCGATCCTTGCGTCGGCGGAGTTCGGCGAATTCCCTGACGGTATCGACTCGCAGAAAAGGGTTGGTTTTCTTTTCCTCGGCCAACGTGGCGAAAATCGCCGCGGCGGGATCTTTGCGATACAGGTCAAGACGCGCTTGCATTTCCGCGTTATCCGGTGCGATGGAAAGCGCGAACTCCATGTTGTCAGCAAGATAGTCGTGCCCGCCAAAAACGCGGGTTTCATCCGGTAGCGTTTTGATCCGCTGGAGGCTGTCGAAAAGCTGCTCCGCGGTGCCACCGAGCAGACGGCCGCAGGCGCCGTTGATCAACGTGTCGCCTGTAAACAGGATTCCAAGCTCTGGGAAACAGTAGATTTTATGCACCGCCATGTGTCCCGGAGTGGAGATGGATCGGCAAACGGTTCCAAGGACTGGAAACTCGGCCGACGCCACCCCCGGGCTGGTGGACTGCACGCCCTGCCGATCAACAATGGCGCGGCATCCGCCAACGTGATCATGGTGCGAGTGGGTGATCAGAATATCCAACAGCTGCAGGTTTTCCTTTTCCAGAGTTGTAAAAACGGGCTTCGCTTCGCCTGCATCGATCAACACCGCCTCCCCGTTGTGACAGACGAGATAGATAAAATTATCGTGCAGCACCGGCACCGCCAGCACCTCGAAATCAAGAATCCTGAATCGAGTCCAATTCATGCGGGGATTGAACCACGGAAGACGCAGAATACACGGAAAAAATAACAAAATCGGGTCCGTGTATTCTGTGTCTTCCGTGGTTAATAATAGATTGCGAGCCAGATGGTTTTTTCGGTGGCGGAGGTGGATTCAACACGATGGCGTTGGTGCGCGGGAATGAGGAGATGGTCGCCGGAGTTCAGCTCAATCCGCTCAATGCCCGTTTCTGCTTCAAAGGAGAGCACGGCCGAACCGGAAATCAGCAGCACCCATTCATTCTGTTCCTGATCATACCAGAAATCCTCCGGCGAGGACTGGCCATCGGAAACGATTCGTTCGATTCTTACGTTTTCATTTTCCGCCAAAATCGAGACCCGCTCTTCCGACAGCATGCCGGGAATATTCTCGAATAGATTGCTTTTCATTGGTCATCTCCAGATTCGTCTCGTAAGCTATACCCCATGTTTTCGTTACTGACAATTTTTACGGGCGCGTTTGTGGTTGGGTTCTCCGGCGCGATGGCTCCGGGTCCCGTACTGACGGTTACCATCAGCGAAACACTCAAGCGCGGCTTCAAAGCGGGACCGTTAATTGTGCTGGGGCACGCAATCCTCGAAATCATTCTGCTGGCATTGATCGCCGCAGGGCTCGGACCGTTTTTTCAGCACCCCATTGTAACCACGGTTGTTCTGTGGGCAGGCGGCCTCGTCCTGCTATGGATGGGACTGCAGATGGTCATCACGAACAAGCGGACAACCGAAGATGCCTTGAACGCCAAGGGTACCGACTCACCTTACGGACCGGTACTTGCGGGCATTGTGCTCAGCCTATCAAATCCATATTGGATTATTTGGTGGGTAACGGTCGGCATGGGCTTTGTAACCCAGTCGCTTCAGTTTGGAATTATCGGTCTGCTCTGTTTCTATTTCGGGCATATCCTGGCCGACCTCACCTGGTACAGCTTTGTCTCGTTCAGCGCTTCAGCCGGGCGACGACTTTGCCCGCCACTGGTTTACCGTTCCGTGTTCATTGTCTGCGGAGTTGCTTTGGTGTGCCTCGGCGGGGTGTTTATTGTTAAGGCTCTTTAGCGCGGATCGAGAATATCTGCAGACAGGAAAGTAGACGAAGGTTGCCACAAAATTACTTACATACTCTAACCCTCTTCGCCCAGTAGGATCCTCAGCACGAGGTTGGCTTGCATGTGAGCGGCAATGCCAACGCGCGGCGCCATGAGGCCGCAACCCGGCGCGGCACCGGTTTCGAGATCGCCGACTACATACATATTGTGCCCCATCCTGCGTACGCCGATGGTTTCCCCGGAGCCATGGCCGGCCATGCCGGAAGCGGCCACAATGGGTGCGCCTTTAAATGATTGCAGCAGCATGGCCTTCTGGTCGGCGCGGTCGAAGGCTTCGACCATTACATCGACTTCGCTAAACAGCTCCTCGATGTTATCCGGTGTAATGCGAACGCAATGGGCTTCGTATTTCACATAGGGATTGATGCGCTGGAGATTGGTTTCGAGTGCTTCGGCCTTGGTCTGGCCGAGCTGGTCGATGAAATATTGCTGGCGGTTGAGGTTGCTGGGCTCAACGACATCGAAGTCGGCGAGGATCAGCCGCCCCACCCCAATGCGGGCCAGAGCCACAGCGATGGCCGAGCCGAGACCGCCAAGCCCGGCAATGCCAACGGTCGCGCCCTTGATCTTCGCGTGCACACCCGGCGTGTGGCGCGCTGTCATCAACGCTTCCAATTCATCGGCCGGTGGGATTTCACCACGCTGGATCAGGTTGACGCCATCACCTTCGCTCAAGGTAACATCTTCAGATACTGCCGCCCCATTATGAACCAGCACATCTGCGCCCGGCTTTTCCCGGTCGCGCAGCTGGAACAGTGTTGCGCCCGCATCAACCTTAACTTCACGCTCGTTCAACTGAATCTTCATATGTGCATTAACCGCGAAAGATAATTGGGAGTGAATAGCGACCAATTTCAAAGAACGCAAGAATCAATTTGCTGGATCAAATGAAATGGATCACGCATCATGCGCCCATGCTGAAGCGAACAAAGAACTTTTTCAAGACCACGTTGCTCGGCGGGATCATTGTGATTCTGCCGACCATCATTCTGGTTTTCGCCTTCAAGTGGTTGTTTGGAATGGTCGGCAACGGGATTAAACCGCTGACGGACCTTGTGGTGAACAACATTGCTCTGCCGGATCGATACGACGAGTTGATCGCCACGTTGATCGTCCTCTCCGTCATTGTGCTCGGCTGTTTCTTTGTCGGCCTGTTTGTCCGTACGCGTTTGGGGAAATATATTTACAGCGGGTTTGAGGGCACCGTCCTGAGCAAAGCTCCGGGCTATAAAATGGTTAAAGAAACGGTGAATCAGTTCCTCGGCAAAAAGGAATCGCCCTTTTCATCGGTTGCACTGGTAAGGATTTTTGAAAATGACACCAAGGTGACTGCTTTCATTACGGACCGGCACGACGATGGTACCATTACGGTATTTGTCCCGACCGGCCCGAATCCGACCTCCGGCTTCATCTACCACCTCGACTCAAAATATGTGCATCCGGTTGATGTCTCGGTGGAAGATGCCATGCGCTCGGTCATTTCCTGCGGCGCGGGTTCGGAGAAGCTGATCAAGGGGCTGCAATCATTGCGTGGGGGATTGCGGAAATCTACGATGCCACCAGGAGCTAGCTGAAGATCAGCACGTAGCCGATGCCGAATACGGTGATATCAACCAGTGCGTGGGAGAGCCAGCCCGGCCAAATCGTCCTGTAGCGAATAAACATCCAGGACCAGAGCGCGCCGGCAAATAAAATGCATACCGCGCTCGCCAACGTTACGGTCCAGCTGAAATAGACCTGCATGGCGAGAATATGATGCAGCGTGAAACCCAGCGCCGAAACGGCAATGGCTCCTGTCGGGTGGAAAACCTTTGAACATTGACGAACCACAAACCAACGCCACACGTATTCTTCCAGAATGGAATTGATACAGACCCAGTAAAGCGAGGCACCCACATAGTACAGTGGACGATCCAGCCTGATCCCCGCAGCCGCCTCTCTTACCACAGCAGTATCGATCATCCGGTTGCCGAGCAGCAGATACACCAAAACAATAAACGCACTGATGGCCAATCCCGTCAACCATCCCATGCGGAAACCACCGGGCTGCGTTTCTCCGCGCGGAAAACGTCCCCTTTCAATAAAGAAGAACCAGGCTGCGGGCAACAGCAGGATCCAAAGCTTGGAAAAAATGAATACGCCCTGCCCGACCCCTGATCCAGGGAGGAGCACCATCCCGAACAGCACCCCGATCGAAGGGGCCGGGATCAGCAGGAGCAGGGATATTAACGCGTGTTTTTTCATTGAGACTTCACATGCTGGAAAAAGATACTGCCGAGCGGCAGGCCGGTTTCCTCGGCCACGACGGCGCATTTTACCTTCATCAGAAAGAAGATTTCACGACCGCTGTCCTGTAGCGTCTCGAAGTTGCCCTGCCCCTTTGAAATAATCATATCGGCCTGATCGAACAGCTCGCGAAACTGCGAAGAACACTGCTCAAAAATGGTTCCGGGCACATCCGACCCGTTATCGACCACGCGGCAAATCTGATCGATTCCAACCTGCGGAACCTCGGCCGGGGTGATGTCGTTCAGAATCGGCTTGCCCCGGACTGCAAAAACCACCTTATTGCTCGACAGTTGCTCGATCAGCAAACGGTCAAGTACGGCTTCGCCGCAGTTGTCAGCGAGATAGAGAATCAGCTTCGCGTCACTCGCCCGCTGCTGGAATGCTGCAAAGGAATCCATGCAAATCTCCGCCTGCGCGGCATGCTCAATGACATCGAGCAAACGGTTGTCCTTCTGCCCATGAGGCGTGCCGAAATCGATGATGTTTCCGGCAATGGCCATTCGCATCGCTGTTTCCAAGGGCCGGGGAGATTCCTCCACCTCCCTGCGGAGCTCAGGCAGCAATTTCATCACCTCTTCGTTGGAGCGCTGCTTGGCCTCGGCATGAGGGTCGGCTACGCCGGTCAGCTCAACAATGGCGCGGAAGAATTCTGCCGAAATTTCAGGCGGAGGCTTTTGATAGTCCCCTTCAGCTGCAATGCGCAGCACGGTTCGCAGGATCTCCTGCTGCAATTCGGGATCGTCCGGCGCATAGGCTTTGGCGGCTTCCACCCCCTGCCTCGCAAAACATGCTATGCAATCGTTGTGAACCTTCATATCAGCTGCGAGTGACCTGGAGGCCGGTTTCGGAGAGGGCAAACTCGATGAAACGGGCGAGGGTGTTAGGGGGATTGTCTTCCAGGCGCTGCCGTATCCGCAGCGCGGCATCGGCATCGTTTGCAATCATAAAGAGATAGCCGCCTCCGCCCGCGCCAAGCAGCTTGGCTGCCGCAAGATCATCTCCCGCCGTATCCAGAATTTGCTGCACCTGTGGCGGATTGGTTCCGGAGTCGAGCTGCTGGTTAAGCCTCCAGCTACGGCGCACCGCCTCAATGAAACCATCGAAGTCGTCGCACTGGATGGCATCGTAGCAAAACCTGGAAGTCCGGGCGATGCTGTGTACGGTTTCGAGCCGGGTCTGCGCGTTCAGGAAAATGCCGCGGACAATTTCGCCGAGGATATCGTGAGCAATGCGGGTGATACCGGTGTAGTAGAGCAGCATCCGGGCTTTTTCCGGGCCCTGAAAAAAGCGGCTGGGCAGCCAGCGCACCACCGGAACCTGCTCCAGCCCCGGCACGGTCTGCACCAACTTGAGCCCGGGGAGCACACCGCCGACCTGATCCTGCCAGCCCCCCCCACTGGTTAGCATTTGCTCCAGGGCAAGCGTACGCCGGGTGATTTCTATCTTGTCCCACTTGAGTCCGGCAAAATCAGACAACACTCCGAGTATGGTGGAGGCAAGGATACTGCTGGTGCCGAGGCCGGAACCCTTTGGGACGGCGGCCAGCATGGAGATTTCGATACCGCCACCCATGGCCTTCAGCTGTTCTTCCAAGGTCTGGAATCCGCCGCCGTTGAAATCGGGATGGAAGCCCGCCATCGCAAATGCTGCGCGAGCGAGCGTAAAGCCACTGCCAAGCTTGTCGTAGGCGCGGACGTCTTCGTAGGTTTCCAGTTGCTCGGCCAGGCCCAGGTCGATCGAGCGGATTACCAGCTTGTATTCGCCGGTGCGGCGGGCGAAGACCTGGATGGGCGGCTGCCCGTTCAATTCCACGGCAATGTTCAGCACCGATCCTCCATGTTCCAGGCAGAACGGTGGTGTATCTGCCCAGCCGCCGGCAAAGTCGAGCCGCACGGGGCAGCGTCCCCACACGATCTGATCCTCAAGCAATGTGCAGGTTGGCTCAACCGGCTCCTGCCTGTAGCGGTCCACAATCAGGTCGCGTAGAATCCAGAAGGCCTCCTTTTCGCTCGTCTTCCAGGTGTCATCACCGCGGCGGCGGAGCACGGCGGCGCGGAACATGCGGCCATGCAGAGCAATCAAAGGGTTCCGAAGACTGGTTGCATCCAGGGCCGGTGGAAGGTCGTAAGGACTCTCGGCATAGAAATCGGCCATGACATCCAGATCAAGCTTATAGAAGACGCTGTGCTCGGCATGTTTTGTCATGACCGGTAGCGCATGCTGACGGAGCGCACTGCGCTGTTCCTGGATCCGGCAGAGGTTGGCTTGCTGCCCCAGTTGCCGGGCGGATATGCGTTCCGACTCCAGCCACACTGTTTTCCACTCGCCGGAGGGATCGGGTTCAATGGCAAACATCCACTTTACGAAGGCGGGATCTATTTTTTCCAATACCGGAAAAAGGGGCGCCTGCTGCACGTCGGTCTGCGGATCGATACCGGCTTCCTCCAGGGTAATACCCCGCTTACCCAGCCATTCTGAAAACGGCCGGTTGATCCAACAGGTGGCGGCATCACCCACGCTCCCGCGGAAGGCATCGGTGTAGCCATAGATTCGGAGAGCGTACTGTTTATCGACCGGCACAAAGTCCAGGCATACCCCGTCTTCAAGCTCCAGCGCCCAATTGTTTTCCGGCACACCGGTCAGGATGTTTTTGGCGGCAATTTTCCACGAAGCGGGAATATGGCTGTTTTCCACCCACAGCGAATGGTTTTCCTCACGGCGCAACGGGACTTCAAACACAGCGTTCTGAACAAACTGGCGAGGTTGCGCAAGTGTTGGAACGGTGCCGAGCTTGGTTTGGTCGGCTTCCAGATTCTGGAGTTCATAGAGCGACTCCAGCATATCGTTGCACGTGCCAAAGTGGTAGAAACCGGTATCGGACAGCGGCACCACGGCCGTAGACAGCTCGCCCACCTGCAGATCAGACTCCACCGGCCGCGAACCCAGGCTTAACGCCCACTTGCCGTAGAGATCGCAGGGGTCTGGAACATCCTTGCCAAAGGCTTGCTTGTCGGAGTCCCATCCGCTCTTTTTCATCAGGCAATCCACCGCCCGTTCACTAAGCAGCCAAATCCCGACATCGATCAGGAAGGCGTGATCGCGCGACTTTTCACGGAGGGTATCGGGCGTCGGTTTTTGCAGAAAGGTCACAAGCTTTTCCGGTTCGTGGCGATCGCAAAACATGACCCCAAAGTTCTGGGCATCTTCCGGTCTGACCCACAGTCCAAAAAATACCACATCGGCCTCTGGAACCGGTGGAAGCTCGCCCTCAATCCGCATCAGCACATCGCCGCTCGCGACCATCACGCGGGATTTGGATGAAGCCGCCTGCGCCAGCCGCTGGAGCGTGGGCTCCGCGAGGTCGAGCAGGGTTTGATCGAGCCGTTGTCCCACCGCCCAGCGGAACACCGGTATTGGAATAAACAGCTTGCCCTGCGCGGCATAGGGCGGCAGGCGCCGGCTTTCGCCGCCGCCGTGGAGGACCAGCTTGCCCGATGCTGACAACCATTCGGAAAACAGCGGCTCGCCCGAGTTTCGCCAGGCTTGCTCCAATACATATGCCGTACCGCCGCCCGAACCCAGCTGCTGTCCCGGCGGATCATAGGTTGAAAAGGCGCGCTCCGACACGGCGGGTTCGCAGTCGGCAAGGTGCCTGCACATGTTTGGCGGCAGCGAGAGCAGCAGGTCGAAAGGGGCTGTTGGCTTCATGCATACAAACTATCAAACCCACAAAAAATTACAACCGCGACCGGTATCAAGATTCTATTCCGCCGGCGAAAGCCGGACCGTCCGGAAAATCACGCGGCCATTGACTACAAGAACCCGCTCTATTACCAGAAGCTGGATTAGAACCCTCCTCTTGCTACACAAAGAGTCCGGACATGAGGTCGGAGCCCATTTCGTCGAGGCCTTTCATCTGCTTGGTGGATTCAAGCAGATCTGAGAGCGATAACAGCTCTTCGAGCAGGATCATGCGGGCAATATGCTGGTTGGCCGCAGGGACGTTGACCAGCAGCTTGTTACCCTCCTCGACGAGCGTGAAGGCGATATCGTCCTTGAGCACACGGTAGGTCGGTTGCGTGGTATGCAGGTGATGCACAAAAAACTCCTCTTCCTGCAGTGCACGGACAAAACGATTGAGCAGGAATTCGGTAATGTCGCGCGACGGAAATTCAAGCTCGATCGTCTCGACGCTTTCGTCGCCGCCCGCCATTTCTTTCCGCAGCCCGGAACCGCCTTCGAACGATTTAACCAGCAAGGGCGGCGCCAGCATGGTGGTGATAACGGTCATCATAATGGAGACACCAAAGATGCCCTGGTCGATGATCCCGCTGGCCAGACCGATGCCCGCCACGATCAGGGCCACCTCGCCGCGCGGCAGCATACCGAGGCCGATCCGCAGCGAACCGCGTAGGTTGAACTTCATCATGTATGCGGGCAGGCCGCATCCGATCACTTTGGAAAAAATGGCCAGAAGGGAATAGGCCGAGCCAAAAAGCAGCACGGATTTCATCACCGAGAAGTCGACCATCATACCCATAACACAGAAAAAGATCGGAACGAGAATATTGTAGACCCCTTGCAGGTGTTGCTCAATCTCGTGGGCAAGGTCGGTGCGGGAGAGTGCAAGCCCCATGATGTAGGCGCCGATGATCATCGCGAGTCCGGCCATTTCAGCGAGTCCCGCCAGCAATAGCGAGAGGCCGAAGCAGATCGCCACGATAATTTCAGTCGACTTAAATTTTTTGATCGCTGCTGTAATCTTGCGCGCAAAGATAAGGCCGAGCGAGGTCACTACCACAAAGAAGCCGATGGCCTTGGCGGCGATGATCCCGATTCCGCCCCAGTTGACCTCGCCGCCGCCCATGCTGACCTTGGCCATACCCATGACGATGGCAAGGGTCACGATGCCGAAAACATCGTCGAATACCGCACCGGCCAGGATCGTGACCCCTTCGGGCGAGGACATCTTTCGTTTTTCCGCCAGAATGCGTGCCGTAATGCCTACGGACGTCGCTACGGAAATGACGCCGAGAAACAGCGCAGCCGGATCCATAAAGGAATCGATGCCGTTACCCGGCCACACAACAGCAAGATAGTCACCGAGTGCAAAAGCCGCAATAAGGCCGCCGAGGCCGACAAAGGAGCCGACGACGGAATAGCGTAAAAATGCGGCGAGGTCCGTTTCAAGACCGGCCAGGAACAACAGAATGATTGAGGCCAGCGTGGCAATGCCGTACAGCTCGGCCGAGGCCGCGAAACCGGCCTGTTCGGCAAATAGCACGCCGATCCCGGGAAGGTCGATCATGCCTCCGAAAGCATATGGGCCGATGACCATGCCCGAGGCCAGCTCGCCGAGCACGGCCGGCATCTTGAGGAAACGCTGAAACAGGTACCCCCCGATCTTGGCGACAATAATAATGACGGCCAATTGGAGAATCAGGTGCATCATCATGTGCGTGATGCTGTGGCCGGAGGCCTCGACGGCATGCGTGGCAGCTTCGCCGACTTGATGAACAACGTTGGTGGTGGCGGCTTCCTGCATGGGGGTCTATTTTCCGGTGAATAGTGCGTGGATTTCGTTGTGCGTCCGGCAGGCCAGCAGTTTTTCGCGCTCGGATGACTGCCCGATCAGGCGGCTGACCTCGGCCAGGAACTGCATATGCGGTCCTGAGCGTTTGGCCGGAGAAACCGTCATGATGAATATCGTGGAGGGCACGCCATCCATTGAATCGAAGTCAACCCCGGCCTTCTTCAGACCGACGGCGCCGACCAGTGACTTCACAGCATCGGTCTTCCCGTGCGGAATAGCGACGCCGTTCTGCATGCCGGTCGACATCTTTGCCTCGCGTTCAAGAACGGCCTGAAGCGCCGCGTCACGATCCTTGATCTTCCCGGCCGCCACAAGCCGGTCGATCATCTCCTCGATAATCCCCTGCTTGGTATCGGCCTTGAGGTCAACCCAGACGGTGTCCAGCGATAGCACTTTTTTCAGATTCATTTCCCAGCCAGTCCCTAAATGGCAAATTAAGCGGGACATTGTGGGAATAATCCGTGCAACGTCAACTGTTTTCTGCCCTGTGAAAGCAAACCCGCATTTCCAATTCGTGGAATTAAGTGCCTTTCTCTTGTCCTGCCATTTACCCTCCTTATACTCCGAGAAAGATTTTATTAAGGGGAATATCCATGGCAGCACCCGAAACTGTAGCAAAGCTCATCGAGACCTTCGGGAACACCCTCGAGTTCTACAAATCCGGCCAATACAACGAAGCCCAGCTCCGGCAAGAGTTCCTTGACCCGTTCTTCAAGGAACTGGGCTGGGACATGGACAACGCCGCCGGTTTGGCACCGCAATACCGCGACGTCATCCATGAAGCCTCTATCAAGATTGGCGGCTCCACCAAGGCACCCGACTATGCCTTCTCCATCCACGGGGACTATAAGTTTTTCCTCGAAGCCAAGAAGCCCGCCGTCAACGTACACCAAGACACCGACCCCGCCTTTCAGTCGGAGACCTCAAAAAACTCCCTATCCGCGAAATCGACTTTGAAAACCCCGCCGACGTGGCAAAGCACGACAAGATGGTTGGGCTGGTGGAGCGGATGCTGGAGCTGAACGAAAAAAAGACGAAGGGAAACAACCCCGATATCCTGCAGCAGCTCGAAACGCAGCTCACCGCCACCGACCGCCAGATCGACCGCCTCGTCTACGAACTCTACAACCTCACCGAAGAAGAAATCGCACTGGTGGAAGGAGAAAAATGAGGACATCAAAGCAACAGATAACCTTGGATCCCATTCCGAACGGTGCTTGCAAGTTATGCAAAAACAAAGCAGAGCGAAGACAGTTCGAAGATGGTGCATTTTGTGCGGAGGCTCCCTCTGTCGTAGACGAACTCCCAGTGCGGTGCGTCGGAGAATGGGCATACGACAAAATCTATCGATTGGTTCAATATTTCGGAATATTTGCACAAGGAATGCACAAAAGATGGAAAGGCGGCATTAACTATGTCGAAATCTGTAGCGGGCCAGGCCGGTGCATTCTTCGAGAACGAGGCGAAGAAATAAATGGAACGGCAATGGCGATTCTCCAAGATAAGCGGTTTAAGTATATTGATAGAGCTTTATTTATTGATCGCGATCAGATGGTTGTTGGAACCCTAAATAAACGAATTGAAAACCTCGGATTGAGCCATAAAGCGAGAGCTCTCGCTGGCGACTATACCGATAAAGATGGGTTGTTGGCTGAATTAAAAAAACTTAACACAAATGCACTTAATCTTGTCTTCATTGATCCAACCGAGTGCAATGTTCCATTTGAAACTATTCGAGCCATTGCTACGCATCTCAAGAATGTTGATTTTATTATCAATGTTACCTTGGGAACCGATGCCAATAGAAATCTAACTCCATCGGCTCTGAATTCCTCCTTCGAAAAAGTGCGAAGAAAGTATGAATTATTTTTAGGAAACGTAGGGTTTTTTGAAAAACCAGAGGTTCAAAAAGCGGCAAAACAAAGGGATTATTCCACATTGCGGAAACTGTTTGCAGAAACCTATAAAGCTGAATTCGAAAAGCTTGGGTATAGCCATACAGATACTCGTTCTATTCGCCACTATTACTATTTACTTTTTGCATCGAAACATTCAAAAGGACTCGAGTTCTGGAGAAAAGCTTGTACCTATTCTCCCCATGGACAAAAACAGCTAGATCTCGGAATGTGAGGAAAACCTATGGCAACAAAATCTTCTATAGAATGGACAGAATCCAC
>JAUVCG010000110.1 GCA_030595785.1 Kiritimatiellales bacterium | reverse complement strand
TGAGGGGAGTCATCAATCATAAGAAATCCAATTTACATTAATCCGTTGGTTTCACCTTCTGTCGAAAGAGGACGTTGAAATGAGTTTTAGGGATTTGAGGGAGTTTATTGCGGCACTGGAAGCCAAGGGCGATCTGGTGCGGGTGAAGGCGGAGGTCGATCCGGATCAGGAGATCACCATCATCCAGCACAAGGTGTTGGCTGCGGGCGGACCGGCCCTGCTGTTCGAAAATGTGAAAGGGTCACCGTACCGGCTGGTGAGTAACCTCTACGGCACACCGGAGCGCGTCGCGATGGTCTTTGGTCGCCCTCCGGCGGAGATCGGCAAGGAGATGGCCGGGCTGGCGGAGGAGCTGATGCCTCCGACGGCATCCAGAATTTGGAAAAACCGCAGTACGATCAGAAAGGTGTTCTCCAGCCGCATGAAGACGGTACGTTCCGGGCCGGTGCTGGATACAAAGGCCGAACCCGCCAACCTGAACCAGCTACCGGTGCTGAAGTGCTGGCCGCTCGATGGAGGGCCGTTCTTTACGCTTCCGCTCGTGCATACCGCCGATCCGGAAACCGGTGGCGGCAATCTCGGTATCTACCGCATGCAGCGCTACGATGATGTTTCTACCGGCATGCACTGGCAGATCGAAAAGGGCGGGGGATTCCACTTTAAGAAAGCGGTTGAGCTCGGACAGCCGTTGCCAATCAGCGTAGTGCTGGGTGGTCCGCCTGCGCTGACCTTCGCCGCCATCGCTCCACTTCCGGAGGGGATCGACGAACGCCTGCTGGCCGCACTGATGCTGGGTCGTCCGTTAGAGGTGTTGCACCGCAATTCAACTGGGCACCGAGTTTCTTCGCAGGCCGAGTTCCTGATCGAAGGAAGCGTGGCAGCGGGCGACGAGCAGCACGAAGGGCCGTTTGGCGACCACCTCGGCCACTACTCCCACTCGGCCGATTTTCCTGTCTTCCGCGTTGACCGCGTGCTGGCGCGCAAGGATGCGATTTATCCGGCCACGGTGGTCGGAAAGCCGCCTCAGGAGGATTTCTATATCGGCAATGCCTTGCAGGAAATGTGTGTTCCGCTGTTGAAAATAATGCGCCCCGCCGTCGTGGATCTTTGGTCGTATGCCGAGACCGGCTTCCACCCGCTGGCGGCAATGGCCGTGAAACAGCGCTATGGCAAGGAAGCGCTCAAGCATGCGCTTGGCATTCTAGGCGAAGGGCAGCTGTCGCTGACTAAGGTGCTGATGGTGGTGGACGATGATGTGGATGTGCGCGATTTCTATGCGGTCAGCCGCGCGTTGCGCGAACACCTCGATCCAACCGACGGTTTGCACCTGCTGGCGCCGACGGCGCAGGATACGCTCGACTTTACCGGCCCCGCGATCAACTTTGGCAGCCGCTTGCTGTTATTGGCCAACCAAGGGAAGAATTCGCCGCTGCGCCCAGCTCCGCCGCCGCCGCCAAAATCGGCGGAAGTGCATCCGGGCATCCGCGCAATGCGCGCCTTCGGAGAGGGTGTTTTGATGGTACAGGTTTTCAAGGGATGGAATCGCGATGAGATTCAAAAGTCGCTCGAAGGGCATCCGGTCGCGAAACAGTATATTCTACACGTGGTGGTTTCGGATGATGTCGATATCCACGACGACATGATGGTCCTGTGGGGATGGTTTACGCGCTTTGATCCCTATATGGACATCCATCCGGCAAAACGAGAAATGTGCGGCAACAAACTGGTGATGCATTTTCCGTTACTGATCGACGCGACATGGAAGGAGGGCTACCGTAAGCCCGTTGAGTTTGATCCCGCCATCGAACAGCGCGTTAATGATAATTGGGAAAGCTACGGGATTAATTTGTAGCAACGGATTGATATAAGCAACGGATGGACAGATCAGTTGCTTATATCAATCCGTTGCAGGAAAAAAACATGTCAGAACAAAAGTCAGATCGGGACACGTTGATATCCGCGGATGAAAATCGTGCGATGTTCGACCGCATTGCAAAGAACTATGATGCGGCAAACCGCGCGATTTCCATGGGCATGGACAGGCTGTGGCGTCGCGAGACGATCGCACTGCTCAGACCGTTTCGCGGCGGGCGCTACCTCGACATCGGCACAGGCACGGGTGATTTGGCTTTCGAGATTCTGGATCAGTCTGCCAATGTGCTGATCGACGGGATTGATCCCTCCGGTCAGATGCTGGAGATTGCGCGGGGCAAGGCGGCCGGGCGGGGCGTGGGCGACGCCGTTTCCTTTTTTCCCGCCGATGCGCTTGATCTCCCGATGGAGAGTGAAACCTACGACGGCATTGTATCAGGATTTTGTTTTCGCAATATCGAGTGCCGCCAAAAGGCATTGGGGGAAATGTTGCGTGTTTTGAAGCCCGGTGGAATGCTGGTGATTCTGGAGGCGACCCGCCCGGAAAATCCGCTTGTTCGGTTGGGCTACAACCTCTACACGCCGCTGGTCCCGATCATTGGCAGAATACTGGGCGGCGGCTCGGCCTACAAATATCTGGTGGATTCGATCGGGGATTTTCCACAGCCCGGAACCGTGACCGATATGTTTAGTGCGGCGGGCTTTTCCAGTGTGCAGTTTAAGCCGCTGACCTTCGGAACCGTTTGCATCTTTTCGGGAAAGAAATAGCAACGGATGAGTCGCCGCGAAAGAGCGCAAAGAACACATAGATTGTTTGGCAGGTGTCATTTTGTGTCCTTTGCGCTCTTTTGCGGCAAATGAATTAGTCATGAGCAGAGAGAGTATAATTGTTTTTGCAGGGGCGCCGTACAGCAACTCGGCGCCTTTGGTCGATAAACTGATAGAGGTCGATCCGCGCGTGCGCGTGATCAACGACCACCCGGCCAGCCTGGTGTATGACTTGAATGCGGGAAAGGCGGATGTGGCACTGATTCCGGTGGCGCACCTGTTCAGCCATCCGGAACTGACGATGATTGACGGGCTCGGTATTGCGGCCAATGGGCCGGTACAAAGCGTATTGCTTAAATGCAATGTTCCGGTCGATCGGATTAAAACCGTTGCCCGCGATCCCGCTTCGGCCACTTCCAATGCACTGGCGGAGCTGCTGCTCAGGAAACACTATGGCCGCGATATCGAAATGGTGGATGGCAATGGGGCGGATGCGGCGGTGGTGATTGGCGATCGCGCGCTCTGCTCTGATCCCGCACCGGCGGGCGACATCGATTTGTCGGAAGCATGGAAAGAGATGACCGGCCTGCCGTTTGTTTTTGCCGTTTGGGCGGTGCGGAAGGATTTTCCGGAGATTGGAGCCGTCACCGAAATCGCCCTAAAAGCCTGCAAAGCAGGGTTCGGTTCTCTTGAGAAAATCGCGGCACGCTATGCCGGCGAACTCGGGCACTCCCAATCCTTCTGGCTCGGCTACCTCGGTCAGTCCATTCACTACGAACTTGATGATCGCGATATGGAGGGGCTGGAGCAGTTCCGGAGTTTCATTTTCGGAGATTGACCGGTAGACGTGGTTGGTACCGATCAACGCCGGTTTTTTGCATAATCGCGCAAGAGCTTTCCAGCATATTCAAACAACTCGATTTGTTCTTCAAATTCATTCAAAAGAAACTCGGTCAATTCACGCTCGTCGGTCAGCAGCCTAAGCTGACGAGTGTGCGTACTGCAGTCTGCGGCCAGTTCGGCAGCTTCCCTGGAGGATGCGTTGAAGTTTTCAGGGTCTTTCAATATAGCGATGATCCGGTCGGAAAAGGTTTTATGCTTGTGGTATGCCTTGCCGTATTTCCGGTTGTAGGTCTTCCACTTAACGGGCTGCCATTCGAGATGGTCAAGCCGGTAGCAGAAGCGGCGGGTCGTGCTCTCGGGTTTGGCATCTTCGTCTGTCTCGTCTTCATCCGAATCTTTATCGGTATTGTTTTGATCCTCCTCTTTCTCCTTCGGGGGCGTCCATGTCACCCGGACATAGCTGGCTATACCGATTACCTCCTGATTTGTATCCAGCACAGGGCTTCCACTGTTGCCTGACACGAATTCGGCATTGACCTCCACCAGGTCCGTTCCCAGGCCGGTGACCTCACCGAAAAGTTCGGTGGCAACACCGGCTCCTTCGCTATTGCCGAAAACCCCGAGCGGAATTCCCATCGGAAATTTTTCACTAATCTTGAATCCATCCCGTTCCTGGATCAGCATGCGAGCAATGTCTCGGGTTTTGGAGAGTTCGATTCCTCGCGGTTCAAGGACTTCCCCGTCAGCTGTTTTAAACTGGATGGTATCCGCGCCCATGATTACGTGCTGATTCGTGAATAGATAGGTGCGCCCGTTCATTTTAGCCACAAATCCACTGCCGTAACTCCGGCCGGCATCGCTTTTGCAGGTGATGATGACCAGTTTGTCGGAAAGATCGTCGAAGGTATAGCCGAACTCGGCCTTGAGCTCCTCTTGGCTTCTGCCGGTTTCCAGGGCGACTTCCGGCCGTTCAGCTGTTTCGATGTTGGTACTATCGGCTTCCTCTTTCGATTCGGAGGCTTCGGCTACGTGATTACTGGTTATGACGGAGCCAAGAGTGTTTGTGGTTAGCTCTTCTGTCACATTCGTGGCGACCGTGTCCGACCATTCGGTTGCAGTAGACTTCGGCTCGAAATATTCTATGGTTCGTACCACGAGCCGCTCGTAGATTTTCTTCTTTTCGCTATCGATGTCATAGCGAACCATAAGCCGCTGGATCCAGTTATCATGGTCGTCGGTTTTAAGGTAATCGTAGATATGCAGCCGTTCACCTTTTTCCTGCCGGTAGCGCTGACGTTCCCGGTCAATGGTGTTGTCATCCTTCCACCTGAACCAGTAGGTGTAGAGGGGTTTCTTCCGGTCATCCATACGGGTGTATTCCTTGGGCCGGTTCTGCTCATCGCGTTTGGTTATGGATGCCTGCTTGAGCTTTTTGTCGCGATCGGCATAGCGATAGCTGACCAGATAACCTGCCGGAGAGTATGTATATACGGCTGCCCCGCCGCTCTTTACCTCCTTCATGGCGATCTGGTGTGTATCAGGATTTAGTACGTATATTCGGTTTTCTCTGGAAGAGAAAACTCGTATCAACAGGCTGGATCTCGCGGTGTTTTGGCTCGATTCCATGCAACCCATCCGATACGAATGGGCGGTAGTGTAGTTATGATAAGAGATCTCTCCATACTGATGTTGAGCGCGGCGGCGATTGTCGGCGCGGTTCGTTTTTTGCTGATTCCGGGGATTGGGAAAATCGGTGCGGCGCTGAAATTTTCAGCGAAGGTACGCGGGCAGATGATTGGTTATGCCACAAGCGTCCCGGAATTTACGGTGCTGGTGGCCGGAGCGCTGGCTGGTGTATTCGACGCGGGACTATGGAATATTGCGGCATCGAACATCATTAACTGGGTGCTGTTTCTCGCGACCGTATTTGCCTTCCGCCAACAGCTCGATCTGAAAAACGTGGTGTTCATCGATGAGATTATATTCGGAATTCTTTCGGTGATCATTCCGCTGCTCATGTTTGCCGCGCATATCGGAACCGGTTATCCAACCGTGGTTGGGCTGCTCGGCTTTTTCATCATTTACAAGGTGATGGACAAGCGGCTCAACAAGGCGGGCAAGCCCGCGCCGATTCCGCCGGGGACGGAGGGCGGAACGCTCCGGGGCGGCTCCCTGTTTCTGGTCGTGGGGATCCTCGTGATCCTGCTGGCCGGAACGTTCCTCGGCAGCAGTGCGGGCGCACTGATCACACAGCTGAACGTTCCAGCCTGGGCGGTTGGCTGGATTCTCGGGCTGGTGACATCAGTCTGCGAGCTGGCCTCTTTTATCGAGATCTACCGCATTCACAAGCCGAAGGATTCCCCCCGCCACATCAAGGATACGCAAGAGGCGCTCGATGCCCTCGTTGCTTCGAACATTGCCAACCTAGGCCTCATACTCCCGTTCGGGATGATGATCTATCTCATCGTCTCCTGAGGGAGACGATGAGTGTTTTTGATTTGCGAGTGCTGATTTTCGGAACTCAGTCGCCGTTGGGCTTTTCCAGCCAAAGGCTGTCGCAGACCCGATGATCAAAAGTCGAAAT
>JAUVCG010000095.1 GCA_030595785.1 Kiritimatiellales bacterium | reverse complement strand
GCTTCTCTTGGCCGGAGCAGGGGCCCTCCTGGCGCTAGTGACGGTGGGGCTCACGCACATGCTTGCTGAACCGACAACGGTGTTGGGTGATGCGCGCAGGCGGCGGGTACGGCCTCATCGTGATGAGCCGTGGTTGGCTGCCGGCATCGCGGTACAGGGGAGCATCGTGGCTGCCCTGGGTCTCGTCGTGGCGGTTCTCGGTGTGACGCTCTGGACGGGCTCTCAAACGGAACTTGGCATCGACGTGGATCGTGTCGCCGCGGTTCGGTATCGGCTTCCCAGCGGAGGGGCGCCGCAGCCGGATGCGATTCGAGCAGCCCTCGATCGCGTTGTTCCATATAGAATACTATATATTTATGCCTAATTAACCCCGTTTACAGGGGTTTTCATATAGTTTGTTATATAGGATTGGCGCGGATTTATTCCTCTTCCTTCCCGATTTCGCCATGGGTTTTCCACTCGTCGATGCGGGTGAGGAGCCAGAGGGAGACGCCGGAATGATAGGCGGCGCGGGCGATCATGTGGGCGGCAACGGGCGCGGTGAGCAGGAAGAAGGCGATGACGAGCACCCCGCGGGACGTGACGGTGATGGTGCCGAAGTGAATCATGACGCCGATGGTAATGGAGCTGACACCAACCGTTCCGGCTTTGGTGGCGGCATGCATGCGGAGGAACAGATCGGGCATACGTAATACGCCGACTGCGGCGACGAGCGTGAGCATTCCGCCCAAAATGAGAAAGATAGACGTGCCGATTTCGCGGATCATGAGGAGCCTCCCTTGCTGATGTAGAGAGCGAGCGATACGGTTCCGACAAACGAGAGCAATGCAATGCTGATCGCCGCTGGAATGTAGTACGAAGACCCGGATTGTATACAGTGCGTAAGGATGATGGCAACGACGATGGTGGCGGCCATGTCGAGTGCAACGACGCGATCGGGCAGACTCGGACCGATCACGACGCGCACGAACGATGCACCGAAAGCGACGATAAGCATCAACATGACGATGGGGCAGACAAACTCAATCATGGTACTCCTTAAAAGTTCGTGAAAGGTATGTAGTCCCGCCTTCAGGCGGTTGCGCTTGCAATGCCCTTGCTACTGAATTCCGCCTAAAGGCGGGACTACATACTTTTCCTTTCATCGCAACAGCTCCAGCAGGCGGCGTTCAAGGCCGTCTTTGATTTCCCGCCGCAGATCGTCGGGGTTGATCACATACATGGCGTGAATATAGAGCGTCTTGCGATCCGGTGAGACCTCCAGGCTCAATGTGCCCGGCGTGAGGGAAATAATATTAGCAAGCATGGTGATTTCCAGATCGGTCTCGGCGTCGAGCGGAATGCCGATCACACCGGGCCGCATGAGCGGAAGGGGCTTGGCCACGTCCTTCGCCACCCGATACGAGGAGATAAGCAGCTCCTTGGTAAAAAACAGGGCGAAGCGGATAAACTGCATCGTTTTCTGGAAGTAGGACGATTTCTTACCCGTGGATGGATACAGCAGAACCAGCGCAACGTAGCCGAGCACAAAACCGGTGGTCAGGCTGCCGACGGAGACCTCGCCCATGAGCAACGCCCAGAGCATGGAAATCAGGAGGTTGGTTATAAACAGCTGCATGATAACCAATCCCTCATCTTTAGCCATTTGAACGTTATATAATGATTCAATCTCAAGTGGCTGGCAAAGCATTGCCGATTTTTGATTTTTGATTTCCGATTTGTGGAACTCAATCGGCGTTGGCCTCTTTTTAATACCGGCGTCGCAGACCCGACAATCGGCAATCGGCAATCGGCAATCAAACATTTGATGCGCAGCATCATTCTCCTCCCCCCAGTACCGCGTTGATGTAGCCGGACGGATCCATCAACTGCCCCGCGGCACTTTGCGCATAGTCGAAGACCGGCCCGGCAAAAATACCGATACCGATGGTGATGACGGTGAACCCAACCATGGGAAGCAGGAATATGAACCATGCGGCGGGAGTCATCGGGTTGAGATCCGGCAGTTCGTTGGGAGCCGGCTTCCAGAAGACATACGCCCAGATCTTCGTCATCGAATAGAGGGTGAGCAGACTGACGATCAGTGCAACGGCAACGATCAGCCAGGCCTCCTGCTGCAGGCCGGCGATAATCAGAGTCAGCTTGGCAAAGAACCCGGAGAGTGGCGGAACCCCGGCCAGCGACATGGCCGAAATGAGAAAGAGAATCGACAGCCCCGGCCGCTCCTTATAGAGACCACCGAGCTTGTGGAGATCGTATGTGCCTTTCAGGCGGTTCACCGCCCCGGCCACAAGGAAGAGGTTGGTCTTCACGATAATGTTGTGCGCGAGGTAGATGATCGTTCCGGCCAGCGCCAGATGAGTGAACAGTCCCAGCCCCATGACGATGTAGCCGATCTGGCTGACAATGTGTACGGAAAGGATTTTGCGCATTTCGTAGTGCGAAGCGGCGGCCAGCACGCCGGAGAGCATCGTCAGCCCCGCACCGATCAGAATCAGGGTGTGCAGGAATTCCGGATCGGTGCAGAAGATCAGGGTAAAGACTCGGATGAGCGAGTAAACACCCACCTTGGTGAGCAGGCCGGAAAAGAGCGCGGAGACGGCGGCGGGCGGCGTGGGGTAACTGGCGGGCAGCCAGAAGTAGAGCGGAAACATTCCGGCCTTGATACCGAACGCCATCATAAACATCACCGCCACCATCGTGACCAGGCCGCCGCGTTCGCCTTGTTGCACAACGACGGCAAGCTCAGCCATGTTAAGCGTTCCGGCCATGCCGTAGAGAATGCCGACCCCCGCGAGGAACAGTGCGGAGGAGAGCAGGTTGAGCGCGACATACTTGATCGATCCTTCCAACTGCGGGCGCTCGCCACCGAGGGCGAGCAGAATGAACGAGGCGGTCAGCAGCACTTCGAAGCAGACATAGAGGTTGAAAAGGTCGCCGGTTACAAACGCACCGTTCACGCCCATCAGCAAAATCAGCATCAGCGGGAAGAAACCAAACTTGACGCGTGGAGTGTCGAGGTCGAAGCAGGCATAGACCGAAACCGCCACGGCCAGCAATCCGGCCAGCACCAGCATGACGCTTGACAGCATGTCTACCGCCAGCGTGATGCCGAGCGGCGCTTCCCATCCGCCGACGTGCAGAACGGCAATGGTTCCGTCGCGCGTGTACGCCATCAGGCCCACCGCCACGATTAGAAGGAGCGTCGAAACGGATAGGGCAAGGTCCCGCTGTAGGGCAAGGTTTCTGCGGAAAAGCATGCAGAGGATTGCGCCCGCGAGCGGAATAATGATGGGCAACACCGGAAGGAGGATCATGTGTCAGTCTCCTTCAATTCATCCACATCGTCGGTGCCGACGGCCTGGTAGGTGCGCAGGAACAGCACCAGCGCAAAGGCCGTTACGGCAAAGCTGATGACGATGGCGGTGAGAATCAGCGCCTGCGGCAGCGGATCGGCAGGCACGGTGGCAAACATCTTTTCGCCCTCGGCAAGGATGGGTGCTCCACCCTGCCGTAGACCGCCGGCGGTGAAGATCAGCAGGTTGGCGCCGTGGCTGAGCAGTCCGAGACCGATGATGAGCTGAATGAGATTGCGACGCATCATCAGATACAACCCGCCCGTATAGAGGGTTCCAATCACGATGGCGAGGAGCACTTCCATCTATTCTTCCTCCCCCAGTGAAAAAACGAGCGTAAGCAGCACGCCGAGTACAACGAGATAGACGCCGATGTCGAAAATGAGCGGCGACCCGACATCGATCACGACCCCCGGACGGATCGGCACCTTCCACCATGTTCCGGTCATGAAGGCATAGCCGGAGAACAGAGCCGGGATTCCACTGGCGAGCGCAACGGCAAGGCCAACGGCGGTGATGTCGCGCGGATCGAAGCGCAGCAGTTTTCGGGCGGATTCAACGTTGAATGCGAGCGCGTAGAGCGTAAAGGCCGAACCCGCAAAAAGGCCGCCGACAAAGCCGCCACCGGGATAGTGATGTCCGCGCAGCAGCAGGTAGACCGAGAAAACCAGCAGTGGAGGAAACATGTAGCGCGTGGCGGTGCGCAGGATGAGGGAGGTCATGACTTATCCTCCTGTTTCCCCTGCCGCAGTTTGAGCAGGGCCGAAGCACCGAGTGCGGCAATGGTCAGCACCGTGATTTCACCGAGGGTGTCCAGAGCTCTGAAGTCGACGAGGATGACATTGACGACGTTGCGGCCATGGGCGTATTTGTAGCTGTGCTCAAGATAATAGTCGGAAACGGCTGTCGGAGTCTGCACGTCCAATGCGGCAAGCACAAGCAACATCACCACGACCCCGCCTCCGACTGCAATCGCCAGATCCGTGCCGCGAGTGCGCATGGAAGAGCCGTGCCGGAACGGCGGCAGGTGAGAGAAGGCCAGCGCCAGCAGGATGACCGTCAGCGTTTCGATGACGAGCTGCGTCATGGCGAGGTCGGGCGCACCGAAAAACGTAAAGAGCATGGCCATGCCGTAGCCAACGAGTCCCATCGAAAGGATCGAGCGCAGGCGCGAGTTGGAATGGACGGTAAAGATTGCGGCCGCGATCATCAGCACGGCCACCAGTGCAATGCGGGTGGATATCGGCGAGAGGTTTTCCAATCCCTGAAAACCGCCGGCGCGGATAAACGCAGCGGCAACCAGGGCGGTGGTGGTCAGCACGGCATAGCGGATATAGTGGCGCAAGGTGCCGGTCTGCAGCAGGCGGGTTTGCCACGCGGCAAATTTCAGCACCGATGATAGGATCAGCCGATAGGCTGCGTCGGGACCGAAGCGTGCGAACCCTGCAAGCCTTGCTCCTGTTTTCAGCAAGACCGGTCGTGTGCGGTAGAGGGCGAGGCCGATGGCCACCGTGCCGATGCCCATGAGCAGGTATTTGTTGAATCCCGCCCATAGATGCAGATGAACCTCCAGATCCTTTGCGGCAATTGCCGCCGCGGCGGGTTCAACGATTGCGTGGCCGATCCACCCCGCAAAAAAAGCGAGGAACAGCGAACCAAGCCCCAGCACAAGCGGGCCGATGCGCATGGAGATCGGAACCGCGTGGGCATGGAGCCCGTCGGGCCGTTGGCCCGCAAAAGGTTTCCATCCGACGGTAATGCCGACGAGGACATACGTCGCGCCGACCGCCACCGTGGCAAGAAGCAGCAAGGGATAATCGCCGAGTGCGTGCAGCCACACTTCTTTCGCAACAAAACCAAAAAAAGGCATGACGCCACCCATGGAAAGACCGGCGAGCATGGCACAGGTAAACGAAAACGGCATGGCCTTGCGCAGGCCGCCGAGGCGGTCAACCGATGTCTCGCCGGTTTCGTGGGTGATGCCGCCGGCAACCATGAAAAGCGTGGCTTTATAGAGTGCGTGCGCGAGAACAAATGCGGCCATGGCCTGGATCGCACCGGAGGTCCCGATACCGAGCAGCATCACCATCGCTCCCAGGGCAGAGACGGTGCTGTAGGCGAGCAGACGCTTGAGTACACTTTGGCCGATCGCCATGAGCGCCCCGATCAGGAAGGTGGCGACTCCAATGGTGGTGAGGATTGCGCCCCACTCACCCGTTCCGCCGAGTGCAGGGTGGAGGCGTGCCAGCAGGTAGATGCCGGCCTTGACCATCGTGGAGGAGTGGAGATAGGCGCTAGCGGGCGTCGGTGCGTGCATGGCGTTGGGCAGCCAAAAGTGGAAAGGAAATTGCGCCGACTTGGTGAACGCACCGATACAGATCAGGATCAATATCGGCAGGTAGTGCGGATGCGCCTGCAGCTCGGCGCCGCGCTGAACGATTTCGGAAAGTTTCCATGTGCCGGTCGCCTGCGCCATGAGGATCATGCCGGCAAGCAGGAATAAGCCACCAAGTACGGTGACCAACATGGCTTGAAGCGCGGCACTGCGCGCGGCCTCGTCTTCGTGGTTGAAACCGATCAGCAGATAGGAGGTGAAACTGGTCAGCTCCCAGAAGATAAAAAGGACTAAAAGGTGGTTGGCCAGTACCACGCCAAGCATCGAGGCCATGAACGCAATCGTGTACATCAGGAACCGTCCCTGCTGCGGATGCCCCTTGAAATAGCCCTGCGTGTAAAAAATAATCAGTGTGCCGATTCCGCTGATCAGCAGGGCAAACAACAGGCCGAGACCATCCAGCCGCAGCGCGAATTCAAGACCGAGACCCTCTACCCATTGAAAGGATTGCTCCACGGAATGTCCGTGTGCGACCATCGGCAGTTGACGAATCAGCCATGCAAATACGGCGGCAGGAACAAGGGCCAACAGTGCTCCCGCATACTTCGGCACCCTGCGGTGAACCCAGGGAGCAAGCACCGCCGCGAAGAAGCAGGTTATAAGTAAGGTAAACATAGGCAAGATGTTGTGAAACTTCTAAATCTGTTCTTCGGCACAGGCGAGCCGAAATCGGCCTGGCTTTTCAATGCCTTAATCCCTCAAATCTGATTCTATAGACGTGTCAATATAACTCATCGGGCGGACTACATCGCCGCCTTTGCCGTGAAATTGAAACAGATATAAAAATTCGGTGCAAGCTGTAACGCGATCAAAGGCCCTGAAAGATGATCGCAATCGTCCGACTCTTTTCCGCTGGGAAAAAACAGACGCCCCACCCCTGTAACCATTGGTTTTTCGCATATTTTCCTGTTGCGTTGGTTCCCGTGATCCTCTAAGAATTTCCTATCACTGAAACCGATACGGAGTCGGATCAGTATTTGTTTAACCAACCAGGAAACCACGAGGAGAGAAACAATGGCAAAACCCATGACTAAATCGCAGATCATCGCAGCAGTAGCTGAAAAGGCTGACATTTCCAAAGCACAGGCCAAGGACGCGTTGGAAGGCCTCGCTGAACTCGCATACGAAGGTGCAGCAGACGGATTCACTATTCCTGGTATCGGCAAGCTTGTAATCGTTGATCGCAAAGCCCGCATGGGTCGCAATCCGGCTACCGGTGAAACCATCCAGATCGCGGCTAAGCGTGTTCTTAAGTTCCGCATCGCAAAAGCAGCTAAAGACGCCGTACTCTAAAGTCCGCGTTGATTCTGCACATACCGTCCTGTGAAAACGGGACGGTTATTTTTTTCCTATGAAGACACTATTCAAAACCATCTATCTGCTGGCTGCAGCCGCCATGCTTTCTCTCTGCGGTTGCGCCTCCACCGACGACTACCACGATGATAAGGAATATTCCGATATGCCGTGGAACACCCCGCAGCAATGGGAGGGGTCGCAGCAACTCCC
Organism: Kiritimatiellales bacterium; assembly: GCA_030595785.1. Lineage (GTDB taxonomy): Bacteria > Verrucomicrobiota > Kiritimatiellia > Kiritimatiellales > Pontiellaceae > Pontiella. Next base: position 437 of record JAUVCG010000095.1, on the reverse strand, counting down.
CGGCATGTCGCCCGGCTATTAAGCCCAGGCATTCAAACGAAAAAAGCCCGCCGGAAAGCGGGCTTTTTTTTAATCCGGAAGGGAATCAGCACCTCTGTTCAATCAGCTTTTCGGCTATCTGGATTGCGTTAAGCGCCGCACCTTTCCAAAGGTTGTCGCCAGCGACAAACAGAGAAAGACCATTGTCGAATCCCAGGTCCTTGCGGATACGGCCCACGAGAACATCCTCCTTGCCGCTGGCGTTCAGCGGCATGGGATAGACCGCGTTGTCGAGATCGTCCGCCAGCTCCACGCCGTCGGCTTGTGCCAGCACTTCGCGTGCGGCCTCCGGAGTGACCGGTTTTTCAAATGAAACGTGCAAGGCTTCACTATGCGCGTTGATCACCGGAACCCGCACACAGGTACAGGAAACACGGATTGAATCGTCGGCCAGGATC
>JAUVCG010000134.1 GCA_030595785.1 Kiritimatiellales bacterium | reverse complement strand
GCCCAACCGATGGAACTGGAAACGCCGCTCATGGTTTCGCACATGTCGTACGGCGCACTCTCGAAAGAGGCCAAGATGGCGCTGGCCAAGGGCAGCGGCATGGTCGGTGCGGGCATGTGCTCCGGCGAAGGCGGTATCCTGCCCGAAAGCCGCGAGCTGGCGTATAAATACATCTTCGAATATGTCCCGAATCAATACAGCGTAAACGAGGAAAACCTCAAGAATGCCGATGCGATTGAGATCAAGATAGGCCAGTCCGCCAAACCCGGCATGGGCGGGCACCTGCCCGGCGATAAGGTGACGGACGAAATTGCCTCGATACGCGAACGTACTAAAGGTGAAGACATTATCAGCCCCTCCACGTTCAGCGATATTCAATCCCCGGAAGCCCTGAAAACGAAGGTCGACTGGCTGCGCGAAGTTTCCGGCGGTCGACCGATCGGCATCAAGATGGCGGCGGGTAATATCGAAGAAGATCTGGAAGTGGCGCTGGCCGCAAGCCCGGACTTTATCACCATCGATGGTCGCACCGGAGCAACCGGCTCCGCACCGAAATATATCAAGGCGGCGACTTCGGTCCCGACCATCTATGCCCTGCACCGTGCACGTAAATATCTCGATGCAAACGGTACAGAAGGCATCGCATTGATCATTACAGGCGGTCTGCGCGTTTCGCCCGACTTTGCCAAAGCGCTGGCCATGGGCGCCGATGTCGTGGCGATAGCCAGCGCGTCCATGATGGCGATCGGCTGCCAGCAATATCGCATGTGCGGCACCGGTCGCTGCCCGGTCGGCATCACGGCACAGGATCCCGAGCTGCGTACCCGGCTTGATGTGGATAAATCAGCCCGGCGCCTGGCCAACTATCTCACGGTCTGCAGTGAAGAGCTGAAAACCTTCGCACGCATTACGGGACATGACGATGTGCATGGATTGGACGCAAAGGATCTGTTCACCACCAACTCGGAAATTTCCGGACATACGGATATCAAGCATGCTTGAGGAAAAAAAGCTCGTAGTTCCGCCTTTAGGCGGCCAGTCCTCAGAGCCGCCTAAAGGCGGAACTACAAACCTTCTGGAGCAGCGCCTTGAGCGTATGCCAACGGTCTCGCGCGATACGGTCTACCGCACGCTGGCCTCGCTGGAGGAGATGGGACTCGTCAGCCGCGCGGATCCGGTTTGCGGCCGCGCACGCTACGATGCAAACTGCGATACCCATCACCATTTTATCTGCAAGGAATGCGGGAGTATTTCGGACGTCTATTTGAACGAAGAACCGCCTCTCCCGGAGGGTATTGAAAATCTCGGCAGCGCGGAGTCCTTGCATCTGCAAATACGCGGCGTCTGCCACAACTGTAAGAAGAACTAACCAAGGAGAAAACCATGCCTAGTATCAAAGGAACCGAAACCGAAAAGAACCTGATGAAATCGTTTGCAGGCGAATCGCAGGCGCGCATGCGCTACACCTACTTTGCCAGCACGGCAAAGAAGGAAGGTCTTGTGCAGATTGCCGATATCTTCGCTGAAACCGCCGACCAGGAAAAGGAGCACGCCAAGCGCTTTTTTAAATTCCTCGAAGGCGGGATGTGCGAAATCACCGCCGGCTTCCCGGCCGGCGTAGTAGGCACCACTGCCGAAAACCTCGAAGCCGCCGCAGGCGGCGAACATGAAGAGTGGACCGAGCTCTACCCGGCGTTTGCCGCCAAGGCACGCGAAGAAGGTTTTGAAGCCTGTGCTGTGGTTTGGGAAAAGATTTCCATCGCCGAGAAGCAACATGAAAAGCGCTACAACGACCTTCTGCAAAACCTCAACGAAGGTAAGGTTTTTAAGAAGGGTGGCAAGGTGGTTTGGCGCTGCCGTAACTGCGGCTTCATCCACGAAGCTGAAGAAGCCCCGGGCATGTGCCCGGCCTGTGCTCATCCGCAGGCGCACTTCGAAGTGCTGGGCGAAAACTGGTAGGGCGCGCGCGCCGCGGACGGTTCGGCGAACCGTCCCTACCTACAATCACAAACCGGGGTCGTTGACCTCGGTTTTTTATGCCCAGACGGACTGCGCACGGAAAAGATCCACTCCGTCGGCCATGATTCCATGATCAAAATGACGTGGTGATGCTTCCTTGGTGCAGATGGAAACCGTGTGGCCATAGACCGCCTCGGCAAGATAGTTGACCTCCATGGATTGGAGGGCGCTTGATTGATGGAACTCCAGGGGGAGGCTGTTGAGAATCCATTCAATATAACGGACATTGTTGACGTGCCCGTTCTGGTCGAGATCGCCATAGTTTACGGTCATCAATTCGCCACTCTCACAACCGTAGCTTTTCAGCCGACCGAGTTTGGAGCTGAATACCTTGGGGCTGAAAGGATATTCCTGACTCTGCCACCAATCCGGTTGAATACGCTCACGCTTTGAAGAATCGATTACGAACCAGGCGCTGCTGGCGAGCAGCAGGCGCTTTCCATTCCCATCGGTGATTTCAAAATCGCGGTAGTAGAACAAACGATCGCGCCCCGATGGCCAGGTCCGTAGCTTAACGGTCTCGCCCCATTTCGGGAGTCGCTCAATCTCAATGCGCATTCGGGCCAGCACCCATGCCATGTTCTTCGGGGAAAGATGCGAATACCCCACCCCCAAATGCTCGGCATGGAAGTAGGCCGCCTCCTGCATGAACCGGCATAAGACGGGCAATCGGGCGATCATCCGCAGATCAACATCGTAGGAGCGGATCATATGTTCCGCACGCCATTCGGATTGTAGTTTCTCGAGCATGGCTGAGATTTAACACGAAGACACTAAGTACACCAAGACTCGCACATCAATTATTCTTTGCCTCTCTTCGAGCCCTTAGTGCCTTTGTGTTTAATATTAAATCCTACCGGCCTGCAGGTCTTCGGGAAGGGCGAGTTGGTGATAGTGGCAGATGGCGATGGCAAGCGCGTCGGCTGCATCCTCTTGCGGCTGATCATCGAGATTGAGAAGCCGCACCACCATCTTGGCCACCTGATCCTTCTGTGCCGTACCCGTACCGACAATCGCCTGCTTGACCCTGCGCGGCGAGTGCTCGGTGATATCGAGCCCTTGCCTGGCACACGCTGTAATGGCTGTGCCGCGCGCCTGCCCCAGTACCATTGCGGTCTTGGCATTCTTGGCAAAAAATGCGCCCTCGATCGCGGCACAGTCCGGATGGTGCTCCTCAATCAGATCTGTGATCGAGTTGAAGATGTTCTTCAGACATTGGGAATGCGGCTCGGACGGCTTGTTGTGGATGCGGCCATACGCCACCGCCCGCATGTCTTGGCCGCGCGCCTCGATAATCCCCACGCCCGTTGAGCGCAGGGACGTGTCGATGCCTAGAATTATAATGCTTTCTTTTGCCATAGTCTGGACGGTATCGCACCACTTGAACGCAAATAAAGCAAAAACGGCTCTTCGTCGGACAACCGTTGAAGAGATGTGGGGCAGACATTCCTGTCTGCCCTTCGTAGGTCGGAAAGCCTGCGTCACAATCAATAGTGCGGTGTGGCGTTCCACTTCCCGCCGCACTCCAAATGGTTTTATCTGCGCGTTTCGATAAAATGCGCCCACAGGGGGCGGTGAATGTGAACGGCAAGCAGGGTATCGGCGCGAAGACCATAGTATTCGGTAAGGTAGCTGTCCGGATCGGTTTCAAACTCAACCGAAGAGATTATAATGTCGGGTTTCGGCCCGGTCGGAAGAGCCGAGGAATCCACCCAGTATCCACTGTTTGGGAATTCCCGCAGGTAGAACGGCAGCGGCCAGGTCTCCTTCGGATCGGCTACTACTTGAATATAAATATCCCTGCCCCAGGGGCTGACGGCTTCAAGTTCATCGATGCGTCGCATCAGATTCATAAAGTCGGGAGCCGTGTGGGCATAGACATACGGGTTGCGATAATCCGCAGCATAGCGGAAGACGGTGCGGTGGGCCGTGCGAAGTGTTCCGAGGACGGGGACGATCAGGAGGACAAGGACAATTCCTGATTGCAGCCGAGGCCTTTTACCTCGTTGCGACATTTCAAGGATCGATGCAATCCCGATCCCTGCGAGCAGAATCCATCCGTGAAGGAAGGAGAGAATGCACCACGGGGTTTTATAGGAGATGGCGGAATAGACGAAGGTGAGCAGCAACGTATAGAACACCAGGAAGCGCGCTAAACCCGGATCGCATTTGGACGGAATCTTTTTTAACAAAATTAGAACGCAGCCGCCGATACCCAACCCAAAGACGAGGGCTTCACTCCAAACGGGACCCCCATCGAAGCGATAGTGTGCGAGCATGTTCAGATAGAAGTTCCATGGATGGACATGGTCGGTCTCAACACCCGTGCCGCGGGCAAAGTAGCCTTTGAATGCCATGATGGATTCCAACGGACCGTCCATATTGGTGTAGAAGGAGGAGAACAGCGTGAAGGCAAGGAACAGAGCGCAAATTCCGGCCATCAGCAGGGTGGTCAGGGGTAGTCGAATTTTGCGTGTCAGCAGTGCGCATATCACAGC
>JAUVCG010000039.1 GCA_030595785.1 Kiritimatiellales bacterium | reverse complement strand
CCATCACATCGCCATCGGCCAGAAAGACGCGCCGGGCCTGCGGATATTCCTTCCATGCCATTGAAATCGAATGCTCAATTTCCTCCAGACTTTGGAAGCCGCACTGGACTCCTTTGTACATTCCGCAGAAAGTGCATTGGTTCCATGGGCAGCCGTTGGCGATCCGGATGATCAGGCTGTACGCCTCAGCGGGCGGCCTGAATAATGAATGATTACGATGCATAGGGATGAGCAGCCACAAAGGATCGAAGGGAACGCAGGGACAAAAAGATCCTTTTGTGTTCTCTTCGTTCTTTCCAGTTGCCGAGTGCATGTTCGCGAAAGGTCTGGTTCTGCAGATACATCATGTAGGGAATGCGTACCTTGCGGATACTCGTTGCAAAGTGGCCGTGCCAGAACAGGGCCATTTTTTCCTGTAACGGGCAGGGGGAGGTAATCATCCGGTTGACCCACCATCCGTTCAGTTCGCGCTGCTGGGCGTTGTAACCCTGCTGGAACTTCTTCCGCATCGCACGCTTCTCTTCATTGTTGAGGCCGCGCTGAAGCACTTTGAAGTTCGGCTTTTCTTCGATTCCTGGAACGACCCAGGCGGGGGGATCAAGGGATTTGACCGGCGTGAGGATGTGGTCGATGACTTCTTCCATCGGTTTTGCGGCGGCGGCGTCGATCTGTTTCGGGGTCGCGCCAAAGCCCGTTCGGACCAGAAGGTGGGCGGCGCGCTTTCTGTTCCATTTATCAGGCGAAATCTTCTTCATAGCGTATTCTCCTTACAACCAGAACCGTTGGTCGCAGGATATAATAGACATTGCAAGCATTATGTTGTGATCAGCCCGACCGGCATCCATTCGGAGTCCTTAAGAAGAATTGGCTTTATATTTCCCGCCCATTGGAAATAATGTATCCGATAAGTGGGAATCCCAATGCGACCATACCTTTTATCCATCTTAATTTTTTGTTCACTCCTGAGCGCGGTGGCTTCCGTGACAGCTGAAGAAACGGTTCCGTCACCGGCGAGCCGCCGTCTGCCTAATATCAAGGCCTCGATCAACGATGGATTTTTTTCGCTGGCGGAGCAACAGGCGCGCGGCGTGCTCCGGTCTGAACCGGACAAGGACACCGGGCAGGAGGCGACCCTGCTTCTCGCACACGCATTATGGGGGCAGAAGCGCTATTCCGAAATGCTCGTCCTGCTGGATAGCCGCGCCACCGAGCCGGGTTATGTGTATTGGCGCGCCCGCGCCCATTTTGAATTGAAGCAATACGATGCGGCACTTCAGAGCCTCGCTAAAGCAGGCGTGGACATGACGGAAAGCCACTATGCTCCGGCGGTGCTCCGGTTGAAGGGACACATTGAGCGGCTCACCGGCCGGTTTGATGGCGCGGAAGCTACGTTCCTTCAGTTTGCTGAGGAATTCCCCGATCACCATGACAGCATTGAAAACCTGTTCGACCTTGCTGAGGTTCGTGTTGACCAGAAAAAGATACCTGAAGCCATCGCCGTCTACGAAGTGTTGGCCGAAGAGCAGGACAGGAATGCGGCGCAACGCGCCCGGCTGAAATTGGCGCATCTGCTCTACACCCAGGAGGCGGTCGAAAACTTCGACGTCGCCCGCGGCTTGCTTTTCGGGTTGGCGACCAACGCCAATACGCGGCTGGCCTACCGCATCGACGCATTTGTCGATCTTGCTGCGCTGGAGGAAAAGGCCGGCGGGCGCGACGCCGCAACGGCGGCTTTGCGCGAGGCGATTGCACTTTCGCCCGATGCCCGCCAGCGCGTACCGGTCAAGTTGTCGCTTGCCCGCATGCTGTTGCGTGATGGCGACACTGCGGGAGCGCTCAAACTGCTCGAAGAGTGCCGTGCCGAAGTGCCGAACGAAACCCTCGCCGCCGCCCTCCAGCTTGAAAAGGCCGTGGCATTGCTGCAGGCCCGGCGGTTCAAGGAGGCCGATGAAGCCTACCAGGTCTACCTCAACGTGGCAGGGGATGCGGGCGGGTTGGCTCGCGCCTATTTTGGCAAGGGACTCGCCCTGTGGGAGCTGGGCCGCTTCGCCGAATCCGCGGCCGCGCTTGACAAGGCGGTCAAGGGGTTGGAGAACCCGGACGACAAGGCGGATGCGCTCTTTAAAGCGGGTGATGCGTACTACCGCGCCGGTAACTTTGCAGATGCTGAAAAGCGCTACCGGGCGTTCGTAGCAGATTTCCCGAGCCATGAAAACATGCCCAACGCGCTCTATCAGCACGGGATTTCGCTTGCAAAAACCGATCGTCGAACCGAAGCGCTTGCCGCATTCCAGACGTTGGAAGCGAACCATGCCGCCAGCCCGTTCGCCGAAAAAGCCGCCCTGCGCTCTGCCGATGTGATGCGCGCCGGAGAACAGTGGGAGGCGGCACTGGACAAATACACGCAGATCGGTCTGACGTACACAAATAGTTCGGCAGGGGCGATCAGCCTCCATCAGCGCGGGCTGTTGCTCTACCGGTTGGGACGCAGCGCCGACGCGCAGAAGGCTTTCGAGTCGGTCGTGGCGGAGTATCCGCAGAGTGAGCATGTGCCGCAGGCAACCTACATGCGGGGTTTCTGTCTCTACCTCCAGGGGCAGACCGACGAAGCGGTTGAAACCTGCCAGGTCTTTGTTGATCAATATCCCGACTCGGAGTGGACCGCGGAAGTGCTCTTTTGGCTGGCGGAGCAATACTATAACCTGGGCGACTACAAAAAAGCCGAACCGCTCTTTATGCGCATCGCCGCCGACTTCAAAGAAAACATACTTGTGCCGCGTGCGCTCTACTGGGCGGGACGTGCCGCCGCCGCCCAGGCCAACTATGTGACGGCCATCGAGCGCTACAGTACCGTGGCGAAGGAATATCCCGATAGCGATGTGCTGCCTCAAACCCGCTTTGCGCAGGGCGATGCCCTCAGCGAGCTGGGCGAATTCGCCCGCGCCATCCTGGCCTTCGAGGAAATCATCAAGAATTATCCCGAGAGCCATCTCGTCAGTACCGCGTGGGGACGCAAGGGCGACTGCCAGTTTTCGCTTGCTGCCGAAAACCCCGCACGCTATGCCGAGGCCATGAACTCCTATCAGGCCATTCTCGACCGGCCCCTGGCGCCGTTCGCGCTCAAGCTGCAGGCCGAGTATAAGCTCGGGCGCTGTCTCGAAAAAACCGATGTCCCCGACCAGGCATTCAATCGTTACATGAACGTGGTCTACACCTTCATCAATGAAAATGTCGAACGCTCTCCCTACAGCGTAATGTGGTTCACGCGCGCGGCCTTCGGCGCGGCTACGCTCAAGGAAAAGGAAAAGGCCTGGACAGAGGCGGTATCCGTTTACGGCCGCGTGATCGAGGCCGATGTGCCCGCCAGGGAAGAGGCGGCCAATCGTATCAAAAAAATCAAAAAAGACAACTGGCTGCTGTTCGAGCAGGCCGAGGAGATGGAGTGAGAATTTTTGATTAATGATTGCCGAAGGTTGATTTGTGGGTCTGCGACGCCTTTATATGACAAAAGGCCAACGCCGATTGAGTTCCACAAATCAAAAATCGGCAATTAAGAAATTCAGGAGGAACCTATGTGGGAATTGATGGTTAAGGGCGGGTGGATCATGTGGCCGATCATGGCGTGCAGCATTGCGGCGGCCGTACTGTTTTTTGAGCGCGTGTTCCACCTGCATCGCGCGCAGATTAAACCCGACGACTTTTTGAGTGGCATCTACACCATCGTCAACCGAGGCAATACTGCCGAGGCGGTCTCCATCTGCGACCAGACCCCCGGGCCCGTTGCACACATGGTGCGCACCGCGCTGCTGCATTCCGACGAGCCGCCGCCGGAGCTCAAGCAAACCATCAACAAGGCCGGGCTGGGGGAAATTCCGCGTCTGGAGAAAAACCTGGGCGGGTTGCTGACGCTTGCGCAACTCACGCCGTTGCTGGGCTTGATGGGCACAGTGGTCGGACTTATTCGTATTTTCATGGTCATGGAACAAAACGCTCCGCTGGCTGAGATCGGTGACCTCTCCGCCGGTATTTGGCAGGCCCTCACCACTACAGCCGTCGGGATCGCCGTTTCGATCCCCGCATTCGCGGCCTACAACTTCCTGCTCAGCCGCGTGGAAAACATTACGCTCAACATGGAATATGCCGCCGAGGAAATCTACCGTTTCCTCATCTACGACCGAACCAACGGCGACCCATCCAATGAAACCCTTTAATCCCCATCGACAAAGCCAGAAGCTGCGCCACTTCACACCCACCCGGAAGCCGGCCGGCGTCTTCAGTATCAGCGTGGTTTTTTCCGATGCGGCTTTGCTGGTGCTCGCCTTCTTTCTGGCGGTCTCGCCGTTTGTCATGCAGCCGGGCATCAACATCAAGCTTCCCGCTTCGCCCTTCACGGGCGGTGCTCGGTTTGGCTCGATGGTGCTTTCCGTTACGCGCGGCGATTGGTTTTACTTCAACGACGAGCGTCTTGAAATTTCCCGGCTCGGCGGGGTGCTTGAAGCTGCCGCAGTTGAAACCCCCGGCGCTCCCTTGATCATCGAAGCTGACGAGCGCGCATCGCATGGCGCTGTGGTAGCGGCATGGAATGCCGCGCTGAATGCGGGGATTTCAGAAGTCTCCATGGCCACGCATATTTTGGCGGTTGGGGAGGGTGCCCCTTGAAGAATGCGGGTAAACGGCACGTTATCGAGCTGGCAGTCAGTCTGGCCGTGATGATGCACCTGTTGCTGTTCATGGCCATTCGGCCTGCGAACGGGGACGGCCTGGCGGGTGCGCCGGTTCCGCCCGAAACACACTATAACGCCCATTCATCCGGTTCAGATCCGGCTCATGGAATCGACATCCGTATGATTTGGTCGCCGGTACTTTTTTCGCTTCCCTCCGAAATGGGATTCAGCCGCGACCTGCTGCAGGAAAAACTGCGCACCCGGCTGACCTTCAGGCAACCTGACGAAACGGAAAGTTTTCTGGGTGTCGATCCTGCATCGCGCGATACCGGTGCGGAAGTCGTCCCGCTGGAACTTATGCTTACCGCCGGAGGGCGCGCTGCGCCACGGCCTCCCTCCGTCGCGTTTCGGCCTATGGAAAACCGCCCCGCTCCCCGTCGCGTCTACGTGGCTCCCGAGTTGAAGGAACGTCTTGTAGGAGGGATCGTGCTTCCCCCGGAACTGAACCGGAAAGGGGATACGGCATGGGAAGTCCACGCCGATATGAGTATTTCAAAACAAGGGGCCGTCCGGCATGTGTTTCTTGAGCAGCCGCTTAAGGAAGCACCGCTCAATCAGGCGATCATACAGCTGCTCCACGGCTTACGCTTTAAATCAGGTGACGGTCCCGTCGATGGAAGCATCGAAATTTATTCCTCGGAAGCCGCCCCCGCCGAAGGAGTGAGCCAATGATCCCGCTGCCGCTCGGCGCCATTCTGACCTTGTTCGTCGGCATTCCCCTGCTTACCACGGCCCTGCTGGCGCTGTTCTATAATTTCCGGACGCTGCACCGTCCCGGCCGTGAAAAGGAAAGCATCTACGAGTGCGCCGAATGCGGTCACGTCTACGCCTTCGCCCGTAATCGTCCCATGGACCGCTGTCCCCGCTGCAGCCATCTTAACGATGCGGTTCGGACATAATCCTTTCGGTGTAACGGGGGTTGAAAGCGGAACAAAAGTGCCGCACTCCAGCATGCTTTACGTCAACGGCCCGCCGGGCTTGTCGTGGACGATGGTATCGGTGGGCGGATCGGATGGCTCGGGATGGTCAGCCATATAGTGGAGCCCGCGACTCTCCTTGCGCTGTTCGGCGGAGCGGATAATCAACTCGGCGACATCGGCAATGTTGCGCAGTTCCAGCAAATCGGATGTGACGAGGTAGTCGCCGTAGTATTGCTTGATCTCCTGCCGCAGGTTGCGGATACGGGCGCGGGCGCGGGCGAGGCGGCGGTCGGTGCGGACGATGCCGACATAGTCCCACATGGCGGTGCGGACCTCGTTCCAGTTGTGCTCGACCACGACGGCCTCGTCGGACGAAACGGCTTCGCCGCATTTCCATCCGGGGATGGAGACCTCTTCACGGAACTGCTTCCAGACCCGGGAGATTTCGAGGGCGGTTTCGTGGCCGCAGACGAGTGCCTCGAGCAGGGAGTTGCTGGCGAGGCGGTTGGCCCCGTGCAGGCCGGTGCTGGCAACCTCGCCGCAGGCGTAGAGGCCGGGCATGCCGGTGGTTCCATTGACCTCGGCAACGACGCCGCCGCAGGAATAGTGCGCGGCGGGCACAACGGGAATGGGGTCTTCCGCCATGTTGACGCCGTAGCGCAGACAGGCGGCATAGAGATTGGGGAAGCGCTCGCGCAGGAAAGCCTCAGAGCGGTGGGTGATGTCGAGATAGACATACGGATCGCCATGCTTCTTCATTACAAAGTCGATGGCGCGGGCGGTAACATCGCGCGTGGCTAGCGATCCACGCTCGTCAAACTCCTCCATAAAGGTGTTGCCGCGGATATCCTTGAGTTCGGCGCCTTCTCCACGCACGGCTTCGGAGATGAGGAACGACTTGGCCTCCGGGTGATAAAGGCAGGTGGGGTGGAACTGAACAAACTCCATGTTACGGATCGGCAGGCCGGCCCGCCATGCCATGGCCACCCCGTCACCGGTGGCGACATCGGGATTGGAGGTATAGGGATAAACCTTGCCGAGACCGCCGGTAGCCAGCACGGTGCAGGCGGCGTGGATCGGGAAGATGCCGTTGGTTTTCTTATCGAGAAAGTAGGCGCCGACACAACGGTTTTTTCCGGGGTCGCCGATCCATCCGGTGGTAACGAGGTCGATCGCCATCAGGTTTTCGCGGATGGTAATATTAGGGGTTTCGCGTACCCGCTGGATGAGCACCGACATCATCGCCTCGCCGGTGATATCGCCCACATGCAATACGCGCCGGTGCGAGTGGCCACCTTCCTGCCCAAGGTCATATTCGTTTTCTTTGCCCTTGCGCCGTTCGAATTCAACACCGGCCTGCTCAAGTCCGGCAATGCGGTCGGTGCCGCCTTGTATGATCTGCTTCACCACGTCCGCTGCACTCAATCCGCAGCCGGTGCCGATCGTGTCCGCCACGTGCGACTCAATGGTGTCGTTAGGGTCGATGACGCAGGCAATGCCGCCCTGGGCATAGGAACTGTTGCACTCGGAGTCTTCGACCTTGCTGGCTACCAGTACGCGACCGTGTTTGCCCAGCTCAAGGGCGGCGGTCAGACCGGCGAGTCCGGAGCCAATGACAAGGAAGTCGTAGGATGTATCCATAGTTTTAAGTGTTAAGTGGTTAAGTTTTAAGTGACAATTGATTCGTGAAGCGTGACTCTTCTCAAGCCTCAAGCCTCAAGCCTCACGCCTCACGCCTAATGCCTTCCTTTTCGTCCTCGGCTTCACTCTTAATCTTCCCAATCTGCTGTTGCCGGGTTTGCTGGATGAGGGAGGCCTTCGCGGGGTCGGATTCCGTTGCTAATTGCTGGTCGAACATGATTTCGATTTCGGCGACCTTGGCCTTTGCTCTGGAATCAATTTCGGCAATGGCCTGCTTTTGTTCCTCCGTCAGCTTTTGCGATTCGCCGCCCAGGCGTTCCATCGCCAGTTCGTATGCGCTTTTCATCCCGCTCATAAGGTTTTCCTTTCGAAGGAGTAATATAGAGGGCTTGGCCGTAATGTTCACGCTTTTTTGGCGCGGGACTTTTTGGCGCGATTTTACGAAGCACTTGCGGGTTGCACCGCCTGTGCCGTTATGGCACAGTTCTGCACATGAAACCGGGTTTCTTTGATAAATTGGTGAATCGGCTGGATCATCTGGATTCAGGCAGTTTGCAGACCTATTTCCTGCGCCTTGCAAAGGAGAAGGGGTTGATGGAAACCATCTTCCAGGCGCTGGAGGAGGGAATCATCGTGCTCGATCCAGAGGCGCAGATCAGCTATGCCAACCGAGCGGCGGAGCAGTTCCTCGGCTTTAAGCTCGAAAGTGCAGAGGGCGTTCCGATTCAGCGATACCTCAAGGATATCCACTGGGATCTCGTGCTTGATCTCGATGAGTACGAGTGGAGCCAGCTGGTGCGCCGTGAGATTGAGATCACCTATCCGCAGCACCGTTTCATGGAGTTCTATGTCGTGCCCCTCGCCGCTGTCGACGAAAAGGAAGAGGGTGCGGTGGTGATTTTCCGCGATGTAACACGCGAACGCGAAACCACGGCGGAATCCATTGAATCCGGGCGACTTCATGCCCTCAGCCTGCTGGCGGCCGGCGTTGCGCACGAAATCGGAAACCCGCTCAACTCAATCAATATCCATCTCCAGCTGCTGGATCGCGAAATCGGCTATTTGGAAGACGAGAAAGCCCGGGGTGAACTCAAGGAACTGGTTGAGGTTTCGCGTAAGGAAGTGGGGCGGCTCGATACGATTATCCGGCAGTTTCTGAAAGCGCTGCGTCCTTCGCTGCCCGAGCGCAAGCCCCACAAGCTCAGTGTGCTTATCAAAGAGACGCTGGTTGTCATGAAACATGAGATCGCTGATCGCCGCATGCTGGTCGAAACCGACTTTCCCGAAGACATTCCGGCGGTTGCGGTGGACGAGACACAGGTGAAGCAGGTTTTTTTCAACATCGTGAAAAATGCGCTGCAGGCGATGGAGGACGGTGGCATCCTGAGAATCAACATGCAACCGTCTGATCGTTTTATCAGCGCCGTGTTCGAGGATAACGGCCCCGGCATCGACCCCGGAAATCTGGGTGCCATATACGAGCCTTACCACACCACCAAAACGGAGGGCACCGGCCTGGGTATGATGATTGTTCAGCGCATCATGCGCGACCACGGCGGAGAGATTGAAATCAATTCGGAGCCGGGTAGGGGGACGAAACTTACACTGCGCTTCCCGCGCGAAGACGCCCGCCTGAACCTGCTTGAAGCCCCATAGCGTATTGCGTACTGCGTATTACGTATTGCTCAATAGGAAAAATGTTATGAACTATGCGGAATGGGAAATGCAGGTGCCCGAAGTTATTCGTGAAGATTTACTATGGAAAATGAAGGTCTATCGGCTTTCGATTTTCCTGTCGGACATCTGCTGGGAGGACGTATCGAAGCTGGCGAAAGACACGCGTACAAAGTCGCTGTCGAACCAGTTGTATCGTTCGGTTGGATCCATTGCCGCCAATCTTGAGGAAGGTTATTCGAAAAAAGCTCCAAGGATCGCGCGCGGTTTTATGAGTATGCCTTGGGTTCTGCTCGTGAAAGCCGCGGTTGGTTTTATCGTGGCCGGCATATTCTGGGCGAGAAAGTGTTTGAACATCGGGCCTCGATACTAACCGAAATTATAAAGATGCTTCTAACTATTGTACCTGAAGAACGAGGGACTCGGATCCGCGAGGATTACCCTGAATATGCAGTTGAAAGTTCTCTCGATAAAGACATTCCATTTTAGCAATACGCAATACGCAATACGCAATACGGAGTACGTAATAATGAATAAACCAGTAGTCCTGATCGTCGATGACGAAAAGAGTGCACGTGACGGGTTGGTTCGGGCGTTGCGAAGAGACTATCGGGTCTTTGCTGCCGAAAATGGAACCTCGGCGCTGGAAATTTTATCCAATCAGAAAATCGATGTACTGCTGAGCGATGTCCGCATGCCCGGCATGGACGGCATCACGCTGATGCAGCGCGCACTGGCGAATAATCCTGAGCTGACGTGTATCATTCTGACGGCCTACGGCGATGTTGAGTTGGCCGTTGAAGCCATGAAGCACGGGGCAACCGATTTCATGACGAAGCCGATCAACCTCGATAAGCTGGAGCTGGTGCTCGACCGCGTGCTGAAGGCAAAAAAGATTGAACTGGAAAATGAGCAGCTCAAGGTGCAGCTTGACGACAAGTATGGGCTGGAAAACATCATTGGCCGTTCCTCTGCCATGCAGGAGGTGTTCGATACGATCCGGCAGGTGGCCAGCTCCCGCGCCACGGTTTTGATTCAGGGCGAAAGCGGTACCGGTAAGGAGCTGGTGGCAAAAGCCATCCATCAGCTGAGCCCGCGAAGTAACGGAGCATTTGTGGCGGTGCACTGCGCGGCCCTTTCGCAAAACCTGCTGGAGAGCGAGTTGTTCGGTCACGAAAAGGGGGCGTTCACCGGCGCGATGGAGCGGCGTATCGGCCGCTTTGAGAAGGCCGACGGCGGCTCTTTGTTCCTCGATGAAATCAGCGAGATTGATGCTTCGGTACAGGTAAAGATTTTGCGGGCGCTGGAGGAGCGGCAGATTGAACGCGTGGGCGGTGATACGCCGGTGGATGTGGATACCCGCCTGATTGCCGCGACCAACCGCGACTTGAGGGAGATGGTGGACGAAGGCGATTTTCGTGAAGACCTGTTTTACCGGCTCTATGTCGTTGTCATTACCTTGCCGCCGCTGCGTGATCGCCAGGATGACGTTCTGCTCTTGCTGAATCATTATCTGGCTGTATTTAACGAAGAGAACAGCAAGCAGATCGAGGGCTTTACACCGGCGGCGTACAGCATGCTTGCTGCCTACGACTGGCCGGGCAATATCCGCGAACTTCGCAATCTGGTTGAGCGGATGGTGGTGCTCTCGCGCAGCAAGGTGCTGGATGTGAAGGATATTCCCGCTCAGGTACGCGAAAAGGCCAGCGGGGGCGGCGAGGTCCGGATTGACGCCGAACTGACGGTCGATGAAATGGAAAAACGGATGGTCATCCTGGCCCTGGAAAAAACCGGCGGCAACCGGACCAAAGCCGCGGAAAAACTCGGTATCAGCCGCCGCACCCTGCATCGCAAACTCAACCAGTATGGAATAACGTAAGGCGTAACGAGTGATGCGTAATGCTTGAGAGATGCAAGGGAACAACCGGTCGCAAATTGCGACCACCTCAGGCTGTTGATAAAGTCTTCACAGCGAGATCAGGGCTGTTTTTCGCATTTGGAGTGCGGCGGCTCGACGCCGCTTTTAAATGAGCCGTAGGCGAAACGGAGGAACGGTTCATCGGAAGTTATTGAAAAAGAGGGGAATGCACTTAACCGGTCACAGATTGTGACCGGTTCCCAGCGACACCGTGATCCGCGATTTATGCCGTATGCCTTCACTGAGCACGGTGCAATCATGGCTGCTTCCATCCTCAACAGTCCGGAGCCAGACATAATCGCAGCTGCTTGGGTGGAGAGTCGGCGGCCCCGCCGACTGGGCATCAAGGCCGATGCCCCTCCAGAGTTCAGTCGAAGCGGATACCACATTTCTCAAAGCGCTTTAGTGCGTGCTACGTATTGATTTTCAATGGGGAACAGGAAAAAGTAAGAATAGTTGTCAATAAATAAACATAAGTGATACTTATTGTATATTAAAAACTATAGGTGTAGTACATGAGCGAACTAAAGCTGATTGAACCACTGATTCAGACCCTTCGCGGTCAACGCGTAGTACTCGATGCCGATTTAGCCGAACTCTATGGCGTGCAAACCAAAGTCTTAAACCAGGCGGTGAAGCGCAATGCCGAACGGTTTCCAGAGGATTTTACCTTTCGCCTTACAGAACAAGAGAAAACGGAGGTGGTCACAAATTGTGACCACCTCCAAAGGCTGAAGTTTTCCCCGCAACTACCAGCGGCTTATACAGAGCATGGCGCAATTATGGCAGCCATGGTTGTCAATAGCCCGCAAGCGACCACCATGAGCGTGTTTGTAGTACGGGCGTTTGTGCAGATGCGTGAACGGTTGGCAGCCAATGCGGCAATCCTCAGGCGGTTGGCGGAGATCGACAAAGCCCTGCTGGAACACGATCAGGCACTTACCGTAATATGGCAACATCTCCAGCCCTTGCTGACTCCGCCGCTCGATCCGCCTAAACGGAAAATCGGCTTCGACTGTAAAGGCGATGAAGGTTAAAGTTCGATGATTTAAGGTGTGGAAAATCGAGGTGGTCGCAAAGTGCGACCACCTTCAAAATCTCAAGTTTCCCCCGCAGCTTCGAAGCAGGGGGATTTGACAAAATAATTCGATTCGGAGCGGTTATTAAAAAAATCATTTTGTCGAATATGTTCATATGGAGAAGATCAAGGGTGGTTGGCGGAAAATCGGTTTCGACTACAGAGGCAATGAGAATTAGACTGAAACAGGAAAGAGAGCGAACAATGTTGAAATGTGAAGAAGCGGTTTTTGTTTTTATTGATGTGCAGGGCAGGCTGCATGACATCATGCACGAGAAGGAAACGCTCGATGGCAATTTGGAAAAGATGGTCCGTTGTGCTCAGCTGCTGGAAATTCCCCTTATCGGAACCGAGCAGATTCCCGAAAAGCTTGGTCCCACCAGTGAGCCTTTCAAGTCGCTGCTGGAAGAAGCTCCCATGATTGAAAAGTCGGCGTTCAGCTGTTGCGGTGATCCGAACTTTATGGACGTTTTCCAGTCTATGGGGAAGCGGCAGGTGATTCTCGTCGGTATCGAAACGCACGTTTGCGTTTACCAAACCGCTCTTGATCTATTGGAGGCCGGCATTGAGGTATTCGTAGTGGCGGATGCAGTGTCGTCGCGCGCACTGGAAAACAAGGAGTTGGCCTTGCAGGCGATGCGCGATGCCGGGGCACAGATTCTTCCAACAGAAACCGTCTTGTTTGCTCTCCTGCGCGATGCTGCCGATCCGCGCTTCAAGGAGCTGCTTAAGTTGATCAAGTAGTTTCGGTTGATGGTTTCAAATGTTATGATAGGCAATAGTTTCTTCTTCGAGTATAACCTCCTTGCCTTGTGTATGAATGTAATTATAAGTAACGGCAATGAATGATCAAGAATTCAATAACGACGATATGGTCACTCGCGGAGGGGTTAAAACAAAACATACAATCCGTTAAATATCTTCCTTTTCCGTTCGGATGCCGTCAATATTCCACGCTTCCGGATACGGGTGGTTTTTACTCGATTACAGAGGATGGATAAGGATGACTATGTTGGTTGTTGGCTCAAACGGGCAGCTTGGTTCTGACTGCATGTCAGTGCTGGGAAAAGCAGGAGCAGTGCTGGGTACAGACGTTCCGGAGATTGATATTTCGGATAATCTGAAAACAATGGAAGTGCTTAACCGGCTTCGTCCAGAGGTGATTGTCAACTGTGCAGCATACACTGCGGTGGATGCCTGTGAGAGTGATCCCGGATGCTGGAAAATCAATGCTGACGGGCCGGGGTTTCTGGCTCAATGGGCTTTGGAGAACGGTGCGTTCCTGGTGCACGTGTCGACGGATTATGTGTTTGACGGTGAAAAATCCCTTTATTCGGCCTACACGGAAACGGATGAACCGTCACCGGTTTCGGAGTATGGAAAATCCAAGCTGGCGGGCGAGCAGGCTATATTGGAAAGCGGAGCGGAGGCTGCCATCCTGAGAACCGCATGGCTTTACGGAGCGAACGGGAAAAATTTCCTGAAAACGATGCTTCGGATGGCTTTGCAAAATCAAGAGCGGGAAATTCGGGTGGTGAACGACCAGTTTGGCTCGCCGACCTGGTCGCATACGCTGGCTCGCCAGATTGCGGCTGTGGTGGGATCCCGAGCGACCGGCCTTTTTCATGCGACGTCGGAAGGGTATTGCTCCTGGTATGATTTGGCGGACTCTTTTTTAAAACAGATGGGTGTCCCGTTCCAAATGGCACCCTGTACGAGTACGGAATATCCTACTCCTGCTCGCCGGCCGCAGAATTCGATTCTGGAAAATGCTCGTCTGAAGAAGGCTGAACTTAATATCTTTAGCGATTGGCGTGAAGAGATGGAAAGGTTTGTGGCTGCGTGTGGTGAGTCGGTTCTTCAAGAACAAGGAACCAAGAACTAAGAACAAGGACCGTATGTTATGAAAAGAGTACTGGTAACCGGGGGGGCTGGCTTTATTGGATCAGCGGTGTGTCGCTATCTGGTGACGGAGAAAAAGGTCCATGTGCTTAATGTGGACAAGTTGACCTATGCCGGCGTGCTATCTTCCTTAAAGGAGATTGAAAGCAATCCGCTTTACCGTTTTGAAAAGGCGGATATTTGCGACCGGGAAAAGATGGCGGCTCTTTTTGCGGATTTTCAGCCGGATGCAGTGATGCATTTAGCGGCAGAGTCGCATGTTGACCGTTCCATAGACGGTCCTGCGGCGTTCATTGAAACGAACATCGTCGGAACCTATACGATGCTTGATTGCGCCCTAGCGTACTGGCGTACGCTACAGAAGTCGGAGGACGGAGGACAGAGGTCAGAGGGCGGAGGTCAAAAGTCGGAGGACGGAGGACAGAGGGCAGAGGACGGAGGTCAGAAGTCAGCGGTCAGCGGTCAGAGACCAGCAATGGATAACGCGCAACTGATCTCCGATCTCGGATCTCCGGCCTCTGGAGATCAGCGGCCTTTGGCGGCTGATTTCCGCTTTCATCATATCTCCACCGATGAAGTCTACGGTTCCCTGGGTGACGAGGGCCTGTTTGAAGAAACGACTCCATATGATCCGCGCTCCCCTTATTCTGCCAGCAAAGCTTCAAGTGATCATTTGGTGATGGCCTGGCATCATACCTACGGCCTGCCTGTGGTGATCACAAATTGTTCAAACAATTACGGGCCCTATCATTTTCCGGAAAAACTGATCCCGTTGGTCATTCTTAATGCGCTGGACGAGATGGAGCTTCCCATCTATGGCAAGGGTGACAATATTCGCGATTGGCTCTATGTCGAAGACCACGCCCGCGCCTTGGTGACGGTGGTGGAAACCGGCAAGCCGGGGGAAACCTATAACGTGGGCGGGCGGAACGAGCGCACAAACCTGGGAGTGGTGCAAACCATTTGCGATGTACTTGATGAGCTTAGACCGTTGGGCGGAAGTTGTGGAAAGTCGGAAGTGGAAAGTGGAACGGGGGAAACGTCGCATCCAACATCCAACCTTCAACATTCTACATCGACGAAGGAGATTAAATCCTATCGGGATTTGATCACGTTTGTCACAGATCGCCCCGGACATGATATGCGCTATGCTATTGATGCCACCAAACTTGAAGCCGAGTTGGGTTGGAAGGCGCAAGAAAATTTTGAAAGTGGTATTCGCCGGACGGTCCAATGGTATCTGGATAACGACTGGTGGTGGAAACCGCTGCGCGCTGCGCGCTACGCGGGGGAGCGGCTCGGTCGGGCGTAGCCCGCCGATTGCAGATTGTAAGCAGTAAGTTGTGGGATGTAGAAAGTAAGGAAAAAGCATGTTGGCGAAAGGCGTGAGGGATTTGGAGGTGTACAAGGTATCCTGCGCACTTCGTGAGTAAGCTTTCGGATTCAGATGGCGAGACAGAGGAAACGGTTCATTGGCTTGAAACTGCTTTTGCATGTGAATATATTAATGAAGTGGTAAAAGATGGAATCGGGTCCAAATGTCGACATATCGGTGGGATGTTAAATAAAATGATGGATGATCCTGAGTCGTGGTGTAAGCATTACACGGGTCGAAAATAGCCACTTTCCACGACTAACAATTAACGGAGCGAAGCGACAATGAAAGGTATAATATTAGCAGGTGGAAGCGGAACCCGGCTTTATCCATTGACGCAGGTGGTTAGCAAGCAGATGCTTCCGGTGTACGACAAGCCGATGATCTATTATCCTTTGTCGACCCTGATGCTGGCGGGTATCCGCGATATTCTG
>JAUVCG010000136.1 GCA_030595785.1 Kiritimatiellales bacterium | reverse complement strand
CAACGTGTTGCCATTGCCCGCGCCTTGGTCAACAACCCCTCCATCATCTTTGCCGACGAACCGACCGGCAACCTCGATTCCAAGAGCGCGCGGGAAATCATGGAGGTCTTGAGCGAGCTGCATGCCCGCGGCCTGACCGTTGTGCTGGTGACGCACGACTCCAGCGTGGCCAACCACGCCCACCGCATCATCGAACTCAAAGACGGGAAAATCCTGTCCGATGCCATAAATCCCGACGCACCCAAAGTTCCAAAGGTTGGAAAAGC
This sequence comes from Kiritimatiellales bacterium, assembly GCA_030595785.1. GTDB lineage: Bacteria > Verrucomicrobiota > Kiritimatiellia > Kiritimatiellales > Pontiellaceae > Pontiella. The sequence continues at coordinate 3,762 of JAUVCG010000136.1, read as the reverse complement.
GGACGAGCCGGAGGCTGGCAAGAAGTCGTTTGTCCTGCATGCCATCCACGAGAGCTATATTCTCATCCGGCAATCCATCCGTTCCCTACTGTCGAACAAGGTCCGCACGGCGCTCTCCGCGCTCGGAATCATGATCGGCGTGGCGGCGGTGATTGCCACGATTGCGCTGGCCAACGGCGCGAAAGCCGCAGTTGAACAGCAGCTCAGCCGCCTGGGGTCGAACCTGCTCATGCTCATGCCGGAACGGCGATCGCGCGGCGGGGTGAGCCAAGGCTCGGGGTCGACCTCGCGGTTGAGCGAAGGCGATGCCCGCGCCATCCGCGAAGAGGTGGCGCACGTTGATTTTGTCAGTTCGACGGTCGACAAGACCGCCCAGCTCAAGGCAGGAAACAAAAACTGGAGCTGCCGAGTGCAAGGGGTGGACATCGACTATGAGGAGATGCGCTCGTACCAGCCGCAGCTTGGCCGCTTCTTCACGGCCGAGGAATACGCCGGACGCGCCCGGGTTGCGATGATCGGCCTAACCCCGGTGCGCGAACTGTTTGACGGTGCAAATCCCGTGGGCCGTGAAATCAAGATTAACCGCCAGACCTTTTTAGTGATCGGTGTGCTGCCCGAAAAGGGGAGCAGCGGATTCTCGGACCAGGACGATATGGTGCTGATCCCGCTCACCACCGCCATGCGGCGACTCTTTGGTGAAACGTATGTGGAACGCATCGAAATCCAGATCGACGAAGCCGAAAACATGGATCGCGCCCAAACCGACATTCTTGCGCTCGTTGCCAAGCGGCACCGTACCGGCACGCGCGCGAATCCGTTCCAGATTCGCAACCTCGCCGAAATCCAGGACACCATCTCCTCCACCAGCGATATTCTGGCATTGCTGCTGTCGAGCATCGCCGCCATCGCGCTCGTTGTCGGCGGCATCGGGATCATGAACATCATGCTTGTTTCCGTTACCGAACGCACCCGCGAGATCGGCCTGCGCAAGGCACTCGGCGCCCGCCGCCAGGACATCATGATGCAGTTTTTGATCGAGGCGCTGATTATCAGCTTTTTCGGTGGATGCGCCGGGGCGGGTATCGGTGCCGGAGCCAGTCTGATTATGGAAAAAGTCTCTGGATGGGAGGTGCTTATCACGCAGGAATCCATCCTGCTGGCCTTTGTCTTCTCGGCGGTCATCGGAATTGTCTTCGGCCTCTGGCCGGCCCGTAAGGCGGCGCTGCTCAATCCGATTGATGCTCTTCGTTATGAATGAAATGTTGCGTTTGCATTGGGTGCCTCTTTCATCCAGTTCAGCACATATTCAAAAACTTCACTCTGTTCGGGTTCGTTGTGGAGCTCGTGATAAAATCCGCCCCATATCTTCAGTGTGCATGTCTCGCCAACCCGGAGTGCAAATTCCCGTGTCGCCCTGGCCGAGGTAGTCCGGTCAGCTTTGCCGTGCATCAGCAATATAGGGCAGGAGAGGTCAGCGGCATGCATCATGTTCCATTCACCGTTCCGGAGCATGTCGATGGCGAGGCGGGCGCTTATCCGCTTATGACCCAATGGGTCTTCCTGATGAGTCTGCACAACCTTGTCGTCACGCGACATTGAAGCCGTTTCCAGCCCGCTTGGAATGGTCAGGCTCGGCCACAGGCCATACATCGCCCGCAAGAGAGACATCTTCCATGCGGGTGGTTTGACTGCTGTTCTGAACAAGGGTGAGCTGGCAATGATTCCCGCCAGCTTCGGCAGCCGACGAAGGGCATAGTGGATGGCCAGATTCCCGCCGAGGCTATGGCCATAGAGAAAAACGGGAAGGTCAGGATATTGTTCTTTCGCTAGTTCAAGGAACAGGGAAATATCATCCATTAAAGCGGTATAGCTTTTGGCATGGCCTCGCTTGCCTGCGGAAAGGCCATGACCGCGCAGGTCGAAAGCCATCAGTGCATACCCCGCTTGGTTGAATGCTTCGGCCACATGGCCGTATCGCCCGCAATGCTCACCCAAGCCATGCAGGAGGCAGACGACCGCCCGGGGTTCGGATGACGGGGCCCATTTCTGCCCATGCAGTTTCAGGCCATCCATTGTATTAAACTCGAAATCAATTTTTGGCATCGGTTCAGTTTCCATGTTCCATGCTTCTTATGCAACAACCATGGGAGGGGTTTCCCCCTGCGGTTTTGCCGGGCACATGACCTCCAGTGCCAGCGGGCAGATGGAGAAGGTTACGGGTGTTGTGCCGAACCCTTCCCCGTCCAGATCCAGCAGCGCCGGCGGTTCGCTATGCACCTCGATTTTTCTGCCGGTGAGATACTCGACTTCGGGCAAATTGATATGCGTGCCCTTCGCTATACTGGAAAATAACTGGGTGACGATCCTGTAGATCGATGCCTGTGATATGATGGCTACATTCAGCTCACCGTCGTCGGTGCGTGCACCCGGGCAGATCCGCATACAGCCGCCTGCCGCCCATTCAGCATTTCCGGTAATAACCATGTAGGTTTGGCCGATATATTCCTGTCCATCAATCCGCACGGTCATGTGCGGTGCCCTGTATGCGAGAACCTGTAGAAACGTTGCCAGGTAGTACGCTCCCGTTGCCCCCAGCAGCCGCTTCATCCAGGGCTGCATCTTTGGGATGGAGGAAAACCCTGTGTTCCCGAATAGAAATGCATGCCGGCATTCAACCTGTCCGTCAATCTGCCTATCAACCCGTATAAGGTCGAATGCGCGGGAGTTCCCGTTGCGCAGTGCGGCAACCGCATCGGCCACGGAAAAGATGCCTGCGTTCTGGGCGACGTCGTTTCCGGTGCCGCACGGAATGATTGCCAGTCGGGGCCGAGGCTCCGGCCGGTCCATGATCCCGGAGATGATTTCGCCAACCGTGCCGTCGCCCCCCACGGCGGCGAGGATTTCGCAGTCATCACACTTAGCGGCGATTTCGCGGGCATGCCCCGGTCGTTCAGTGAAAACCACATGCACCGGATCGATGGGTTCTGCCCACGCAGATTGAAACGCCTCCCATACCTTCAATCCTGCTCCGCCATTACCCGCCGGGTTTATGATATACAGTATGTTATTCATGATATCCCCGGCTGGATTTCTTTTGCGGGGTGCCGCAGTAGCCAGACCACGTGTTTCCTTTGTTCACTGGTTTGATCTCCGATGGCTTGCCAGGAACAGGGCTCCCGCAACCAGCGGGGGAAGAACGATGGTGAGGAAGCCAAAGATATCATACAGATCCATGCTGAAAACGGCATCAAACCCACCAGCAACAATCATGAAAGTTATACCCAATACAAATAGCACTACGCCATCTGCAATCAACACACGCCCTCCAAGGACTTCCTTGCCCCACACGCTTGCGACGATGGCCGCTCCGACAAACATCAGAAAAGCGATGATCAGGACGGGAATAAGAATGGCCCACATGGAAGGATTCCTTGGGCAAATATGCGCCGTGATGAAAAGGGTTATGAATAGCGCCCAGTACGACCAGAGTATTGATAGTATCCGGGCGATCCAGCGCATCGACTTAACGGCTGCTGTGTTTGTTGAAATAGGAGTGCTCATGACGATCTCCTAGCGTTCGAATGATCTATTTCTCTGTTTCTAGTCAATGCGTTGTCCATGGTATTCCCTTCCGCCGGTTGCGGTGTACATCGGCTTGGGCTTCCGGCCATTGACTTCGCTTATGAACGTCCGTGCTATCGCCTCGGTCGTGTGCCAGGCAAATTCCTTCCGAACGCCTCCGCCGGGGGTATAGCCAGGCTT
>JAUVCG010000092.1 GCA_030595785.1 Kiritimatiellales bacterium | reverse complement strand
CAAGCTGCGGCTGGATGCGCGGGAACGAAATAGATACACCCGCCTTCCAATAGGTTTTCAGCAAATGTTTGGCGTGGCGGTAGGTGCAAAGCAGGTCAAAGCGTGGATCGGCCAGACCCAGTAATGCGCCGATACCGATGGTGCGCATGCCGCCACGAAGCGCGCGCTCGGGCGCATCCAGGCGCTCGAAAAAATTACGCTTGTCGCCCCAGCGGTGCATCTTGTCGTACACTTCCTGATCGTAGGTTTCCTGATAGAGCGTCACGCCTGTGCAGCCTGCATCAGCCAGCAGGCGGTACTCGTCTTCAGCCATGGGAAACACTTCGATATTCACGTTGTGGATATACTCGGCTGCAATGGCGACACAGTCGCGCAGGTAGGGTAGGTCCGCCTCAGGCATGCGCTCGCCGGTCAGCAGCACCAGCTCCTCAAGGTGCATGGCCTTGATCGCATCCATCTCGTGGCGCAGGTGCTCCTTGTCGAGCACGGTGCGCTTTGCGCGGCGATCGGCCGCGATTCCGCAATAGAGGCAGCCGCCGTTGCAGAAGTTGGATAGGTAGAGCGGGGTGTAGAGCGAAATGGTGCGGCCAAAGTGCCGACGCGTAATGGCCTGCGCCCGCTGCGCCATCAATTCAAGGAATTCGCCGGCCGCTGGGGAGAGCATCAGGGCCAACTCCCGTTCCCCCGGATTTTCCGAAAGGATGGCCGACTCAATTGCTCGTTTGTCGGTGCTTCCAGTATTTGGAAGCCATTGCGTCGGATCGAGCCAATCTGGGAGGGTTGCTGGATTCATGTTCTGTGTATTCCGTGGTTCCTAAATTAGTCGTTGGGAGAAAGGAAGCTGGTTAGGGGGCTGCTGGCGAGGGCGACTTCGGAGGTGGACATGAGCCCGGCGTTGTAGGCGGCGCGGCCTGCTTCGACACCGATCTTGAAAGCGGCACCCATGGCGGACGGGTTTTCAGCGGCGGCGATGGCGCTGTTGACGAGTACGGCGTCACAGCCCATTTCAAGCGCGCAGGCGGCTTCGGATGGTGACCGCAGGCCGGCGTCGACGACGACGGGCACGTTGGAATCGCGGATGATGATCTTGATCATCTCGGCAGTGGATAGCCCTTTGCCGGTGCCGATGGCTGCGCCGAGCGGCATGACTGCCGCGCAGCCGACGTCTTCGAGGCGCTTCGCCAAAACCGGATCGGCCGGGATGTAGGGCAATACAAGGAAGTCCTGCTTCACGAGTTCAATGGCGGCCTCGTAGGTTTCGATCGGGTCGGGCAGCAGATGGTGCGGGTTGGGGTGGATTTCGAGTTTCACGAATGGGCTTTTGCTCAGCTCGCGACCGAGCAGGGCGGCGCGGATGGCTTCCTTGGCGTTCATTGCGCCGGAGGTGTTCGGCATGAGCCGCACGTTTTCGAGTCCAGCGAGCGGGCCATACAGGTCGTCCTCCGCCTGTTCGCGGTTGAAGCGGCGCAGCGCCACCGTCACCAGCTCGGTGCCCGAGGCCTTGACGGCTTCGATCATCGCTTCCGTACTGGAAAATTTTCCGGTTCCAAGAAACAGGCGCGAGCCCAGCTCCTGATCGCCAATTTTTAAAATATCTTTTATCATCATCTCTCCTGCCAGCAGTTCAAACTCTAAATGCTAATTCCTAAATTCTAAACAACCACCAAGGTTATCCACCACCAACAAAGACGAGCATTTCAATGTCGTCGTTTTCTTTCAGCGTTGCTGATTTCCATTTCGCGGAAGGAATCACATCGCCGTTGACCATCAGCGCTGTATGCGCCTTGTTTGCTCCAAGCTCACCAAGCAGGCCATCGATGGAGCCGTCGCCCAGATGTTCGTGCGGCTCGCCGTTTACGGTCAGTTTCATCATTCTTCTCCAACGGTCCGGGGTCACCGCCCCCGGCTACACAAAAAAAGCGCCCCTAACCTTCGGAGCGCTTGAAAATACATCAAACCCTCCCTTGCGCCGGCATGATCCGGATCAGGTTCAACGGGTATGATCTCAGCACGTTCCATTCTTTGGATCGGCACCCCGGGTGACTGGGAGGGAAGTTGCCAGCAAGGGGAAGGGAAGTAAAGCTGGAAAACGGAGCAGGAGTACTGCACGATCCGCCCTTATGAAAATTTGTGTTTTGCTTCCCGGAAAAATCAAACCGAAGACGCTGGCGCCGGCGCAGGAGGAATATGCCAAGCGGCTGAAGGCGTTTGGCGTTGAGGTGACGGAATACAGGGACGAAAAGATTTCTTCGCGTACACCGGATCAGACCAAACAGGCCGAGGCGGAGCGGATCTTCAAACTGCTGAAAGAGCACGACTATCTGGTGGCCTGCGACGAGCGCGGGACGGCCATCCAAACCATGAGATTGGCGGAGCTGCTCAAGGCCTCTCGCCAAGGCGGGAATCCAATGGCCGGAAGGCGACGGATCGTGATAGTGGTCGGCGGTGCACTGGGGCTGGCCGAATCAGTGCGGAATAAGGCCGATGTGGTTTGGTCGCTATCATCGCTGGTGATGGCCGGTGGCGTTGCGCGCATAGTTTTACTTGAAGGTTTATATCGGGCGTTTACTGTAGTGGACGGGCATCCGTACCATAACGAGTAGTGATTATGAAAAGTGTATACATGCGAACATTGTGTTGCTGGCTCTTAGCCGGGTTGGCGGCTTTTGCAGCGGAAACCATGGAAACTACGAATAAAGTTGCTGTGGCGGATTCTCTGAAAGCTACGAATGATGTGGAGGCTGCGGAAGCCGTGCAGGCCATGGCGGTCGAAGAAGAGGATGCGGCTTCCGAGGCAGCAGAGGTTGCGGAGGTTGTACGGCGCGCTGAGGCGGAAAATGAGGCGGAAACGCCGGAGATTGTCGATCCATGGGAAGCTTTTGCCCCGCCGGCTGATAGCGACTACGACTGGCTGCAATTGACCTCGGGAGAATGGCTGAAGGGCGACTTCAGGGTGATGTATGATTTAAAGCTGGAATTTGACAGCGATGAACTCGACCTGCTGGAGTTTGATTTCAAGGATGTAAAGCAGCTGCGGACTCGAGCCATGAAAACGATATTCGTCGAAGGCGAGGGCGGTCGTCGCGACACCTCTGTTCTGCGCGGTATGTTGGTCATCAAAGAAGATCAGGTCATGTTATTACGCAGTGAGCACGAAGTGACTGTTCCTCGCGATCGGGTGATCTCCATCGCGGGAGGACGGCAGCGAGAGCGGGATTATTGGTCGGGCATGTTGTCGATCGGGGTCAATGCCCGAGACGGGAATACGGAAACCGTTGATACCACAGTTCAGGCCAACCTCAAGCGGAGAACCGCGCGAACCCGCTTTAATGCCGACTATTTAGCCAATTATAGCTCTACGAAGAGTATAGAGACTGCTAACAACCAGCGATTGAACGGTTATCATGACTGGTTTCTAACCAGTCGTTTCTACTGGAAAACGCTGGATATGGAATTTTACCGCGATCCGTTCAGTAACATTGATCGGCAGTATTCAGTCTCTACCGGAACCGGTTACGACATCTTTCGCACTTCGCGAGCGGAGTGGACGATCACCGCCGGTGTAGGGTATCAGGATATGCGCTTTGTTTCGGTGCAGCCCGGCGAGGATGAAACCTCCAGTTCACCATTCTTAACTGCCGGCACCTGGATGGACTATGAGCTAACCGACGACATTGATATTCTCTATGATTATTCCATGCGCTTGCTTAACGAGGAAAATGGTCAATATACTCATCACATGCTTTCCACGATGTCGTTTGACATATATGGAGATCTTGATTTCGATGTTACCCTCGTTTGGGATCGCATTGAAAAACCTCAAGTGAATGCCGATGACATCCTCCCTGAGCAGGACGACTACCAGCTCATTGTGAGCCTGGCCTATGATTTCTAGGATTTGTCGGAGGGTTTTGGGGTGTAGCGGATGAAAGAAAAGGGTGGAAGGATTTCCGTCCTTGGCTCCGAGCTCACCTATTTTTTTGCCAGCAACTTCTGCAGAATACCGATCACGAAGAGGAGAATGACGGCACCGACGGTAGCCGTCACGAGCGATCCTACGTAGCGGTTTCCAAAGCGGATCTCTAGCATCTGGAACAGGTAGGAGCCGATAAAAGCGCCAACCACGCCGACGATGATATTGCCGCCGATTCCGAGTCCGCCCTTCTTAAGGAGTATTCCGGCCAGCCAGCCGGCGATTCCTCCTGATATAACGAGTATAATAATGTCTTCAAGTTCCATGATATACTCCTTTGTTTCTTCGATAAGGCAGTGTAGAAATTTTTCTTCTTGAAATCAACCCTTCGCGGAGCTTTCTTGATCTCCATCTTTTCAGCATGTATAAACCTCGAATTTATAAGGGGAAAAGATGGACATTAAAGCTTGGCTGAAGGAGCAGAAAATCTCGGCGGAGGCATACGATGCCGACGATCTGATCGACCGATTTCTGGATGAGATGGAGAAGGGGCTGAACGGCGAGGCCAGCTCGCTGGCGATGATCCCTGCCTATGTCAGCGCCGAAGGCAAGGTTACAGCCGACAAGCCGGTAGCGGTGATTGATGCGGGCGGCACCAACCTGCGGATCTGTATTGCCAGATTCAACGATGCGGGCGGGATCGAACTCTCCAACTTCAACAAGCAGCCCATGCCCGGGCGCGATCACGAAGCCACCGCCAACGAATTCTACGCCGTTCTGGCCGATGCCCTCGAGCCGCTGAAAGATGAGTTCGGCAGCATTGGCTTCTGCTTTTCCTATCCGGCCACCATTATGCCTGATTTCGACGGACGGCTATTGCACTGGACGAAGGAGATTAAGATTCCTGAACTGGTGGGCAAACATATCGGTGCGGGACTGATCCAAACTCTGGAAGAACGCGGAATTCCCGGGAAGCAGGTGGTTGTACTCAACGACACGGTTGCGGCCTTGCTGGCCGGTTTGGCACAAGGCCACGCCTTCAACGCCTCCTCCTACGTCGGCTTCATTCTCGGCACGGGAACCAACACCGCCTACGTCGAGCACAATGAAAACATCGGTAAACTGGACGGTTACCTGAGCTCCGGTTCGCAGGGGATCAATGTCGAGTCCGGCGGGTTTTCCGCATTCAAACGAGGCGCCCCTGACCTGCAGTTGGACGCCCGCAGCGAAACCCCCGGTGGCCACATCTTTGAGAAGGCCATTTCCGGAGCCTATATGGGATCGCTCACGCTGGAACTGCTTCAAGTGTTGGCTTCGGAAGACCTGTTTTCTGACAGCGGTGCTGCGGCACTCTCCATCATGAAAGATCTCTCCACCATCCATATTGACAATCTGGCCGGCGACAACGGGCGCGATACCGGTGTGCTCGGGTCGGAAGCGTTCTCGGACCGTGATCGTGAAATCATGAAAAGCGTTTTTCTGAGTGTGGTCGACCGCGCAGCACTACTGACCGCAGTGAATATTGCGGCAGCCGTAGTGAAATGTGGCACCGGGCAGGATGCCGACCGCCCGGTCTGTGTCAACATTGATGGGTCCACCTACTATAAGACCTGCCAGCTGGCCGACAAGGTACAGGCGCATCTGGAAACCCTGCTTGGCGAGCGCGGGCTACACATCCGCTGCATCCAGGTCGACGACGCCCCCGTCGTCGGCGCGGCCATTGCAGGGCTTACGACGTTTTAACCGTAATCGTCGGCCGATCCTGCGGGTCATTCCGGAATCGATCGATACGCATGGGGCTTTGACCGGATCCAACATGGGATGGCGATTTCAGGCATTGGTTCAGGAAGGTTTTTGCCGTGATGAGGGCTTCCGGTATGCTTTGGCCGAGCGCGGTGGCAGAGGCGATGGCCGATGAAAGAATACAGCCGGTTCCATGCGTATCTTTGGTGTCAATACGTGGACTCGAAAGCCACATAGCTTGCTTTCCATCCGTCCAGTAGTCGCGGCATTCATCGCCCTCCGTGTGTCCGCCCTTGATCAATACCGAACCCGCGCCCGTTTCCAGTATCCGTTCCGCCGCCGCCGCCGTCGCCTGGAAGTCCTGGCCAATAAGGACCTCCACCTCCGGAAGGTTGGGGGTCAGGATTCCAACCTTTGGAAGAATGCCGTGGATAAGGATATCCAACGCGTTATCGTCCAATAGGGTTGCACCGGAGGTTGATTTTAAGACGGGATCGCAGATGAGAAGGGGCGAACCTTGAAACTTTTCCAGAAATTCGGCAACAACGTTGCAGGATTCAGCACTGCCCAGCATCCCGGTCTTGATGGCAACCGGCGGTAGATCAGCTTCCAGGGCCTGGAGCTGTGCGCGCAGCAGGGAGGGGGAAATACACTCTGCGGTCTGGACCCCGAGAGTGTTCTGGGCTGTAACAGCGGTTATAACGGAGCACCCGTGCACACCAAAGGCATTCATCGTCTTGAGATCGGCCTGGATGCCTGCCCCGCCGCCGGAGTCGGAGCCGGCGATCGTCCATGCAACGGGGGAGGATAAACTTTTGATTTTTGATTTTTGATTTTTGATTTTAGGGTCTCCGACGGTCTTGTTTAAAAAAAGGGGGTAAGGGCACAGCCCTTCCGAAAATCAAAAATCGGCATTCAAAAATCTAGAACGAGCCTGTTTCTTCGGGGAAGTGGTAGATCATTTCATCTTTGCGGGCATAGCCGACTTCGTGGGCGACCCTTTCAACATAGCTCGGGTCGGTCCGGAAGCGCCGCTGCTTTTCCTTGAGATCCCGCTCGGCGATGACGGTGACCTCGAGGCGCTGCTGCAGTGTGTCGCGGGTATTCTGGTAGGCCTGTATCTGCTTCACCTTCGGGGTAAAGGCCAGCACAATGCCGACGACAGCCATCACAGAGATGGCAACCAGCACAACACGGTTGATCAGGTTCCAGTATTTTTCCGTTTGCTGCATGATTCTGTGCGTATTACGTATAGCGTACTGCGTATTTCACTTGGGTGGAATATAGCGGGATTCGGCAAATCGACAAGCCCGATTTAGGATTTACACGAAAAAGGACGACCATCGGCCGCCCTTTTTCGTTAGCGCGTCAGCGCGGTTTATGCATCGCCGTAGCGGCTGTCGGAACCGAGCATTTCCTCGATACGCAGCAGCTGGTTGTATTTGGAGATACGGTCGGAGCGGCTCAAAGAACCGGTTTTGATCTGTCCTGCATTCGTAGCAACCGCGATATCCGCGATGGTGTTGTCGGACGTCTCGCCGGAACGGTGGGAAACAACGGCCGTGAATCCAGCCTTGTGGGCCATTTCAATCGCATCGAGGGTTTCGGTCAGCGTGCCGATTTGGTTGACCTTGATGAGGATCGAGTTGGCGCTGCCTTCTTTGATGCCGCGCGCAAGGAACTTCACGTTGGTTACGAACAGGTCGTCGCCGACGAGCTGGCACTTATCGCCAATGTTGTCGGTGAGGATTTTCCAACCATCCCAGTCCTGTTCGTCCATGCCGTCTTCGATGGAGTCGATCGGATATTTTCCGCTGAGCTCGGCGAGGTAGTCGGATTGTTCGGCAGAAGAGCGCTTCGCGCCGCTTTCGCCTTCAAACTTGGCATAGTTGTAGACACCGTCTTCGAAGAACTCGGAGGCTGCGCAGTCGAGGGCGATGGTAACATCCTTGCCCGGCTCGTATCCGGCATCCTTGATGGCTTGGATGATGGAATCGAGGGCTTCCTCGGTACCGCCGGAAAGGTTCGGAGCAAATCCACCTTCGTCGCCGACCGCAGTGCTGAGGCCCTTGCCCTTAAGGATGGCTTTCAGCGCGTGGAATACTTCAGCACCGCAACGCAGGCCTTCCTTGAAGGTCGGTGCGCCAATCGGGCGAATCATGAATTCCTGGAACGCGATCGGTGCGTCGGAGTGGGAGCCGCCGTTGATAATGTTCATCATCGGAACCGGCAGGGCTTTCGCATTGGTGCCGCCGATGTAGCGGAACAGTGGAAGGCCAAGATAGTCGGCCGCCGCGTGGGCCGCCGCAAGGGATACACCCAGCATGGCGTTGGCACCCAGCTTGGATTTGGTTTCAGTGCCGTCGAGCTCAATCATCAGGTTGTCTATGCCGACCTGGTCGAGGGCGTCCATGCCGATGATGACCGGAGCAATCTGTTCATTTACATTGTCTACGGCTTTCTGACAGCCTTTTCCGAGGTAGCGATCCTTGTCGCCATCGCGCAGCTCGAGTGCTTCGTT
>JAUVCG010000119.1 GCA_030595785.1 Kiritimatiellales bacterium | reverse complement strand
GTTCTGGCACCTTCTCTCGCATGAATTTCAAGGAAGAACTCAACGAAGAGCAGCTGGCCGCCGTCACCGCGCCCGACGGGCCGGCGTTGGTGGTCGCCGCCGCCGGAACCGGCAAGACCCGCACCCTCATTTACCGTTTGGCCTATCTCGTGACGGAGAAAAACGTCCAGCCATGGGAGGTGCTGCTGTTGACGTTCACCAACAAGGCCGCCAAGGAGATGCTCACGCGCGCCGAAACGTTGGTGCAGCGCCGCTTCAATAGCGGATATAGCGGAACCTTCCACTCGTTTGCCAATCGCCTGCTGCGTTCTCATGCCGATAGCGTTGGCTTCGGCAGGGACTTTACCATTCTTGATGCCGACGATGCCAAGAAGCTGATGCGTGCCTGCATCGACGAGTTGGATGTGGAGAAGAAACACTTTCCGAAGCCGGACGTGCTGCTTAGCCTTTTCGGTGTCGTGAGCGGTCGCATGGGCAATCTGTCCGCCGCTGTTGACGAGCGGTTCGAGCATTCCGAGGTCGATCCCGGTTTGGTGCTCAAGGCACACGCCCGCTACCAGGCGCGTAAGCAGGAGTCGAACGCGATGGACTTCGACGATTTGCTCATCCACGCGCTCAAGTTGCTTGCCGAAAACGAAAAGATCCGCACCTTCTATCAGGACGAATTCAAGTATGTCCTCGTCGATGAATACCAGGATACCAATGCCATCCAGGCACAGCTCATCCACTATCTCGTCAAGACGCACGGCAACCTCATGGTGGTGGGCGATGACTTCCAGAGCATCTACTCCTGGCGCGGCGCCGACTTCCGCAACTTCCTCGATTTTGAACAGGCCTACGCAGGCGCAAAAACCTTCAAGCTCCAAATCAACTATCGCAGCACGCCCGAAATCCTAGACGTTGCCAACGAGGTGATTGCCGGTAATCCCGAGCAGTTCCAGAAAGAGCTGCAGGCCGTGCGCGAAAACGGTTCCGCGCCGCACCTCGTGAAAGTGCGCGATGGATCGGTACAGGCGCGCTATGTGATTGAAAAGGCGCAGGAGCTGAACCGCGAGGGGATTCCGCTGTCTGAAATCTGTGTGCTCTACCGCTCGCACTTCCACGCCATGGAACTCCAGATGGAGTTGGCGCGCGCTCAGGTGCAATATGTGGTTACCTCCGGCGTCCGCTTCTTCGAGCAGGCACACGTCAAGGATGTCTGCACCATCCTGCGCCTGCTGGTCAATCCGTCCGACGAGCTGGCCTTTGCCCGTCTCGTTGAAATGCTTCCTAAAGTTGGAAAGAAGACCTCACACCGTATTTTTCACAAGTTCGGCGGCCGCGTAAACCTCCAGCGCGAAGAGACCCATGAACAGCTCGTTGCTGCGTTGCCCGCCGGCGCGCGCGACGAATGGGAAAAGATTAAACCCATCTTTCTCGCCTACCGCGAGGAAAACCTGAAGGACGACCCCGGCGAAATCATCTTCCGCTTCAACAAGGCCTTCTATACCGAATACATGGTTGAAAATTTTGATAACCACAAGTTCCGCGCAGAGGACCTCGACGGCCTTATCGATTTTACGGTCAAATTTGAGTCCACTGAAGCCTTCCTCTCCGAGATTGCATTGCTTACCAACCTCGATGCCGATGGAGACAAAGCTCCCTCCGATGATGAAAACGAAAACGCCCTGCGTCTATCCACCGTGCATCAGGCCAAGGGGCTGGAATGGAAGGCCGTGTTTGTGCTGTTCGTCAATGAAGAGATGTTTCCCAATAAAAAAGCAATTGAAGAATCAGGCGATGCCGAGGAGCGCCGTCTCTTCTATGTCGCTGTCACCCGCGCCGAGGACGAGCTCTTCCTCTGCTCGCCCATGGTGCGGCGCCAGCGCGACGGCGGCATGATCTTCCTCGATCCCTCCCGCTTCCTCGAAGAAATTCCAGATGACCTGCTCCAGTCCGGCGGCGGATTCTTTTAATACAGAATCTAAACGCAAAGACGCAAAGGGCACGAAGTTTCGCAAAGCAATTTTTATCTGTCCCTCTGCGAGTCTTAGCGTTCTCTGCAACTTTGCGTTTAAATTATTTCAGCGAAAAGTCGACGATGACCGGATAGTGATCCGATCCAACGTCTCCTCCGACCACCCGGTTATGAATGATGATTTCCGGCGCATGCAGCACCTGTCCGCGTTCGAGCGGATATTTGCTTAACAGCATGATCCCGAAGCAACCGGCCTGGGGTTCTGCAATGCGGTACTTGTAATCCATATCCAGCACCGCCAGCTCTACCGCCCACTTTGGTGTTACTTCTTCTAATAGCAACAGGTCAGGATCGGCGTTGCGGATTGCTTCCATTACCTGTTCGGCGTTTCCGTTCGAGGCATTCAGATTCATCAGCATGGCGCGGAGCGGGGTTTCACTGGCAGGAGCGGGTTTACCGAAGTAGAGCGGCAGCACGAACGCATAGTTCAGGCAGGCCAGCAAAACCAGAGCGATCGCACGTTTGTTGAGCCGCTTCCATAAGGCAATTCCGATCAACACCAGGCAGAGTTGCATGTACTGTACCCTGAAATGTGAAAACAGGTCGAAGAACCAGAACAGACGCCCTAAAAAGCCGAACACGCTGGCCACTAGAATGAGAATGCCGGCCGCATCACATAATCCTACCCATCTGATTTTCATAATGCCTCCGATATATGTTGTCCCGCAAGGTGACCACTGCTGAACGCCCATTGCAGATTAAAGCCGCCGCAGGGGCCGTCGAGATTGAGCGCTTCGCCGGCAAAATAGAGCCCGGGCTGCAGCTTGCTTTCCAGGGTGTTGGGGGCAATGCCGGTGAGGGCGATCCCGCCGCGCGTTACCATGGCTTTTTTGAAGCCCTCGGTTCCTGTAGCGGTGAGCCGGCACTGGTTGATTTGCTCAGTAAGCAAGACCGATTTTTTCTCGCTCAGCTTGCTGACGGGAGCATTCGGATCGATGTCGATTAATCGGCAGAGCGATTTAGTCAGCGCGGACGGAATCCATGGACGCAAGGCATTAGCAATACTCTTGTTTCCGCCTGCTTTCCGCCAGTCGTTGAGGCCGGGGGCAAAATCAATGATGATCGGTACGGCTTCGATTGTATTAAACTTTTCCGCGACTGCACCGGAGCTGTTGAGCACCACCGGGCCGGTGAGGCCTTGATGGGTGAACAGCAGGTCGCCGGTTGTTCCCGCCTTTGGAAATCCCTTGAGCCCGATTCGCAGGTTTGCGCCCGTTACGGCAACGCCGGAAAGTTCTTTCGCCCAGCGTTCATGAATGAGCAACGGCACATCGGCCGGAACGGGGTCGACGATCTCATGGCCGGCGCGATGAGCCAGCCCATAGCCGCTGGCCGATCCGCCGAGCGTCGCGTATCCTTTGCCGCCGCTGGCCAGCAATACCGCTTTTGAAGGAATCCGTGCTTCGGCAGTTTGTACGCCGCCTTCTTTCGGGATGGCTGTAGCCTCGCAGTTTGTGCGGATTTCAACCTTGAGCTCCCGGCACTCCTTCAGCAAGGCGTCGAGCACGGACTCGGCACCTCCTGAGACGGGAAAAACCTTATGCGCTTCTTCCTGGGTTGGGACGTTTAATGTTTGAAAAAAAGCACGCAGCTCAGCGGAACCCATTGCGCGGAGCGCCGGTTGCATAAAACGACCCTGACGGCCGAAGGCTGCAATAAACTCCTCTTCCGGCAACGTATTACATAGGTTGCAGCGCCCGCCGCCGGAGGCCAGGAGTTTGAGCCCCACCTTCGGCATTCGTTCCAACACCAGTACGCGCAGGTCGTTGCGTGCTGCGGCAATTGCGCCCATCAGCCCTGACGGGCCGGAGCCGATGACAATTAGATCGTAGGAAGAGCCAATCATGGGGTTTTGTATCTCTGTGCCTTCACGTGAAAATTCATCATTTATACATCAATCACCAGTCCGCACCATTGGCCGTCGCCGTCGCGTGAGATTTCGCGGCATCCGAGCTGGATGAAGGTGTCGGCCACGGCATCGGCCTCAATTTCCCGGATGCCGCTGAGCAGCATCCGTTGCCCGGTTGCGCGCTTGATCAGCGGTGCGGCTTCGAGCAGCACCGAGGTCAGGATGTTCGCACAGACGAGATCGGCAGGGTTGGTCTGCCAGCCCGGCTCCAGCACGTCGGCCTGGAAAAAGTGAATCCGGCCCTCCACGCCGTTGCGTGCAGCATTTTGGCTGCACTGGTCGATACAGACGGGGTCGTAGTCGAACGCGTCGACCTTTGGGATGCCGAGTTTGACTGCGGCGATGGAGAGGATGCCGCTCCCGGTTCCTGCATCGAGCATGGTTTCGGGTTTCAGGGTTAGGAAGGCCTCTTCGAGCGCTTCGAGGCAGAACTTAGTCGTAAAGTGCCCGCCGGTACCGAAGCTCAGGCCGGGGTTGATGATGATGTTGATTCTTTCATCCTCGGGTTCTTTTTCCCATTCCGGAACGATGCGGAGTTTATCGCCAAGTTCCATGATTTGAAAGTGGTGCTGCCAGAAGGTGGTCCAATCCTTCTCAAGATATTCCTTTGTTTCCGCTGAGCGGAGCAGCCATTCACTGGGCAGGGCTTTCCGGGCGATCTCTGCCTCGAGCAACGAATCAAAATAGATCTCGATCAATGATTCTTCCGCCAGCGGCTGCGTAACTTCGATCGGTTCCTTCCGGAATGTATCGCGAACCCATTCGCACACGAATTCCACATCCTGCACGGCCACCAGAAGGTTGAGCTGTCCACCGCTGTTTTTGTTTTCTTTACTCATAATACTCACTTAACTTGAATTGTATTTTCCCCTCGCCCGTTCGCCCCGCTCACTAAAGACGCAGAGATCGCAAAGAAGGAGTCAGAAGCATACTCTGCGTCCTCAGCGGCTCTGCGAGGAATAATCTTAGTTAACTTAATTTCGTATAAGTCAGTTCTGCAAGTGCCGAGATTGCCGGGGCAATGGAGCAGACAAATGAGGCTCCTTATTGCTCGTTTTTTCAAACCCAAACTTTTTCAGGAAGCCGGGAACATCGGGCCGGTTGCCACGCTGGTAGTCGCGCCAGAGCGCCACAGCGATGGTTCTTTCATCCATTCCTTTATTCCCCGTCTGGAATTCCATCAGCAGCTGGGCGAGACGTATCATGTGCAGGTTTCCGGTGGTATTGGTTTTGGCGTAGAGCCAATCGCTCCATTCCATAAACGCGGCGAACGGGGAGGATTGCCCGCAAGATGCGGGCGGTACGGCTGTATCGCCGGCATCCTGCCGGCCTTGGAGCCTGCCGGAAGCGGACTGAAGGGGTTGCCAGATCAGCGGGGCCGTGTTGATAAACTGCCCGTTGTTGACGGTGAGGTTCCAATAGCGAGCAAAGCGTTGGACGCG
>JAUVCG010000113.1 GCA_030595785.1 Kiritimatiellales bacterium | reverse complement strand
TGTATTTGAAATGCCACAAGCGGTTCAAGGACGGCAAGGAGCATCGGTACTGGAGCATTGTTGAAAGCGTGCGCACCCGCCGGGGCGTGATGAAGCGCCAACTCCTTTATCTCGGCGAGATCAACGATGCCCAGCGCGCCCGTCGGCGAAGTGCAGGGTCCGGTCAAAACGCAGTTCGGTTTCCACCTCTTGGAAGTTACCCGCCGGGCGGATTAGAAAACTCACACGAAGCCACAAATCCACAGAGACATTGCATAATGAAATCTTTGTGGCTTTGTGTCTTGAGCGAGTGCAAACGAGCGGGTGTGAGATAATTCCTGCGCAGGAGGCGACTAGTCTTTAGTCGGCGGAACCAATCCAAATTTACGATAGGCCAGGGCTGTGGCAACACGGCCTTGCGCTGTTCTCTGGAGATAGCCTTCCTGTATGAGGTAGGGTTCGTAAACTTCCTCAATGGTGTCGGACTCTTCGCCAACGGAAATTGACATGGAGTTGATTCCGACGGGGCCTCCATCAAACTTTTCTATGATGCAGGAGAGGATGCGTTTGTCCATCTCTTCCAGTCCGTCGCCATCGATATCGAGCAGGTTAAGGGCCTGGTCGGCCAGATCGCGGGTGATGCGGTTGTCGGCCTTGACCTGGGCATAGTCGCGCGCACGCCGAAGCAGGTTGTTCGCGATACGGGGCGTACCGCGCGAACGCGCGGCTAGTTCCATCGCACCCTCGTCTTCGAGGTCGACATTCAGGATGCCCGCGGATCGTTTAATAATAGTGCAGAGCGTGGCCGCATCGTAGTAGTCGAGTCGGTTGACCAGCCCAAAGCGCGAGCGCATCGGGGATGAAAGCATGCCTGCACGGGTCGTTGCACCGATCAAGGTGAAGGGCTGGATGTTCAGCCGGACGGATCGCGCGTTGGGGCCCTGGTCGATTACAATGTCGATGACGAAGTCTTCCATGGCCGAGTAGAGGTATTCCTCCACCGAGCGCTGCATGCGGTGGATCTCGTCGATAAACAGAACATCGCCGCGCTCCAGACTGGTCAGTAGACCGGCAAGATCGGCCGGCTTGTCGACCACGGGGCCGGAGGTGCATTTAATGTTTGTGTCCATCGCGTCAGCGAGAATGTACGAAAGCGTGGTTTTCCCAAGGCCTGGAGGTCCTGAGAGCAGAACATGATCAAGCACGTCATTGCGTTCCCGCGCGGCCTGAACGAAGAGTTCCAGGCGTTCCCTGATTTTATCCTGGCCCACGAAGTCCTCAAAGCGCGATGGCCGAAGCTTCTGCTCGAATTCCTTGTCCGGTGTGATGATTTCGTTGTTCATGATCGGGGCGTATCAAACCGTTTTTTTTGACCGGATTACAGGATTAACTAGATTCAAATCCCGATTATCCTGTTATCC
This sequence comes from Kiritimatiellales bacterium, assembly GCA_030595785.1. Lineage (GTDB taxonomy): Bacteria > Verrucomicrobiota > Kiritimatiellia > Kiritimatiellales > Pontiellaceae > Pontiella. The sequence continues at coordinate 4,363 of JAUVCG010000113.1, read as the reverse complement.
CGTCGAAACTATTTTGTCAGTGCTAGGCGGATGAGATCTTCTACGGTCATGACGGGGGTAAGGTTTATAGAAATGGCTTTGATCATTTTCTGGCTGTCATCGGGCTTATAGCCGAGGGCGCCGAGAGCGAGGGTGGCATCGCGCAGGCGGGTGTCGCCGAGTTCGCCTTCACCGCCGGCGAGGGCGTCGAGTTGTTCGCCGCTGCTGAATTTATCGCGCAGCTCAACAATGATGCGTTCGGCGGTCTTTTTTCCAATCCCCGAGATAGAGGAGATGCGTTTGACGTCGCCGTTGATGAGTGCGGCCTTTAGTTCGCGCACGGGCAGGCCGCTGAGCGCACTGATGGCAAGTTTGGGGCCGACGCCGCTGATGGTGAGCAGGCGGGTGAACATTTCACGCTCTTCTTCGGCGAAAAATCCGAACAGTTTTTGGTCAGCGTCGGTGATGTGGTGGTAGGTCAGGATGCGGCAGGTGTCGCCTTCCTGGGGAAGACGGTCGTAGCTGCAGAGCGGGATAAAAACCTCGTAACCAACGCCACCGACATCCATGACGATGCGGGCAGGTTGCTTGTGGTCGAGTTTGCCTTCGAGAAAAGTAATCATGTGCGGGACTTTGCCGCAAGCGGGCCAGGGAATACAGCCCTTTTTTCCTCCAAATGATTAAAGTAGCTAAAGGTTGCTTTTTAACCGCAAAGCTATATGTTCGCGCCTCGTTTGTTCCCATGGAATGGGAGCGGTTATCAGGATTTGGTGATACGTTATCCGTTCCGCCTCTTTCCCGATAACCAATAACCGATAACTTTTTGTCGGAGCCCACGCTCCGACGGAGGCACCACATGGCCCAGGAAATCAGAAATATCGCGATCATTGCGCACGTCGACCACGGTAAGACCACGCTCGTCGACGAGATCATCAAGCAGGCGCATCTCTTTCGCGACAACGAGGGCATGCAGGAGTGCCTGCTCGACAGCAACGATCTCGAACGCGAGCGCGGGATCACAATTCTTTCGAAAAACATCAGCGTCAACTACAAGGGCGTGAAAATCAACGTGATCGACACCCCCGGGCATAGCGACTTTGGTGGGCAGGTGGAGCGCGTGCTGAACCTGGCTGACGGCGTGCTGCTACTGGTCGATGCGGCGGAGGGACCCATGCCGCAAACGCGCTTCGTACTCGACAAGGCACTGGAGCTGGATCTCAAGGCGGTCGTGATCATCAACAAGATCGACAAGCCGGATGCCAGGCCGGACATCATCCATGACAAGGTGTTCGACCTGTTTGTCGAACTTGACGCCAACGACGACCAGCTCGACTTCCCGATGCTTTATTGCAGTGGCAAGGATGGCTGGGCCGATACGGAACTCGACGGTCCGCGCGATTCGATCCTGCCGCTCATGGATGCCATTCTCGAGCATATTCCTGCGCCGGAAGTACGCGAAGGACCGGTGCAAATGCAGGTGACGACGTTGGACTACAACGACTATGTGGGTCGAATCGGCGTGGGGCGCGTGTATCGTGGTTCACTCAACATGTCTACGGCCCTCATGCGTGTGCATCGTGACGGCACGCAGACACCTTCCCGGATTAAACAGCTGTTCACCTTCGAGGGAATGGGCCGTGTTGAAGCCGAAGAAGTGCCCTGCGGCGATCTGTGCGCGATTGTCGGTATCCCTGATATCGATATTGGCGACTGCATCACGGATGTGGAGCATCCTGAGTCGCTCCCGCCGATCAGCATTGACCAGCCGACGCTCTCCATGGTTTTCACGGTCAATGATTCTCCTTTTTTCGGGAAGGATGGAAAGTATGTGACCAGTCGCCATTTGCGTGAACGATTACTTAAGGAGACTGAGCGCGACGTGGCACTGCATGTGGACGACAGCGCCGGCGATTCATACAAGGTGAGCGGCCGCGGCGTATTGCATCTATCGATCCTGATCGAAACCATGCGCCGGGAAGGCTTTGAAATGTGCGTGGCCCAGCCGCAGGTGATTTTCAAGGAAAAGCATGGCAAGAAAGAGGAACCGATTGAAATCCTTCACGTCGATGTGCCCGACGAATTTGCAGGCAAAATTATTGAGGTTTCCGGAACACGCAAAGGCGAGATGATGGATATGGAGCAGCACGGATTGCGCAAGACAATCCGCTTCCAGATTCCTACCCGCGGGTTGATCGGCTTGCGTAGCAAAATGCTGACGGCATCGGCTGGTGAGGCGATCGTGACCCATCGATTCCTGCACTATGAACCCTACAAAGGGCCGATTCAGCAGCGTAATAACGGCGTGTTGATTTCGCAGGGAAAGGGCGCGGCGGTGGCGTTTGCCATCGATGCGCTCCAGCAGCGAGGCATCTTTTTCGTCGATCCCGGCGAGGAATGTTACGAAGGGATGGTTCTGGCTGAGCACTGCATCGATAAGGATTTGGTCGTGAATATCCAGAAGGCCAAGCAACTTACGAACATGCGTGCTTCCGGCACTGACCGGGCTATGAAGATTGCTCCCGCACAGGTCAAAAGCCTGGAAGAGGCTCTTGAATATATCGCGCCCGACGAGTTGGTGGAAATTACGCCCAATCACATTCGCCTGCGCAAAAAAATGCTCAGCGAAGTTGAGCGCAAACGCGCCGGTCGGCAGAAGTCCAACGACTGAAAATAGTTAGCGTTCTGTAAAGCCGTCTTTTTTCATTGCTTATCTGAAAACAAATTATATTGTTTCTCGCGAGTTCATTCAGAAGGTATTCATAAACCGTCACGGACATCACGGGATGTTCGACAAGCCGAACGGGTCGGGACGGATGCGAAGCGCTGAATGGCAGAGAGAGAGATAAGAATGGAAACAAGACTGTATGTAGGAAATCTGTCCTATAGTTCCACTGAAGGCGACCTCGAAGATCTGTTTAAGCAGGCCGGAACCGTCGTCAAATGCGAGCTGATGCTCGATAAATTCACGAGCCGCTCCCGCGGGTTTGCCTTTGTTGAAATGGGCACTCCGGAAGAAGCACAGAAGGGCGTTGACATGTTCAACGACCAGGACCTTCAAGGTCGTAACCTGCGCGTCAACATTGCACGTCCGCGTGAGGAACGTCCTCCCCGTCGTGATGGCGGTGGCGGTGGCGGTGGCGGATATGGTGGTGGTCGTGGTGGCGGAGGCGGAGGCGGCGGTGGCCGTGGCGGCTACGGCGGTGGTGGCGATCGCTACTAGCCCGGACTCCCATCCAGCTTTACTTAGCCCGCGCATTGCGCGGGCTTTTTTATGGTCCGGAAGTGTCAGCCTGAAACGGTCACATCCAGATCATGCAGCAAGCCGTCGGTCAGGCGGTAGATCCATCCATGAACATGCAGCTCCTGCCCGGATTTCCATGCATCGGAAACCATAGATGTGTTGCAGACATTGGCGACCTGCTCAATGACATTAAGCTCACATAGACGATCCTTCCGTTTCTCGGGATCGTCGATGGCGTCGAGCTGTTCCCGGTGATAGCGGTAGACGTCGCGGATGTGCTGTAGCCAGTTGTCCATGAGACCGTGGCTGGCAGATTCCAATGCAGCGTTGACACCCCCGCAACCATAGTGGCCGCAGACGACGATGTGCTTTACCTTCAGCACCTCCACGGCATATTGAATGACGGAGAGGCAGTTGGGATCCGTATGGACGACGACGTTGGCGATATTGCGGTGGACAAAGACCTGCCCCGGGGGGAGGTTGACGATCTCACTGGCTGGAACCCGGCTGTCCGAGCAACCGATCCAGAGGTATTCCGGAGATTGCCGCTTTGAGAGCTGCTCGAAGAAGCCGGGTTGTTCTCTGGAGATCCGGGCGGCCCATTCCCGGTTGTTGTCGAAAAGCGGTTGTAGTGTCTTCATATACTGCTCCCGTAGTTTGAACCGCATTGTTTCAGTCTTTGAAAAAAAACACCAGCCGAAAATTTCAATCGATGGGATATCCGACTATGCTTTCTCTCATGAAGGTAAGACTATCCATCTTGATATTCACACTGCTTGGCTGTGATAGGCGCGCAAGGGCAGGCATTGGAACTGCGGTTTTATTCGAATGCACCGAAAGGGCTGAACTTTCTTTTGGGTGGCTATACCTTGTCAACGGGCGGGCTCTCGGTGGACCCTTCGTTCAATCTTGAAGATGCGAACATCGATTTGCATATGGCGCTTGCCGGCTACGCCCGCTCCGGAGCACTGTTCGGCGAAGTCATTGTCTCCGCGCCCCACATCGTAGAGTTCATATCCACTGGTTCCTGGGGTGGCCAGCACGGCTCGTTTGAGCTGGGCGGTAAGCGGCGACTCCGCCGCGAGTTTTGGGAATTGCATAATATCTGATGATGTCAGGTGGATATCTGCCTCGCGGCTGTCA
>JAUVCG010000103.1 GCA_030595785.1 Kiritimatiellales bacterium | reverse complement strand
ATCGTGTTTTCTGAAACCGCCAAAAACAGGTGCTAAACGGCCAGCTTTAACGTGGCCGGATCGATAACAGTTGCTGAAAATCGGGCAGAATAAATATCCGGAATATTACAACGAGCCCGTTTCGCCAATGGAGAGCCGCCTGAAGGCGGAACTACAAACTATTGCTTAAGTATATTCCTTCAAACGCTCGGAAAGCGTGGTGGTACGCTCGCGCGAGTCGGCGCGGGTGACGGCGAGGTTGAGTGCTTTTTTCGTACCGATAACAATCACCAGTTTTCTGGCGCGGGTGATGGCGGTGTAGATAAGGCTGCGCTGCAGCAGGATATAGTGCTGGGTGTGCAGCGGAATAATGACGCACGGGTATTCGCTGCCCTGGCTCTTGTGGATCGTGATGGCGTACGACAGGACAAGCTCGTCGAGTTCGCGAAAATCGTAGGTCACCTTGCGGCCATCAAAATCAACGACCAGTTCAGTCGCTTCGGAATCGATGGAAACGATGCGTCCAATATCGCCGTTGTAGACATCCTTGTCATAGTCGTTCTCGGTCTGCATGACCTTATCGCCCGTACGATAGACAAGGCCGAAGCGCTCGACTTCGTCGCCGCGCGGATTCAGCAGCTGCTGCAGCGCCTGGTTGAGGTTGCGTGCGCCCAGCTCGCCCTTCTGCATCGGCGTGAGAATCTGAATATCATCCATCGCACTGAAATGGAATTTTTTTGGAATGGACTGCTTGACCATCTTACCCACCAGCGCCAGCGCCTTTTCAGGATCGTCGGCCTCGACAAAATAACAGTCACTCGATTCCTTTCCCTCCGGAAACTCCGGCATCTGCCCCTGGTTAATTCGGTGGGCGTTGGTGATGATACGGCTCGTCGCCGCCTGTCGGAAAACCTCGTTCAGGTGCGCCACGGGCAATGTCTTCGAGTGGATGATATCCTGCAGCACCCTCCCCGGCCCGACCGATGGCAACTGATCGGCATCACCGACAATAATGAATGCGGCATGCAGCGGTACGGCCTTAGCCAGCTGTGAGGCCAGCACGATGTCAATCATACTTGACTCATCAACAATCACCACATCGCACTCCAGCGGGTTTTCGGCATTGTGGACAAACCCGCCTGTGCCGGGATTATATTGCAACAGGCGGTGGATGGTCTTTGCTTCCATGCCCGTGGTTTCGGCCATGCGCTTGGCGGCCCGACCGGTCGGCGCACAAAGCGCGACGCGGAGTTTCTTGGCCTTCAGCACCATCAGCACCGAATTCACCAACGTGGTTTTTCCGACACCCGGACCGCCGGTGACAACCATCACCTTCGATTCCACCGCCGTCTTCAGCGCAGCGCGCTGGGCGCTCGCCAGCTCAATGCCGGACTTCTGCTGCACCCAGGCCAGCGCCTTATCGAATTCGATGGCCGGACAGGGATGCTTCCCCTTTTCCAGCGTCTTAAGTTTTTTAGCAAGTTCGATCTCCGCAAAGTAGAGATCCGGCAGATAAATCAGGTCGCGACCTTGGATATCAGCACGGAGAATAAGGCGCTTGGCTTCGATGGAATAGTCCAGCGCCCGCTCGATAATTTCCAAATCGATCTCCAACAGCTCGCCCGTGCGCGAAAGCAGGTCATTGCGGACGTAGGCGCAGTGTCCGTTCGATGTCAGCTCGCCGAGTACAAACTCCAGCCCGGCGCGCGCGCGCAGATCGGAATCCCTGGCGATGCCGAGGCGCATGGCGATCTGGTCGGCAATCAGAAAACCAATGCCGCGAATATCGCGGGAGAGGCAGTACGGATCGCGCTGGACGATTTCGATGGCCTTGTCGCCGTAGGCCTTATGAATACGAAAGGCGCGCGTGGTGCTTACCCCGTGGCTGAAAAGAAAGGCCATGATCTGCCGAACGCTTTTTTGCTCGTCCCACGCCTGTTTAATCCGGTCCTTGCGAAGTTTGCCGATCCCTTCCACCTTCAACAGTTTGCCGGATGAGTTTTCAATGATGTCGAACACATCGCGCCCGAATGTTTTCACGAGCCGCGCGGCATATTCCTTGCCGATGCCCTTGATCAGCCCGGAGGCGAGATATTTTTCGATCCCCTCGAGCGTGTCGGGCTTCGACATACGCATCTGTTCCGCCTTGAATTGCTGACCGTGGCGCGGATCGGTTAACCATTCGCCGTCGGCCGTCATCCATTCGCCGGAGTTGATGGTCGGTACGGTGCCGGTTACCGTGACCAAATCCTTATGGCCGCGCACCTTGACGCGTAGAACACAAAAGCCGTTCTCCTCGTTTCGGAAAACAACCCGTTCAATCTGACCATCCAGCTTTTGCATGCAGAGAAATCCTGGCAACTATAAGTGCGGTGGAATTAGCCGCGAAAGAACACAAGGAAACGCAAAGATGCTTCCACCAGGGATCTTGTGTTCTTTGCGTTCTTTTGCGGCCATCAATACCTAGTACGTCATACGATTAGTATTTTTTTTCGTATTCGCCCTTACTGGACTTTTTATAGGTCGTGAAACCCGCATTCTTTGCGCGGTCGTGCAACCCACTATCAGAGGGCCCGACACTCGGCGCGGAAAACTGCCGCTCGACCTTGTTCCCGCATTCGGGACAAACGGTTATCGAGGGGCTATCCATCTGTTCAACCTGTTCGAAACCTTCCTTGCAGGCTTTGCAGGACTTCTTTGAATCAACGGCACTATATTCACGAATCGGCATAATAAAAATCCCTTCTACTTCCTACACTGCAGAGTACGCAGAAATCGCAGAACTTACCATAGGCTTTTTTTCAGTGATTTTCATATTCCGCGTATTCTGCACTGCTATCCGTCATATGAATCGTTCACTTCGTTCTCTATTTTGCTCACAAAATTATCTGCGCTACGCTTCGGGTTGTTTTTCCGGGACGCTTTGCTAGAGGGCACAGAGCTCACAGAGGCTATTCCTCCGTGCATCTCCGTGTCCTCTGTGGTGAAAATTCGGCTGCGGCTTTTTGGAACCGTTGCCTACCGCCTAAAGGCGGGACTACAAACCCTTGCGCGCCCGTTCGGCGAGCTGCTCGATATCGCCGGCGCCGACAATCAGCAGGAGGTCGCCTTCGCGCAGCTCGGGCTGAATATCGGCCCAGGCGGCATCCAGCGTCTGGCAGTACTTCAGACGCTCGTTCCAGCTTTCGGGAAAATGCGCTATGAGATCCTGTGTGGTTCCGCCTTTGACCGGTTCCTCCGAAGCGGCGTAGACCGGCACCAGCCAGAGCTTTTCCACGCCTTGAAAGCCGGTCGGGAAATCGGCACCGAGTGCGAGCGTGCGGGTATAGCGATGCGGCTGGAATACAGCGAGAATCCGCCGGGGCTCCATCTCCAACACGGCCTGGACAAGTGCGGAGATTTCGGTTGGGTGGTGCGCATAGTCGGAAATAATCCGGATGCCCCCGTCCTCGAAAACCGTTTCGAAACGCCGACGGACCGGCCTGATGTTTTCCAATGCGTCGAGGAGTTCATCTTCAGGTTTCCAGAGCCTGCATACAGCCAGCGCGGCGGCAGCATTCCACTGGTTGTGGATTCCGGGAATAGACAGCGGGATGCGTCGTGCAGGACAAAAGAAAGGCTCGCATTTATGTGGAGCAGGCATTCCAGCCTGCTCTTGTGCAGACTGGAACGTCTGCACCACATTCCTTGAAATTGGATCATCGGCGCAGTAGAAAACCTTCTTCCTGGTGTTCTGAACAAACTGCTCAAAGCAACCAACAAAATCCGCTTCCGAAGCGTGGTGCTCCATGTGGTCGTATTCGATGTTGGTGATAACGGCATAGTCGGGCGTATAGCCCGCGACGGTACCATCGGATTCATCGGCCTCGACCACGATGAGCGGTGCATCTTTGGCCACGCCTTCGGTCCCGGCGATTTCGCCGCCGACACAGTAACCGCAATCCAACATCTGGGCAATCATGGCGGTGGTGGAGGTTTTCCCGTGCGTGCCGCTGACGGCGATACAGGTCCGGTCGCGCATGAGCGCGGGCAGCACTTCACCCCGACGCGAAACAGGAATACCGAGCGCGAGCGCGCACCGTACTTCCGGGTGTGTATCGGGAACGGCGGTGGAGCGCACGAGCCAGCCGATCTCGTTGCTGATATGGCCTTCGTCGTGGCCTGTAAAAATCCGGATCCCGTTTTTGCGCAACCAATCCGTCTGGCGGTTTTCCTGCACATCGCAACCGGTAACGGTAAATCCGCGTTCCCTGAGAAGAAAAGCAACGCCGGCCATGCCGATACCGCCCGCACCGATCAGGTGAACATGCCCGCCTTTTTCGATCAGCTGCTGTGCGAGGTCAACTGGATTCACTACGACTCTCCGCCCACCTTTTCCAGCAGATCCGCCAACCTTCCGGCCGCATTGGGCTGCGCCCGCTTCTTCATGGCAATCGCCATCTTTTCGAGCCGTTCGGGATTTTGGGAAACGCTCACCAGGTAGTCGCGAAGCCATGATCCGGTGAGGACGTCCTGGGCAACCACATCCGCAGCGGAAATATCCTGCAGAACCCTCGCATTGCCCATTTGGTGGTCACGCACAGCCGTTGGATATGGAATGAGCAGCGCCGGAAGAGCATAACAGGCCAGTTCGGCACAGGTGGCAGCACCTGACCGGCAAATGACGAGGTCGACCTCCGGATAGATGTCTTCCATATGCTGAACAAAATGGTGCACGTTTGCCTTGATGCCTGCCGCTGAATAGATCGCTTCGACTTCCTCGCTGTTCTGCAGTCCCGCAATATGTTCAACCTCGATGGTAACACCCTTCTCGTCGGCGGCGGCAATCGCCTTCGGCACGACTTCGTTGAGTATCTGGGCACCGCGACTGCCCCCCATCACTAAGATGCGCAGCGGATCGTCCGCGCCACGGTTCCGGCGGGACTGCATACCGGGACACAAAAGCGCCTTGCGCAGCGGCATGCCGGTGGTTTCTATATGGCCGTGCTTAAGGTAGAAACGCGACTTCTCGAAGCTGACGGCTACGGTGTGTGCCTTGCGGGCCAGCAGACTCACGGCACGGCCGGGCAATAGATTGGCCTCGTGCAGGACGTAGGGAATTCTGAGTTTTTTTGCGGCCGATACCGGAGCGAACGAGGCATAGCTTCCCATCGCCAGAACCACGTCGGGGCAATTCCTGCGCATCAGCGGAAGTGCCAACCTATACGCCTTAAAGAGCCGGAATGCCGTCAGGACACTTCGAAATGACACGCCGAACTGAAATCCTTCGGACGGAATGGTAATGATTGCTCCCGACCAGTCTTTTACGGCATCGCTTTCGATATCCTTCCCGGCCAGCCAAAGCGTTACATCATGGCCGCGCGCCAACAGCTCGCGCCCGGTTGCCAGCCCTGGAAATATGTGTCCGCCGGTTCCCCCGCAGGCAATGGCTATATTCAGTTTTCTTCCCATCAAGTCCACCCTGTAAAATAAAGGGGCAGGTTTTAGCACGCCCCCCGTAAATTGACACTATAATTTATTGATGGAACCCGCTTCGGCTTTATAATCACCGCAACCAATCAGGAGCTGGATATGGAAGACCTCGACCCCATCAAACTAAAAGCGGAACTGGACCAGTTTAAGAAGGAAAAGGAGAAGATCCGGAATCTGATGGGCCAGATTGGCGGCAAGCATGCGGAACGGAATGATCGGCGCATTAACCTTATTTTCATCTGTGCCATCTCGTTCATCGCCCTCAACGACTTTCTTCACCACGTGGCGGGGATGCACACTCCAATCCCCTCGCTCCTCTCGCTGGAAATTGCGGTATTGCTGGTTTCGATAAAGATTATCTGGATGATGCACAAATCGACTAAGGTGGAACATTTCCAGTTCTGGATTCTCAACTCGATCGAGTATCGGCTGAACGATGTCGCCAAGCAGCTGCGTGGCTTGGAAAAGACCGTGACGAAATACCACTCCGACGGAGAGGAAGAAGGAAAAGGTTCGTAGTTCCGCCTTTAAGGCGGCTCTGCGGACTTGCCGCCTAAAGGCGGAACTGCAAACCCTTTCACCGGAACGGCAGCACCGCATCCAGCGAATCGGCTCCGGAGATCAGCATGAGCAGGCGGTCGACACCGAGAGCAACGCCACCCGACGGGGGCATTTTCTCCAGAGATTGGATAAAGGCCTCGTCGACAGGATAGATTTCCTTGCCCAGCGCCGCGCGTTGCTCAGCGCATTCCTCGAAGCGGCGGCGCTGCTCATCGGGATCGGTAAGCTCGGAATAGGCATTGGCGATTTCAATGCCGTCGATGTACAACTCCCAGCGCTCGGCCACGAGCGGGTTGTCCACCTTCCGACGAGAGAGCGCGGCGGCTCCCACGGGATAGTCGATCAACACGACCGGTCCGCCGAGCTGCTTGAGCGCAGGTTCAACCTTCTCGACAAGGTCGATATCAAAGCGGTCTTCGGCGTAGTGACCGACGGGATCCCATCCTGCAAATTCCAGAAAGGCCTCCGAGACGGTTAGAATTCTCCACTCGCTGTAAAGCGCGGGGATGGTGTTCGCTGCCACGGTTTGGACGAGCGCCCTGGTGTCTTCGAGCACATCCATGTAGTCGGCGTTGGCACGGTACCACTCGAGCATGGTGTATTCGGGATGGTGCAACGGACCCCGTTCGCCGCGCCGAAAGCACTTGCCCATCTCGAAGATTTTATCATGGCCGCTCGCGAGCAGTTGCTTGTGAAAAATTTCAGGCGAGGTGCGCAGAAACTGTGTGCCGCTGGATTCGGCATCGATATGCAGCTCCATACAGGGAATCTTCAGACGAATCGGGGTGTCCACTTCGGTAAAGTCGCGTTCATGAAAAAACGCCCTGATGTTGCGCATCACGGCGTCTCTCAGCCTTATGCTGTTGTCGGGCATGGTCTACCCCTTGGATACGCGATCCGCGTAGGTTCCTGTGCGCG
>JAUVCG010000052.1 GCA_030595785.1 Kiritimatiellales bacterium | reverse complement strand
TAGCTGGTTCAGGTTGGCGGGTTCGGCCTTTGTATCCAGCACCGGCCCGGAACGTACCGTCTTCATGCGGCTGGAGAACACCTTTCTGATCGTACTGCGGTTTTTCCAAATTCTGGATGCCGTAGGAGGCATTAGCACCTCACCCAGCCCGGCCATCTCCTTGACGATCTCCTACTCAGGGAGACCAAAGACCATCGCGACGCGCTCCGGTGAGCCGAAGAGGTTACTCACCAGCCGGTACGGTGACCCTTTCACATTTTCGAACAGCAGGGCCGGTCCGCCCGCAGCCAACACCTTGTGCTGGATGATGGTGATCTCCTGATCCGGATCGACCTCCGCCCTCACCCGCACCAGATCGCCTCTGGCCTCCAAGGCCTGAATAAATTCACGCAAATCCTTAAACATGATAAATCCTTTTTATGCAACGGATTGATATAAGCAACAGATAGTCTATTTTATTTTTACTGCTCTCAGGAGCAGAGCCGATCTGCCGAAATTAGCCAATAAACCACATGGAACACCAAGTTGAGCCATGCAACTCTGCAATCTGGTCAAGTCAATTGAACTCGTGTTTTCAGGAAGAGAAGTTGCTTTTACAACTAAACTGGAACCTATCACAAAAGAATCTACCGGACGCTCGCCCAACTTCAACTCTCCATAGACAAGATCCTTCTTCCAGAATTTCAGATAGCTAATTAGTTGAACGTAGTGCTCGGGAGCAAAGCCCTCCCTGATATGTTTGAGTTCAAGAATCACTTTGTCTTCAACAAGGATATCCAGTTCGAACCGATCTACACATTGCCCCCGATGCATGAGGGTGCCACGCAAATGGCTTTCGGCTTTCACCCCCCTGCTGGCAAGGGCTTTTAACATGGCACGATGGTAGTCCCACTCATCCCACCCGGAACCAATCGAATTAAAAACATCCATTCCTGCACCAATGACCCGCTTGGTAATCTCTTCATGCAAAAGTTTTACAGCCATTTGGATTCCCGTCCGTTGCTTATATCAATCCGTTGCACAACATCCCTACCGAATATCCTCCCAGGTTGCCGGCGGCTCCTGCCCGAAGAGGGAGAGGACGTGGTCGACGTAGTAGCCCAGCATTTCGACGATGGAGACTTCGGAGGGGTCACGGTCTTTGACCATGTAGTATGGCGGCGACATGGGCATGATGGTTCCGCCAGCCGCCGCAATATTCGCGGCATTCTGCGCATTGAGCAACGTCCACGGTGCTTCGCGCACACAAAGAACCACCTTGCGCCCTTCCTTCAGCTGGCAGTGCGCCGCGCGTGTCACGAGTGAATCGGCGATGCCTGCCGCCACCTTGCCTAGTGTGTTGGCCGAGCATGGCATGATCACCATTCCGATGGTTGGAACCGAACCCGATGCAATAGTTGCAGTCAGGTCGCCGTCTTTCCAGATTTCGGAAGCCAGCGCCTCAAGCTCAGCGAAGGGTCCGGCCTCCTGCTCGTAGACCACACGCCCCATCTTACTCGACACCAGTGTTACCGGCCACTGCGATTTTTCAACCAGCAGCTTCGTCGCCAGCGCACCCGACGCACCCGTCATTGCCACAACTAAATTCATGTTGTTCCTTTTTGCAACGAATGTAGAAAAAGCAACGAATCCCTACAGAACGCCTTTAAACTGTATTTCAGAACACCCTATATCAACCAGAATTCCATACGGGATTGCCGTTTGCTTCATATAGCTTTTGAGATAGGCCAAGTCTATTGCCGAGCCACCTTGTCCAGCGGCCGAAACAGATACCAAAAGATTGGAATCAACAAAAATCGAGTCTATCTCGCGCTCGCCAAGGATCAATGTGCCATAGCGTGGTGATAATACCGAAAGAACAGCACCGGAACCTAGATGCTCGAGTTCGGCCAGCAAGAGCTTCTTGAAAACACTCACACCATAGCCAAAACCATGCTGTTGCAAAACCCCATCAACGGCACTTGAAACCCTATCGCACAACTCCGGAACTCGTTGTGTTAATTCAAGCCATTTCCCAATATGCAAAACCGTTCTTTCAACGGGATCATAGGGAACACGCTTGTAGCTAAGTCTCTCCAATCCATAATTGATTAAAATTCCAAGCCTTTTATTCCATCTCTTGAGATAGTTGATGATTTGGGTGTAGTGCTCTGGATGAAAATCAGACCTTATATGCTTCAACTCAAGGATTACCAAGTCGTCCACCAACAAATCGAGTTCAAAATGATCTACGACCTTCCCTCGATGAACCAGTTCTTTTCGTTCATGACTCACCACATTATGCCCTTTGGCAACAAGTGATTCTATCATAGCCCGGTGATAGTCCCATTCATCCCAACCCGGCCCCATCTCGTTGTGAACATCCATTGCCGCTCCGACAACAGAATACGACAGTTCAGGATATATCACCCCCGGGTTATTCAGTGCTTTTTTCACAATCCAGCATCCATTCGTTGCTTTTTCTACATTCGTTGCTAGCTCCCCAGCAGTACAACCAGCGCGCCGGCGATGCCGGCGACGGCAGAAATCGGGAAAAACCTAACATGCACGGGGATGAACGGCAAGTAGGCGGCACCAAAGGCTCCGGCTGATACCAGCAATGCCGCGAATGAAAGTGCTCCGCCAACCGACATCCATAGCAGCACCAGCGCCGCAAAAGAAATCAGATGCGTGATGGCCGCAACCCATTGCGCACCGCGAGGCCCGATGGAGGCAGGGATACTTCGTATTTTGTTGGCGCGGTCGAAGTCGATATCCATCAGCGCATAGATAATGTCGAAACCACTGATCCAACAGAAGGTAAAGATCGCCAGCAGCAACACTTCGGGGGTAAAGGCCAGGCTGTTTGTCACTGCAACAAAGGCTCCAAGAGGTGCCGCAGCCAGGCATACGCCGATGCCATAGTGGCACAACGGCGTAAACCGTTTGAGCAGGGAATACATTGAGAGAGGGATGAGGGGGACTAAGGAGAGACGAAGAACGGTTTCTCCCAGAAGCGCACACCCAACGAAATAAACAGCGATACCTGCAAGAGCAACAGCATACCCCTGTACCAAGGACAGTTTACCCGATGGCAGCTCGCGGTTTTTCGTGCGCGGATTCCCGGCATCGATGTTCTTGTCCATGATGCGGTTGATCGCCATACCGAAGGTGCGTGCACCAAGACCGACGAGTGTAATCAGCAACAGCGATTTTACCGACGGCACGCCCCCTGCCCCGAGCCACGCACCGGCAAACAACAGCGGCAGACTGAATACGGTGTGCTCGATCTTCGTGAACGAGTGGAGCTTGCCGATTAAAGTAGACGAGGCATCCTGCCTCGTTGCGTCTGAGCGGCCCGCCTTTTCATGCGTAACGAGGCAGGATGCCCCATCTACAATCCCGGCAACCGCCTCTGCAACGGTTTCAGAAACCGGATCAATGTGTTTTTTTATATCGGCCTTGCCGCTGGCGTCGCCAAAATCGGTCACTCCCTTGATCATGATGCAGGGTATGTCATGTTCTTCACAGACACGGGCGACGGCATAGCCTTCCATGTCGACCAGTTCGCCATATTTGGAAAGTTTATTTTTTCGTTCCTGCTGGAATACGGGTTCATCCACCGTCACCAGCCTTTTCAATCCAAACCCAACGCCTACCTTCACCGCCGCTTTAAGATTCTCGGTGCTGACCATTGAAACACGGTAGACCGCGCCGCGCTCTAGGCGGTTGCTCAGTGCGCCGCACACCCCGGCATTAATGATCGATGTGCAATCGTGCTTTTCAATCAACCCTTCGGTTGCGAGGCGTGCCGCCTCCATGCCCATGCCGGACACAACGGTAACCACGCCCTCCGGTTCTCCCCGGTCGAGAAACGGCTTCGCCTCCATCTCCGTCGCAAACAAAATTCCAATCATTAAAAACCTAACTTCTTTTCTGCAACGGATTGATATAAGCAGCGGATCTCCTGCTCATCCGTTGCTCTTATCAATCCGTTGCTAATTAATTAGCCCAGCATCCCGTGCCATTTGCTGTAGTTTCTGAATCGCCTCGCGGCCTTCGTCGCCAAGGTCTAGGGCAAAGTCGTTTACATAGGTTTCAATGTGCTTACGGATAACTTCGTCCTCCAGCTCCTGTGCGTGAGCCTTCACATATTCGGAGGTTGATCCGGGATCGTCGAGCGCGGTCTGGATGGATCTCCGCAACCGTTGCTCGATTTCGCCGATGCGCTCCGCGCCGAGGCTTTTCCGTGCAGCAATGCATCCGAGCGGGATCGGCAGGCCGGTTTCGTCTTCCCACCACTCACCGAGATCCTGCAGGCTTTGGAATCCCCGCTCCTCGAAAATGAAACGGCCCTCGTGGATGATCACCCCGGCATCTGCATCGCCTGATTCGACGGCGTTCATAATCTGGTCGAACGGCATGAAGATGCGGTTCTTGATTCCCGGGTTCCAAAGACGGAGCAGCAGATGCGCGGTGGTGTATTCGCCGGGCACAGCGATCGAAGCTTTAGGCTTTAGGTCTTGGGCTTTGGGGAAATATTTTCGGCTAATCACGAGCGGGCCGCATCCACGGCCGAGGGCAGCACCGACATTAAGCAGCTCGTAGGTGTCCTGTACCAGCAGCCACGCATGGAAGGAGAGCTTGGTGATATCGAATTGCTCTTTGAACGACATCCGGTTGAGGGTTTCGACATCGTGTAAATGCACCTCGATATCATTTTCCTGCGCCAGCTGGCAAAAGATGAACGTATCGTTCGGGCAGGTTGAATATGCGCAGGTTAACGGGTTGTTTTCCATAGGCGGCTATCTTTGCAGTCTTCCCGCCTGCTGCAAAACTAAAAAAACTTCATTGAACACGGACGGGGGGTTGCCGTCTAATGGCCCATTCGTATGAAAAGGCATACAATACAGTTTATCATGATCGCGCTGGCATGGGTGGCCGGACACTCATTTGCGCTGGACACCACCGCACTGGTGGACGGTCGCGCGGCGAAGTTGCTGGAGAAAAAGTGTATCCAGACAGAAGCCGGCGGGGTGCTGCCCGCGCGATTCGATGCTGTAGCCCGTTATCTCAGCCAACCGGATCTGATTCAACGCATTCAGGGAGAATACCGGCGATCGGTCTCCAAAGATGGCACCATCGACTTCCCCATCATTGAAAACGGGAATGGGACCTACTACTATATCAACGAAAAAAACCGACGCACGGATCTCTTCGAGCTATACCGAAAGCAAACATCGGATTCCACGTTTGATCTTGTCTACCATGCCACGGGAAAACGGTATTTCGGGAAATACGAGGTGCTGATCCACATTCGCGCCATTGATGCCGGACCGGCAGGAACGATCTACACGGCCGCGGTCTACGCCTATCCGCACAACGGGCCTATGCGCTTCTTCGCGCGGCGTTTCGGCACCGTCGAGCGGTACTTCCAACGTAAGACCCGGATCATTGCCCTGGTCTCCAATAAGATTTGTATCGGCTTGTATGATCCCCTGCCCTACGCCTACCAATCTCCGCTTCCTACTTTGCCCGGAGCACAATGAACGTCGGAAGGCCCTGCACCCCGAAGTGGTCCATCACGGCCTTGGTTTCAGGAGCGACCGGATCCTCGGCAATGTATTTGATGAACGTATAATTCTCCAGCCTCGCCTTAACCATTTCGTCTTTGAAAGTGGTCTTATCCATCACCTGGCAGTTCTTGCACCAGCTGGCCCAGAAATCGATAAAGACCGGCGTTCCATCGGTGCGGGCCTGTTTCAACGCGTCGGCCAATCCAGCGTTGGATGTTCCGTCAATGATCAGGTGCCCCTCAACCTCACCGTGTGCGGTGATATCCGCCGGACGGAAGGCACGATAGCTGAGGTGACCGTAGTAGAGCGCAAAGAAGATAATTCCCACGCCAAAAGTATATTTGACGTATTCCATCCATTTCCCGGGCTTTGGCAGAAATGAGAGTCCCGCTCCTGCAAACGGCCATGGCAAAGCCATCCCCAAACCCAGCACAAAGGGCAGGGTCAATCCTACTGGACCGCTGGCCTCGTAAATATTCGTTGCGAGCAGCAGCACGGCAATTACGACAGGTGCAACGCAAGCGCCGGCCAGCAACGCCGCGACAGAACCCATTGTTATCGCCACCAGGAAGTTACCCTGTTTCTGCTCTCCGCCGCCCATTTTGGATTGAAAGCGTGAGAGGTCGATATGAAATACATCGAACATAGCCAGGGCCAAAACGACAAAGATGATAGCGATCACCAGATTAAACCATGGGTTCGCCTGGATCGTTCCGAATTGGGACCCGGTCAGAACCACCACCACGCCCAGCAGGCCATAGACCAGAGCAATGCCCAAACCATACGTAGCACCGAGCGCAAAGCCGCGGCCCTTCGAACCCGCCTGCGCACCCGCACCAATGATGGCCAAGTTGATCGGAATCATCGGCAGCACACACGGCGTAAGGTTGAGCGCCAGACCGCCGACAAGTATAAAGAGAATCGTCAGCACGAGACCGGATTCACGAACGAATGCCACAGGGTCTGTCAGGAAGAAACGGATACCACTGACCTCATCGGCTCCGCCGCCTTCCGCCCGATCGAGGAAACGCAGAAACGGTGTTGCTTTCAAATAGCCGGCTTCGGTTTCCAATACCTCGAAATTTTCGAGCTCGGTCTGCCAGTCGGCGGGGAGATCGGAGTCGGGCTCTTCAACCACCGGCACTGCTTCCACAGCCACCAGTTCCACCACCTTGGTTTGCGGAATAAAGCAGACTTCGTCGTTACAACCCCAATACTGAACATGGAAGGCGGCCGCCCCGCCATCCGCTGGCTTCCACGAAAAGACGGCCTTGAATGGTTGGGCGAAGACCGGCTTCGGTTTGCCGGTATTTGGATCGGTGATCGCAGTGGTTGCGGGGAGTTCAAGCACTTCCTGTTCATTGCCCAGCGCATCGGTAACCTTGAGGTTTTCCGCATAGAGATAGTGATTGGCAGGAACGCCAACCTCCAGGCGTATTACATCGCCATCCAGCCGGGCCTCGAGCGCATACGGATCGCCAAACTGCGCGAAGGCTGACATTACAAAATACAATAACAGGGCGATCCCCGGGAAAAATCTGTTCATAGCTGCTTCCTTTGTTTCCTTAATGTTTTCTTCGACACATCCCCCGCATTATAGTTCACTTTTCCGCACGGGAAAGGAATATGAGCAAAATCATCCGACAAGAAGAAGTCGCGCTCAAGGCGGTTGAAACCCTTCAGTCCAAAGGATTTCTCGCCTTCTTCGCAGGCGGTTGCGTGCGCGACCGGTTGCTGGAGCGCGAGCCCAAGGACTATGACGTTGCCACCGACGCCCTCCCGGAGGAAGTCGAAGCCCTCTTTCCAAAGACCATCCCGATCGGAAAGGCCTTCGGCGTCATCGCGGTCGTCGACGGCAAGGAGACCGTCGAGGTCGCCACCTTCCGCAAAGAAACCGGCACGCTCGATGGCCGCCACCCCGAAAACATTGTATTCAGCGCCGCCAAGGAAGATGCCCTGCGACGCGACTTCACGGTTAACGGCATGTTCTACGACCCCGTCGCGAAACAACTCCACGACTATGTCCACGGGCAGCGCGATCTCGAAGAACAGATCATCACCGCCATCGGCGATCCATGCGAACGATTTGCAGAAGACCACCTGCGCATGCTGCGTGCCGTGCGCTTTGCACACACCCTTGGCTTTGCGCTCGACCCCGCAACCGAAGACGCCGTCCGAACCATGGCGCACCTGATTACCAAAATCAGTGCCGAACGAATCGAGATGGAACTGACCCGCACCCTGACCGACAGCCCCCAACCGGGCACCGCGCTTGAACATCTTCACGAGCTCGGGCTGCTCGAATATATTCTCCCCGAGCTCCTGCCCATGGTCGGGCAGGAACAGCCGCCTCAGTTCCACCCGGAAGGCGATGTCTTCGAACACACCGTCCTCATGCTTGACCTTATGAATGAAGGGCAGACCGGAAAGTCTGCCCCACATATCGCAGATCCAAAGCATGTGGAGCAGACTTTCCAGTCTGCTCACCCTGAGGATACTCTGGCAACAAACCCCTTCCGCCCTGTGGAACCTTCCACAACACTCCGCACCACCCATCGCCGCCTCCCCCACTGGATGCAGGATTCGCGCATCTACTTCGTCACCTTCCGGTTGGCCGACTCCATCGCAAAAGCCAAACTGAACCAATGGAAAGAGGAGCTCGAAATCTGGCGGCACAACCAGCCCAATCCCGAATTCGAAGAAAACCTCAGCGAGCAGACTCGCCGCTACCGGAAGAAGCAACAGGAATGGCTCGACCAAGGGCATGGTTCCTGTGTTTTGAACAATCCAGAGGTTTCGGAGATTGTCGAACAAACCCTGCTCCACTTCGATGGAGAACGCTACCACCTCGGCGACTATGTCGTCATGCCCAACCATGTGCATGTGATCGTCGAACCAATCAAAGGGCATTCCCTCTCCAAAATCATGCAGTCATGGAAAGGATATTCCGCCCGCGCAATCAACAAGATGCTTCAAACCAAAGGGGCGGTCTGGATGGATGAGTCGTTCGACCACATCATCCGAAGGGAAACTTCCTTTATTAAATTCCAGGACTATATCCGAGAAAATCCGACGAAGGCTCGGCTGGCTTCTTCAAGCTTCAGGCTCGGCTCGGGAACTTTGCGACTGAGCCTTGCGGCAGATGGGCAGGCTGGAAAGCCTGCCCCACATGTGGAGCAGGCTTTCCTGCCTGCTCAACCCGTAGCCTACACCGCGCGGGAGCTGGCCTATACGGTGCTGCTGCACGATGTCGGAAAACCGCCAACGGCCAGCATCGGCCCCGGCACAGACGGCCAGCCGCGCATCCGCTTCGACGGGCATGCCGTTGTCAGCGCCGAAATGGCCGAGGTGATTCTGATCCGGTTGAAGTTTCCGAATAAAGAGAGGAAACATATTGTCGAGGCCATACGTGGCCACATGCGCTTCATGGACGTGCAGAAGATGCGGGCCTCCACGCTGCGGAAACTGATCGGCGCGGAAACCTTCGACCTTGAAATGGAACTGCACCGTCTCGACTGCCTTGGTTCCCACGAGATGCTCGACAACTATGATTTCGTACACGACTACATAGAGGAGATGGCCAACGAACTGATCCTTCCGGAACCGTGGCTGCGCGGTCACGACCTGATCGATATGGGGATTAAGGAGGGCAAGCTGATCGGCCAGATTCTCAAGGAAGCCTACGATGCCCAGATGGAGAATCGCTTTGCCACCCGCGAGGAAATGCTCGAGTGGGTACGTGCGTCCTATCCCTCCGGATAAGGGCGGATATCCCCGGCCTCGCGCACCTTGAGCTGCATACGGCCTTTGTAAAACCCGATGGTGCCTTCGATTTCCACCCGCTCGCCCACGGCTACATGGTACTCCGGCGCAAACCAATGGACGACCTCCAACCTACCTTCGGGACGGTTCAGGATAATCCTGTATGGCGCACGCGAATCCGGAGGAGGCGACCATACCTCGGCAACCCGTCCGCGAACGCTGGTTGGAGCAGTATGTTCCAGAACTTTGATCTGTCCGGGGTCCTGCACACGCATACTCACCCGATTGCCGGCACCCACGCTAAGGCACCCCGTTGCAGCAACCCGGCTCCCGGCCTTGGGAAGTTTTCCCTCGGGAGCCCTGCGGAGGAACACGGGCAGTGATCCGGTTTCGTCGGCAAGGAGATAGAGCACAGTACCGTCGCGCAATGCGCGCGCTTCGGATTCGAGAATCCCCTGCACGCGCACGGTGGAGTAATTCATGACGGGCTTGATATCACCGATACGAACAAGCGAGGGTTCACGACGGCTTGCGTAGAGGGAGGCCAGCGACAATCCGGAAACAACAAGGACAAATAGCGTGGTGCGAAGCCGTTTAACCGCTTTGCTGCCGCGCAACATCAGGCATTCTCCTAAAAAGCACCAAACAGCACGCTGCCGAACGAGGTGATCGGCGAGGCCTCGCGCAAATCGTCGACCGCGGCGCGGACATCCTCAACCAACAGAGTGGTTTCATCGTAGAGCTTGGCATCACGAACCAGTTTTCCGATCGTGCCCTCACCCTCGCTGATGCTTTCGGAAATGCTCCGTACGGCGGCCAGCGTAGCCTCCATATCCTGGAAGGCCCTGTCCTCGCCCGACATCAGTTGGCCCAGGGTGCCCTTACCGTCCGCCAGATTCTGGCTGATCATCCGCAGGTTGGCCATCAGGGCCTTGCCATCGTCATACAGTTGCCCATCATCCTTGGCCAGAAGCATTCCCAACGAACCCTCGCCGCCTTCGAGGCGCGACATGATCTTACTGAAATCCTCGGAGATTTGAGCTATATTGTTATAGACGGTTTCATCTTTCAGCAGCTTACCCAGCGTCCCTTCGCCGGCATTGACCGCATTGATCGTATCCTGAAACCCGCTAAGCGCACGGCCCATCTCCTCAATCATCTCAACGGGTTTTGATCCCAGGACGGTCATGTTTTCGCCAATTTCCTGCGCATCTTCGGGGCCTTCGAAGATTTTCAGGTTCTTGCCGCCAAGCATAGAGGAATCGACGACGTCGATCCTATATCCATGCCGCAGGTTAATCGGCACGTCGAGCGTGACATAGACCCGCACATGGCTATCCTGCAGATCCGTCTGCTTAACGCGACCGATGTTCATGCCGCGCAGGAAGACATTATCGCCCTCGCGCAGGCCGCCGATTTCAGAAAAGACAAATTCGTAGGCGTAGGTTTTCTTCAGCAGGTTTTCCTGGCTGAGTACAATGGTGAAAATGCCCAGTGCAATCAGCACAACGAACATGAAAAGCCCAACCAGGATTTCGATGGTGACTTCGCGCCTGTATTTATTCATGACTCAACCCGGTTTCCCATTTTCCTTTTTTCGTAATGTATTGCGATTCCAAAAAGCTCTGCACGGTTTTGTCCTTCGAGCAAATAAACTCTTCCGGCGGCGCATTCTCCACAATCTGCCCATCGTGCAGCATCATGATGCGTGAACCAATGGAGAGCGCACTGTGCAGATCGTGGGTCACCACAACGCTGGTTATACCGAGTTCCTTGCGCATATCCACGATTAAATTATCGATGCGTCGCGAAGTGACTGGATCAAGGCCGGATGTCGGCTCGTCGTAGAGCACGATCTTCGGATTCATGATGATAGCGCGCGCCAGCCCAACGCGCTTCTGCATCCCCCCGGAGAGATCCGCCGGAAACTTATCGCCCGCATCAGACAAATTCAACAGGTGCAGTTTTTCGGCCACCAACCGCCCAATCTCCTCCTCGGCCATTTTCGTGTGTTCGCGCAAAGGCAGGGCCACATTGTCGTGAACGCTCATCCACTGCAGCAGGGCCGCGCTTTGAAACAGCACACCAAACTTGGACCGGACGGCTTCCAATGCGGAACGTCCGAGATTATCGATGGCCTCGCCATCGACCACGATGCTGCCGTTATCCGGAAGCATGAGACGAATCATATGCTTAAGCGTCACGCTCTTGCCGGCACCGGAGAGGCCGACGATGACAAACGTTTCGCCTTCATTAACTTCGAAGCTGATATTATCGAGCACGGTTTTCCCGCCGAGCACCTTGGTAATGTTTTCGAAGCGGATCATACGTAAAAGAGCCTCGTTATCATGTAGCCCAGCACCAGAATGATCAGGAAGGAGATAATGACCGAGCGACGGGTGGCCTTACCGACACCCACGGCGCCCTCGCTTGTCATGAAACCCTGATGGCACGAAACCGTCGTAATGACGGCTCCAAATATAATGGCCTTGAAAAGCCCGACGTAGAGATCTTTGTTGGTGGCAAACTGCGTGGCATTGTCCATATAGGCCTGCAACGAAACGCCCAACTGCGTCGCACCAACCAGCCCGCCGCCCATGATACCGAGAATATTGGTGTAGACTGTCAGGATCGGCATCATGACAACGAGCGCCACCAGACGCGGCATAACGAGAAAACGGTTTGGATTGATCGACATCACCTCCAGCGCGGAAATCTCTTCTGAAACGACCATCGTGCCGATCTGTGCAGCGATGGCCGAGCCGACGCTGGCGGCAATGATCAGCCCGGTCATGAACGGCCCCATTTCACGGATCATCGAAACCGCGACGGCGGAACCGATGTAGACCTCCTGCCCATAGCGGCGCAGTTCCAGCCCGGTTTGCAGCGCGAGGATCATGCCGGTGAACAGTGCGACCACCGTGATGACGGCCAGACTCTTGATGCCGGTGGTGAACATCTGCAGGGCGGTTTCTGCGCGGCTGCGTTTTGTAAAGACGTATCGGATAAACCAGATCGACTCCAGCAGCATAAACAAGGCGTGCCCGGTATCGTGCATCAGCTGCAGCACCTGGTTTCCAAAACGCCGGACCGAGTGGGCAGGATAGCGCATATAATCTATGATAAAACGGGCTATGGTTGCTCCTCTCCACCGCCGAACCACATAAACAAAAAGCGGTAGCGGTGGTTGTTTTGTGTCTTTTTATAACCGGCGAACCCCTTGAGCAAGCTCCATTCAAACTCTTCAGGGCTTTTCGTCTGGCGGTATAGCCCCCACAGAACATGGTGACCGATCTCGCCATCGGTGTTCATGCGACGATAGAGCGTCCACCAGGGAGCCCAGTTGCGTTCAACTCCCAACGTGTTTCGCATCGGCCAAAGCTCAAGGGTCCGAAATCGCGTGTTTCCATGTTTGCGCTCCCAACTCATCAGCGGCCAGATCTTCCAGTAGCGGGAAGAAACATCCCCGACCTCAAACGTTTCGGTTTTCTTCGTGACCACGTCCGTCTGGTAGGCGAAAAATGGAATGCCGTAGCGACGGTGCTGGGTATGGCGGGCGTATTCCGTCTTGTTATTCCAAATTAGCGGCCAGAGGAAATATTCCCGTGTCAAAGTGCCGAGACTCTTCTTGCCGTAGAATGGCCATACTATGCGCTTGTACATTGTGCCGTCGGCCATTTGGACGAAGGGCCATGGTGCATGGATGATCCACTGCTCCTCGCTGGTCATGTAGCGGCAGAACGGGGGTATAAGCCAATAGGTGGAGGCCTTTTCCGTCTTAATCCGTCCATAGAGGGGGACCAGTATGAAGCCGCCGCCGGGATTGCGTTCGTTGGTGTATTTGAC
>JAUVCG010000060.1 GCA_030595785.1 Kiritimatiellales bacterium | reverse complement strand
CCGGAAACCCGGCTCGTGGCCATCTGCAATCCCAACAACCCGACCGGCACCATCGTATCGCCCGAGGCCATTGATGCCTTCATTGAAAAACTGCCCGACCACGTTGTCGCCATCTTCGACGAAGCCTACTTTGAGGTCATGCCCGAGGAGATGAAGCCGGATGTGCTCAAACACATTCGTGACGGCAGGGAAAACATTATCGTACTGCGCACCTTCTCCAAGGCCTATGGTCTCGCCGGACTGCGCATCGGCTACGCCGTCGCACATCCTGAGCTCATCGACCTGCTCAACAAGGTGCGCCAGCCCTTCAACGCCAACGCCATGGCGCAGGCCGCCGCCATCGCAGCGCTCGACGATGTTACCCACATTGTGGAAACCCGCGAAATGATTTTCCATGGGTTGGAATTTTTTGCACGCGAACTTCCAAAACTTGGAGTTGAGGTCGTTCCCTCCGGCGCCAACTTCATCATGGTGAAAACCGGCAATGGCCGCGAAGTGTTCCATGAACTGCAGAAACGAAAGGTCATTGTACGTCCGATGGATCCCTACGGTCTGCCCGAATATATCCGGATCACGATCGGAACGCCTGAGCAGAACCAGTTCATGCTTGCTGCCCTTAAGGAGGTGATGGCGTGAGCCATCCCTTTAGCGAGGGAGACCTGATCCTCTTTACAGGCGACAGCATTACCGATTGCGGGCGTGATCGCAATGATGCCGCTTCTTTTGGCACGGGCTATGTCCAGATGCTGACCGGTCAGCTGAGGTTTGAGTATCCTGAGTTGAACCTCCAGTTCAGAAATACCGGCATTAGCGGTGACCGTACAGGCCACCTGCAGGTCCGGTGGGATAGGGACTGCATTGATATCCAACCGGATTGGGTTTCCATTCTGGTCGGGGTCAATAACACGTGGCGTCGATACGACAGCAACGACCCGACTCCAGACGATATTTTCGAGGCTGAATGTTGCAACTTGCTTGAACGGGTTAAAAACGAAACAGGTGCACGTATCATATTATGTTCGCCTTTCCTGCTTCACACCGACGAATCGGTTGTCCGGATGCGCGAAGACCTTGATCCCAAGATTCAAATCCTCAAGACCCTTGCCGGGGAATTCGATGCGGTATGGATCGATTTCGATGCCGCATTCGTTGCCGCACAACTGCGCCATATTCCGTCCTACTGGGCAGAAGACGGCGTTCATCCAACCACGGAGGGGCATGCCCTGATGGCTGAAACGTGGTTATCTGCGATATGATCTGTAATTGGGGCAAGTGCCTTTCGGGACATGAACCTTTTTTTGCAGGAGAGTCCCGTCTTGTCGAATCGGTTTCTTTAAGTGTAGTATATTATTAGTTGATTTATAAGGTATTCTCAGTCCATGAGTAATAAGCGCAAAATTGAACAACTGGAAACGTTCTTGCTCGATGTGATCGAGGGACGGCGGGAAGGTCGGGCCGCGACGGTGCTGCGCGGCACGCTTCGCGCGCTCTCCTGGATATTTACCGTCATCGTACAGGTTCGGTTATGGCTCTATCGCCATCGCATCATTCGTCCAAACACTCTAGGCTGTCAGGTCATCAGTGTCGGGAACCTGACGGTGGGGGGCACCGGAAAAACACCGGTAGTGGAGGTTTTTGCCCGCAATCTGCAGCAGCAGGGCCGCAAGGTTGCCATTCTCAGTCGCGGCTATAAGAGTAAGGAAATCTCTTTCCGCGAAAAGATGATCCAGCGCATTACCACGGGTAAAATCGAGACCCCGCCGCGTGTCGTGTCCGATGGAAAACGGCTTCTGCTTGATTCACATACGGCCGGCGACGAGCCCTATATGCTTGCCTCCAACCTTCCGGAGGTGGCTGTGGTGGTTGACAAAGACCGCGTCAAGGCCGGGAAATACGCCATCAAGGAACTGGGCTGCGATACGCTGATTCTCGACGACGGATTTCAGTACCTTAAGCTGGGGCATCGCCTCGATATTGCGCTGGTTGACCAAACCAATCCGTTTGGCGGCGGGCACCTGCTTCCGCGCGGATTACTGCGAGAGCCGATGCGCAATATTAAGCGAGCGGGTTTCATTTTCATCACCAAATGCACAGAAGAAGGTGCTCCCGAGCTCAAGGAACAGTTGCGCAGGCTGAATCCCCATGCCGAAATTTCCGAATGCCGCCATGCCGCTAAATTTCTTAAGGATGTTTACGGCGAAACGACGTATGATCTCGACAAACTCAAGGGCATGAAAATTGCGGCCATTTCCGGGATCGCCGTACCTGAGAGTTTTGAAAATGCATTGCGCTCCTTTGGCGCGGAAATTGTTTACACGCGACGCTTTACCGACCACCACCGCTTTAGCCAGCAGGAAATCATCAACACCATCAACTGGAGCATCAAGCATGGTGCCGAGGCCATCCTGACAACCGAGAAGGATGCCGTGCGCTTTCCGTTCATCGATCGCCGCGATATCCCCGTTATATTTATGCGCGTGGAAATTGAAATGTTCAGCGGTGAAGAAGAATTCATGGACTGGATTTCCCGCATCTGCTTCAAGAACCACCGCGCGGCATAATGACCTGACCGTACATAGAGCCTACGAGTTTTTAACTCTTTCCCTCATGATGCTCGGGGGAAGCGATGTTCTCTCACAGCCCGGTTCCAGGAATTACCTGCCTCCACGAAAATGGGGCATGAACTAAAAAAAGGCGGCCCGAAGGCCGCCCCTCGGTGGAGGTAAAGAGAAAGAAACCCCCCGCCTATCCAGAATGCTGTTGTGTTCGACGCCTTATCCCTGCATAGCGTTCATTCTTAGTGCGATGAAAAATGCATTCTCTGCTACCCGGTGATACCTGTGGACTGATGTTACAGGATGCCTTCGATGCGCCCATGCTTTAATCATCGTCGTTGTCCTTGCCCTCATCGCGATCAACATCATCGGCCTCATCGTGATCGTCGTCCTCGTCCTCGGCGGACACCTCGAAATTATCGAACGCGCTTCGACCATCGGCCTTTACCCACAATCCGACCATACCCGGTTCGGTAAAGGTTGAGTCCTCGAATTCAATCACTTTCTTGCCGTCGAACTCCACCTCGATCTTGTTGCCCGTGTGCTCCACCTCGATCTCAAGATCCTTGTAGCTTGTCTGCTCGGCGATCAGGAGGTTGAAGGTTCCGCCATAGTTCGCATTGGTGGTGATGGCAACGGCCTGGGAATCTTCTGCCGTTGGGTCGGCCACGACCTGCCATGTAGCCAACTTGCCTACACCGCCCGTCTCGGCCACCTTCCAACCCTTGGGAATAGAACCCACGGCATCCTGCTCGAAGTTCCACTCCCTTTTCAAGCCGTCCTCGTTCGCCAAAACCGCACTAACGCCCAGAGCCATGGTTTATTTTTGAACCCCATTCAGTCGGTATAGACATGCAACATCGGAAAGAACAACAAAAGAGCCCGCCCCAAACATATCTTTTACCGGCAGAGGTAGGCCATCCCTCTTCCTCTACGCATGGTATTCCTGGATGGCCTGGACATCCCAGTCATTATTCTGGATGTAGCGGATCGCTTTGACGGTGGCTTTAGCACCGGATTCGGTCGTGACGATCGGCAGGCCGCGCAGGATTGCTTCGGAACGGATCTTAATCTCATCCACACGGGCAACGGGGCCGCTGGGCGTGTTGACCAGCAGTTGCACACCGCTCTCCTTCATCAGGTCGATCACGTTCTTACCGTCTTCTGCCAGCTTGTGGGTCAGTGTAACTTCCATCCCCGCGTTGCGCAGTGCCTGAGCTGTTCCTGCGGTTGCAATCAGACTGAATCCGTTTCCGATGAATTCTTTGCCGATTTCGACGATCCAGTCTTTGTCGCGATCCTTGGCGCTGAGGAAAACTGCTCCTTCGGTCGGCAATACCTGACCGGCTGCAATTTCCGCCTTCCAGAAGGCCAGCTCAAAATTTGTGTCGATGCCCATCACTTCGCCGGTCGATTTCATTTCCGGTCCAAGGATCGGGTCGACGCCGGCAAAACGGTTAAACGGGAAGACGGCTTCCTTGACCGCGTACCACTCGATTTTCGGCTTGAACCCGACGAGGTCGAGTTCCTTGAGTGTTTTGCCCATGACAATCTGTGTGGCAATGTTAGCCAGCGGAACATTGGTGGCTTTGGATACATACGGAACCGTGCGTGATGCGCACGGGTTGACCTCAATGATGTAGAATTCGTCTTCTTTCACGGCGATCTGTGCGTTCATCAAACCCTTTACACCAATTTCCATGGCCATGGCGGTACAGGCGGTTTTGATGCGCTCGACCATCTCGTCTGAAAGCGTGTAGGGCGGGATCGAGCAGGCGGAGTCGCCGGAGTGAATGCCGGCTTCCTCAACGTGTTCCATAACGCCGCCGACATAGACGTCGGTGCCGTCGCAGACCAGATCGACATCAACTTCGATGGCGTGCTCCAGAAAACGGTCGATGAGTACCGGAAAGTCCGGGCTGGCGGCAAAGGCCGCATTGACAAAGGGTTCGAGCTCCTCTTCCTCATAGGCCACCATCATGGCGCGACCGCCGAGCACGAATGACGGGCGGATCATAACCGGGAAGCCGATGCGTTCAGCAATGACTTCCGCTTCTTCGAGCGTTACGGCTGTGGCGGATTCAGGTTGCTTGAGTTGAAGTTTATCAAGCAGCTGGCGGAAGAGTTCACGGTCTTCGGCGGCGGCAATGCTCTTCGGTGAAGTTCCAAGGATTGGAACGCCGGCCTCAAGTAGACGATCGGCCAGGTTGAGCGGGGTTTGTCCGCCCATCTGGACGATCATGCCGATCGGCTTTTCCGCTTCGTAAATGTTCATCACGTCTTCAAAGGTGAGCGGCTCGAAGTAGAGTTTGTCAGAGGTGTCGTAGTCGGTCGAAACCGTTTCCGGGTTGGAGTTGACCATGATGGCTTCGTAGCCCATTTCGCGCAACGCCATGACGGTGTGGACACATGAATAGTCGAACTCAATGCCCTGACCGATACGGTTGGGGCCGGAGCCCAGAACGATCACACTCTGCTTTTCGGTCTCGCGCGTTTCGTCGAGGTCGGCGTAACAGGAGTAGAAGTAGGGGGTGGAGGCCTCGAACTCGCCCGCGCAGGTGTCGACCAGGCTGTAGACCGGAATGATTCCAAGCTCCTTGCGGAGTGCGCGGATATCGTTTCCGGTGCAGCCGCGTAACGTGCCGATCTGCTCGTCGGAAAATCCGTTTTTCTTTGCGTATTTGAGCAGGTCATAATCCAGCTCTGAGGCATCGACAATCTGCTTTTCGATTTCGACGATCTGCAGGATCTGGTCGATGAACCATGGATCGAGGTAGGTCATCTCCTGGACCTTTTGAATCGTGTAGCCCTTTTTCAGGGCTATCTTGATGGCGATGGTGCGCTCGGGACAGGTGGTAAGCAGGTAATCGTCGAGCCTGGTTTCATCCACTTTGGCTTCTGCTTTCAGGTCGAGACCGTCAACGCCGATTTCCAGGGAACGGAACGCCTTCTGCAGCGATTCCTTGAAGTTTCGGCCGATGGCCATGGTTTCGCCAACCGATTTCATGCTGACGCCCAGGCGGCTGTCGGCCGACGGAAACTTTTCGAAGGTAAAACGCGGCAGCTTGGTGACGACATAGTCGATGGAAGGCTCGAAACAGGCCGGAGTCTCCTTGGTTATATCGTTGGGCAGTTCGTCTAGTGTGTAGCCCACGGCCAGCTTGGCGGCCAGTTTAGCGATCGGAAAGCCGGTCGCCTTGGAGGCGAGGGCGGAGGAGCGTGATACGCGCGGGTTCATTTCAATGATCGCCAGACGCCCGGTGTCGGGGTGGATGCAAAACTGGACGTTCGAGCCGCCGGTTTCGACGCCGATGACGCGCAGCACCTTCAAGGAGGCGTCGCGCATAATCTGGTATTCGCGGTCGGTGAGGGTCTGCGCCGGAGCAACGGTAATGCTGTCGCCGGTATGGATGCCCATCGGGTCCATGTTTTCAATGGAGCAGATGATGACAGCATTGTCCTTCGTATCACGCATCACTTCCATCTCATACTCTTTCCAGCCGAACACGGATTCTTCGAGCAGGACTTCGGTGGTCAGGCTGGCCTTGAGGCCGCCCTCCGCAATATCCATCAGTTCGTCCATGTTGTTGGCAATACCGCCGCCGGTTCCACCAAGCGTAAAGGAGGGACGAATGATGATCGGGAAATCGAGTTTCTCCTCGGCGACGTGTCTGGCTTCGTCAAGGTTATGGACCTCGAAGCTCTCCAGCGTTTCGATGCCGGCTTCGGCCATGGTGGTTTTGAAAAGGTCACGTTCTTCGCCGCGCATGATAGCATCGTAGTTGGCACCGATCATTTCCACACCATATTTTTCCAGCACGCCCATTTCGACCAGCTTCATGGCCGTGTTGAGTGCGGTCTGGCCTCCAAGCGTCGGAAGAATCGCATCCGGCTTTTCCTTGATGATGATCTTTTCGACCGCTTCGGGCGTGATAGGCTCGATGTAGGTGCGGTCGGCCGTGGCCGGGTCGGTCATGATCGTCGCCGGGTTGGAGTTGATCAGCGAAATGGTATATCCCTCTTCGCGCAGCGCTTTGCACGCCTGCGTTCCTGAGTAATCAAACTCGCAGGCCTGGCCGATTACAATCGGGCCGGAGCCGATGATAAGGATGTGATGAATGTCGTCTCTTTTAGCCATGTTCTCTTCCTCAACGCAAAGGCGCAAAGAGCGCCGAGATTCGCAAAGTTCATTATAAGTCATTTACTATCCGGGTAATTCCATCTTTCAATAGGGGTTCGTGAAAGTTGATGATTAAAGCAAGTTTCGTGTTGCTCAAACGCAGGTAGGTCAGAGTCTGCGCTTTATCGATCCGCGATACGGTTTCTCGTGCTTTAATTTCAACAATCACTTTTTTGTCTACCAGGAGATCGATCCGGTAATCTGTTTTCAGGGTTTTAGTTTTATAATTCAGAGACTGATATTTCTGTCGTTCATGTGGAATCCCGCGCAATTCAAGCTCGTAGCAAAGCGCTTCTTCGTATGCGCTTTCGAGCAGGCCGGGGCCAAGGTGACGATGCACTTCAATTGCTGCCCCGATTATTTCCTTAGATAATTCGTTCTCGGTCATTTCCTCTGCGAGCCTTTGCTTTCTTCGCGTCTTTGCGTTGAATTACTCCCATTCAATCGTGGATGGCGGCTTGGAGCTGATGTCGTAGCAGACGCGGTTAACGCCGCGGACTTCGTTAATGATCCGGTTGGAGATGGAGTCCATCACTTCGTAGGGCAGTTTGTACCAGTCGGCGGTCATGCCATCGCGGCTTTCAACGGCGCGGACCGCCACCACATTTTCGTAGGTGCGGTCGTCGCCCATGACGCCAACCGTCTGGATAGGCAGCAGGACGGCAAAGTACTGCCACACATCGAGGTGGTTCGGCATCTTCATGATTTCCTCGCGCACACGCAGGTCGGCCTGCTGGAGCACATCAATACGCTCGGGTGTGATGTCGCCGATGATGCGCACGGCAAGACCGGGCCCGGGGAAGGGCTGGCGGTCGACGATATAACTCGGCAGACCCAGTTCGCGCCCTACTTCGCGGACTTCGTCCTTGAAGAGTTCGCGAAGGGGTTCAACGAGGTCAAATTGGAGGTCGTCCGGCAGGCCACCCACGTTGTGGTGGCTCTTGATGGTGGCCGATGGGCCGCCGATGGGGGAGACGCTTTCGATAACGTCGGGATAGAGCGTGCCTTGGGCTAGGAATTTGACCTGATCGCCGAAGCCACGTGCTCTGTCTGCGAAGACATCGATGAAGGTGCTTCCGATGATTTTACGTTTCTTTTCGGGGTCGGAGACTCCTGCGAGTTTTCCGAGGAAGAGCTCTCCTTCGTGGGCGACGGTGAGGTCGATTCCAAAGGCACTTCCGAAAAGTTCTTCGATCTCTTCGGTTTCATGGTAGCGCATGAGACCGTTGTCGACATAGACGCAGTGGAGTTGGTCGCCGATGGCTTTGTGGAGCAGGGCGGCCACGACGGAGGAGTCGACCCCGCCGGAAAGACCGAGCAGTACATGATCGTCGCCAACCTGCTTGCGAACCTGTTTTACGGTGTCTTCGACAAATTTGGACATAGCCCAGTCGCCGGTGCATTTACAGATCTTAAAGGCAAAGTTCCAGAGCATCTCCTTGCCCTGCGGGGTGTGTACCACTTCGGGGTGGAACTGGAGGCCGAAGATGTTCCTGTCAAGATTCTGGATGGCGGCATAGGGGCAGTTGTCGGATTTTGCAACGACTTCGAATCCTTCCGGTATTGTTTCCACTTTATCGCCATGACTCATCCAAACTTGCAGGTCGGGGGAGAGTCCTTTGAACAACGGCGATTTGTCGTCGGTGATGTGCATCATGGCCTTGCCGTATTCGCGCTTGAGGCCGGGTTTGACCGCGCCGCCGAGGGTGTGGGCGGTGAGTTGCATGCCGTAGCAGATCCCAAGGATTGGAATGCCGAGGTCGAAGAGGGCGGGGTCGCACTTGGGCGCATCTTCGTCCGGCACGCTGCAGGGTCCGCCGGAAAGGATGATGCCTTTCGGGGCACGCGCTTTGAGTTCTTCCGCAGGCGTGTCGAAGCGGATGATTTCGCAATACACCTTCTGTTCGCGGATGCGGCGTGCAATCAGCTGCGTGACCTGCGAGCCGTAGTCTAAAATGGCAATCCATTCGGGGTGGTTCATGATTCGTCTTTCCTTCAGTAATGGGTGGTGTCTAATCAATATTTGCTGTTCGTGCGCAACGCGGCTGGCGGTGTAATCATTCTGGAGGAACGACAGATCACCATCGCCTACGTTTTTATTTCTCTGACTTTATAAATGGGGGCATCCTCGCGATGTTCACTTCCGCGGCGCGGGGGCTTTTTAAAACGCCGGAAAGCATGGCAACACCCTGTTCCGTGAAGGCAAAAACCCGGTTTGAGTATTTAATATCAGGGGTTCCAGAGGGTATCACAAATTGTGATACCCTCATAATCTCCTCGCGGGTCAGCTCAAACATGAAGTCGTTTGGGAACCGTTTTTCGTTCCGTTTGACAGCTTGGTTGAGTACGCGCGTTTCCACGTCGTAAAGCGTAGCTAGGTCGCGATCCAGCATCACTTTTTGTCCGCCTTCATTAAGTCGATGAATTCCTCGAAGAGGTAGAACGGGTCGTGGGGGCCGGGGGCGGCTTCGGGGTGGTATTGTACGCAGAAGAGCGGCTGCTGCTTATGCCTGAGACCCGCCACGGTGTTGTCGTTAAGGTTGATGTGCGTCACTTCAGCCACTTCCGGGTTGACGGAGTCGGCATCAATGCAGAACCCGTGGTTGTGCGAGGCAATCTCGACCTTAGTGGTGCGCAGGTCCTGGATCGGCTGGTTGCCGCCGCGGTGCCCGAATTTAAGTTTGAATGTTTCGGCCCCTAGCGCTCGGCCGAGCATCTGGTGGCCGAAGCAGATTCCAAACATGGGGCGTTTGGATTCGATCAGTTTTCCGACGAGTTCGGTGGTTTCGGGCGCGCCGGCCGGGTCGCCGGGGCCGTTTGAGATAAATATACCATCCGGACTGGTGGCCAGGATTTCATCGGCATTGGACGTGTTGGGGTAAACGGTGCATTCGCAATCAAGGTCGTCAAAGATACGCAACTGATTCAGCTTAATACCGCAGTCAATGACCGCCACTTTATACGCTGCGTCGGTTTTTCCGCCTTCAGGCCAGACATATTTTTTTTCGGTGGTCACTTCGGTGGCGAGGTCACGACCAACGAGACCCTCAGAGGCTTTCGCCTTTTCAACGAGGCTGTTCTTGTCGAGATCCTCGGTCGAGACGACACATTTCATGGCGCCTTTGTCGCGGATGTGCAGTGTGATGGCGCGCGTGTCGACATCATCAACGCCGATCTTGCCGTTTTCCTCAAGGTATTCGGCCAGTGATTTGGTAGCCCGCCAGTTGCTGTAGATGCGCGAGCATTCGCTCACGACCATCCCTTGGGCGAAAATGCCGCGGGACTCAACATCTTCATCGTTGATGCCATAGTTTCCGATAAGCGGATAGGTCATGGTTACGATCTGTCCGTGGTAGGAGGGATCGGTCAGAATCTCCTGGTAGCCGGTCATCGAGGTGTTGAAAACCAGCTCACCAAAGAATTCACCGGATCCGGCAAAGGCGCGACCTTCAAAGCAGGTTCCATCTTCGAGTGCGATAATTGCTTTTTTCATAGTGTTTTCCGTAAAAAGTATGCCCATTCACAGCATGGTTTTTCCAAAATTCAGAGTATCATCCATGTCGTGCGCTCCCCTTGCAACCCTTTAAGTCGGGGAATTGATTTCCCGCCCATGGAAGTTCTGTTTAGGAGCTGAAAATCCTGTACTTGACCTGATTGGGCAAGCCCCATACACTACGCGCTCATTTTTTGGAAAAGCTCCCTGTGAGGAGCAAGTTATCGGATTCTGGTTATTTGTTATCAGGACTTAACAACCGGTAACCAGTAACGGATAACGGATAGACTAATAACAAGACGGAGTTTTTTATGAGCGACGAGGTAAAAACGGACGAAAAGCAGGCGCGCGCAACACACGCATTGATCTTTGAACTGGAGTATGTGGCGGCCAGAAAGCGACAGGTGGAATTCACGGCCATTAAGGCCGCGGCCAAGACCAAGGGTGTGGAACTTACGCCGGTCTCGTTCGCGCGCTCGGGCATGTCGCCGCTGCCCCGTGCGGCCGTCACTAGCGTGCTGATACAAGCCGGAAAAAAAGCCGACGCCATCGAAAAAGCCGTTGCATCGGTCGAAAAGGAAGTGAAGGCCTATTGCGAAAATGATGCCGAGCTGGATAAAGGGCTTGAAAAGCTGATTAAGGCGGTTCAGGGGAAAGGCATCCCGGTTGTGGCCTTCACTGCGCTGCCCGAAGCCGTTGCCGTTACGCTGATGGAAAAACTGGGTCTCGATAAAATGGGTGTTGAGCTGGTCATTCCCGATGAAGTAAAGGAATCCTTCCCGCGCGCCGACAGCTGGCTGAAGATGCTCAAGAAATGCGACAAGGAAGATGCCACGCTCGTAGCCGTTGTATCATCGCAGATTGCCTGTAAGGGTGGCCTGACTGCCGGAGCGGCATGTATCGCAGTACCCGATGAATATACTGCGTTCCAGGATTTCAGTGGTGCCAAGCTGGTGCTTGATTCGCTCAGCGATGTGAAACCAAAGGAAATCCTCGACCTGACCCTGCGCATGTAGTCTATGGGGTTTTAGTTCAAAGGCGCCCTTGATCAGGGCGCCTTTTTTGTTTGGAAGGAGAAGCAGATGGCAAAACCAGGCGAAGCCTTGGAACGACTCCTGGGCATTATAAAGAAGCTGCGCGGACCGGGCGGTTGCCCCTGGGATCGGGAACAAACGCTGGATTCACTGAAGGCGGGGTTGATCGAAGAGGCGTACGAGGTAATCGATGCCATCGAAAGCGGGGATTGCTCCAGCCTGGAGGAGGAGCTTGGCGATCTGCTGCTGCAAATCGTTTTCCAGAGCGAGATTTGCGCGGAGGACGGGCATTTTGAATTTGCGGATGTGGCCACGGCTATCGCCGATAAGCTGGAGCGACGCCACCCGCACGTATTTGGCGATGTAAAGGTTTCCGGCACAAGTGAAGTGTTGAAAAACTGGGATGCCATTAAAAAGGCGGAAAAGCAGAAAGGCGATCAGCCTGGCTCCATCGTTTCAGGAATCCCCAGGCATCTCCCCGCCTTGCAGAAGGCCCATCAGGTGCAGAAGCGCGCCGCGCGCGCAGGATTTGACTGGAATCATATCGACGATGTATTCGACAAACTTCACGAGGAGATCGCCGAGGTGAAGGAGGCGATCAGCCGAAACCATGAATCGGATATCCGCGACGAGCTGGGGGACCTGCTTTTTTCCGTGGTCAACGTCAGCCGTTTCCTCGGGCACAATCCTGAAGAGTTGCTGAACCACAATATTAAAAAGTTTGTCCGGCGGTTCCAGGCTGTAGAGGAAAAGGTTCATGCCGCCGGCAGGGATTTCAAGGACTGTACGCTGGATGAACTGGATCTCTTCTGGAACGAGG
>JAUVCG010000066.1 GCA_030595785.1 Kiritimatiellales bacterium | reverse complement strand
CTATACCTTGTTGCCGTGTTCTTTTTCACTTTGGATCTTCTCCTTTCCAAAGTGACAACCTATGTCAGGATCGGACATTGGTGCTTGGTGCTTGGTGCTTGGTGCTTGGTGCTTGGTGCTTGGTGCTTGGTGCTTGGTGCTTAATATATAACCCGTGCCATACAAGACAAGTTTTAAATACATTATACTTTGCAGTATTATATAAGTATAGATTAATGCTTGGGCCGGGTACGTCGTGAGTAGTCATTTTTGGCCACGAAGCTATTCTCTGCGATCTTCGTGTCCTTCAACGAGCGCAGCGAGTGGGTGGTTCAATGTCCACTTCAACCCTTTCATTCCGGTTGCGGAATGGTTGGCTCTAATCTGCCCTGGCCAGGCCGTGATAGGCCATGCGGACTTTGTGCTTGAAGCTGGAATAGGTGTGTCGGTCGGCAACGAGCTGCTGCCCTTCGAGGGCTACAGCCAGCGAAAACAGCGGCTCCTGAATGACGCGGAGCAGGCCCTCGGCGATGGATTCCGAGTTGGGCAACACGCGTACAGATGTTTTTTCGGTGAGCACCTTGTCATAGACCGCGTCGTGAATCGTCACCAGCGGTGCGCCGGCATGGAGCAGGGTGTAGACCTGCGGATGGATGTAGCGGCTGCCCCCATGCGGAACCATCAGGATGGCATCGGCGATTTCCAGCGCGGAAAGAAAGGGGTTCGGATCATCCGTTGAAAGAAAGACGCAGTGCCTGGCAATATCAAGATTGGCCGCCATCTTTTCCGCCTGCCCCTGCGGGATGCCCTTGAAGAAAAAGGTGGTATCCGGCACGGCTTCAATCACCTTGCGAGCCGCCATGAGCAGCTTGCGGAATTCCAATGCATGGCCGGGCAGCGCACTGCAAACCACCACCTGGCCCGGACCCTTGCCGGACGGCCCGGAGAGGCTTGATTGATCGGCATTTCGCCGCGCATAAAGGGGTTGAGCCGGAATCTCCTCCAGCTGCATGACCTGTGCATTCCGATCCACGCCGGACAGGTCGGCCGTCAGAACGTGACTGGGGGAAAAGATGAGGGCGGCCCGTTCCAGCACCTTGGACTCCATCCGCTGGAGGTGCTTCGGGAAAAACTTTCCAAGGTTGGACGGCAGCGTGGCGGCCTTGCCGCTGAAACACCGGGCGGCATCGTATATGAGCGGGATTTTCTTCCACCGGCACAGGCGCCGGGCGAAAAACACGGCTTCATCGACGGCATGTACCGCATCGTAGGCGTTTTGCCGTGCGGCGCGCAGCGCCGCCGTACGCAACCTGCCCCGGCAAACCGACCGGCTTTCGCTGCCAGCCAAAACGCGGATATGCGGATGATCGGGCAGGTCTATATAGGGCGTCAACAGATCGACGCGGTGGCCGGCATCGGCCAGTGCGTACAGCATGGCAATGGCACGCACCCTCCCCCTGCAGAGCGAAACCTCTGCGTACGATATGAACAGGATATTCATAGATAATCGGAATCCCGGACTACTGGTTCGGATCCAATATCCCTTCGCCCTTAATATCGGAAACAGGGATTGTTAACTGCGGCTCAATCTCCGGCACTTTCTCCTGATCAGCATTGGCTTTCCGCATCACGTCTTCGATGCCCGTCCGTAATTCCTTACCCCCAAAACGGTCGACGAATGCCTGAAACACGCGGTCCTCACGCACAGGATCAAACAGTGGATCCCGAATCAGCCCCAGTAGCATATCCCCGCCAAAAAACTGCCCCATCCGCATAAGGGTCTGAACCGTTTCCCGCCCCTGCTCCAACTGTGCATGGCAAATGGCCGTTTGTTTGAGATAGAGCGGGTTTCTGTGGTTGTTTTCACGCAGCTTTTCCAGCGGCACCAAGGCATTTTCATATTGCTGCACCTGAATAAAGGCGGCGGCCTGCTGCTCCAGGGCCTTGATATCCTTCGGTGAATCGCGCAACACCCGGCCATAGGCTTCCGCCGCCTCCGCAAAGTCCTCCCGGGCATAGTGCGCATTGGCCAGATAGCGCAGGACATCCGTGTCGGACATGTTTTCATCGAGATACCACTCGGCCATGTACTTGACCGCATCGTGGTCGCCAAATGCATCCAGCGCCTCGATCAACCGCTTCTGGGTCTCCGTCTGGGAGGGGTCGACACTCAACAGACGAATGTAGGCGTTAACCGCCTCGACATAGCTTCCCTTCGCATAATACAGCCGCCCCAGCCGCTCCAACGCGCCGAGATGGGATGGATCGCGACGCAGCGCATCCTGGCACTGATTGATCGCCTGGTCGTAAATATTGCGCTGCATCAATATATCCGCTGAACGTACGAGTCGATCAGCCTCTTTCCAATGCTCTATGCGTTTCGCAAACTGCTCGCGCGAGTCCTGATCCTGGAGATTAAACTCCGCGACCAGTGCGACTTCCTGCAGGATCGGGGATGCTTCCACTTCACTGGCATTGTCGATCCAAATACTCTCTTCATAGAGGCTGATCCCCTTCTTAAGCAGGAAGAATGCGATCACCAACGACAGAATCAAAACAACCGACTTGAGGATGGCCATCAGCGCCATCTTTTCCCGGGGATCCATTTTTTCCGCACCACGCCCCGAAACAGCCTGGTGGCGATCCGTCTTGCGTACGTCATGGGAATCGGAGGGTGCGCTGGCGTCGGAAAGCGGTCTTTCAACCGGGCTGGAAGAATAAAATTCCGAGCTGGATGAAACATGGTCGAAACCACCCGACGGGTTGTCCACCCGATATTTCTTATGTTTTTTCTTCATAGATTTGAAACTATTGGGTTACAGCACTCCGGAAAGAAATCATTCCATCAACAAAAGATTGCAGTATTATTCGCGGATGGTTAAGTGTCAAGTGTTGCTCCGATTAACGAGGGGCTAAATCAACAGGCGGAAAACATGACAACATTTATCACGCTATTTGCGCTGGCGCTGGTGCTGGTAGGCATCCCGATAGGCATTCTGGGACTGATCAACAAACTGCGCAAGCAACAGCCCGGCTGCGCGGGAGACCACGACTGCGTCGTTTACAAAGGCGAGCGGATCACCTGTCCCTCGTGTGACCTGCGAGAGTACAAGACCGCTACGGAATCCAAGTAGGATTCCGGTTGATGGTGATTGGTTGCTGGCAGCTGGTTGTTGGTAGCTGGTAGCTAAGTTGCCGGACCCATCCTCCTCGTCCATCGTTCTCGATCTCGTCCTCGACAGCATTTCCACAGGAAGAGGAGCCTAAGGTCTAAAGCCCAAGGTCCAAGGTCTAAAGGCTAAATCCCATTTCCCTAACCAACTAAAGAACCAAGAACGAATTAACTGTCTTGCTCCCCCTGACACTTCTCGCATATGCCGAACACGACAATACGGTGCGTGCGCTCCTCGAAATTGTGGCGCCGGGCGGCGGCGGAAATAAGCTTGGCGAGGGTCTCATCCGAAAACTCGATGAATTCGCCGCACTGGTCGCAAATCATATGCTCATGGTTCGGGTGGTTGAACGTGTGCTCGTAGTGGGCATGTACATCGGTATCGCGAATGACCCGCACAAATCCCGCCTCCTCCATCAACGCCAGCGTGCGGTAGACCGTTCCGCGGCTTACGTGGTTCGGTCCGCTCGAAAGCTCGGCAGCCAGATCGTCGGCACAAAAATGGTCGTGGCGGGAAAATACCTGCGTCAGCACGATCTTGCGGGCCTGGGTCACACGCGCCTGCTTCTTCTTGAGAAAATCGATAAACAGCGGCCAGGCTTCGTCCACCGACTGCCGAACCTCTTCCGGAAGCTCCTGTTCTTCGTGCATTTTACTCATGCTCACACCCTATTCCTTCTTTGAATTGAATCTATATATAAACATGTTATGCCGGAAAAATGTGACTGCAATCAAGGATTTTGCTGTTATATTCCCCAGCTTTGTGTGAAAGAGAGAAGAATAGTTAACAAAATAAGGAGACCATCATGGCACATGTAATTTCAAGCGAATGTATTTCCTGCGGCGCATGCGAAGCCACCTGCCCGGTGGAAGCGATCAGCCAGGGAGACGACATTTTCGTTATCGACGCCAATACCTGCACCGATTGCGGGGCTTGCATCGATTCATGCCCGGTTGAAGCCATTTCCGCCGGCTAGGTGCATTTGGCACCTTCATGAAAAGCGGCCCTGCGGCCGCTTTTTTTATGTTCATGCCCCACTTCCGGAGAGCGCTTTCCCTCCGCCTGCTGGAAATTAAAAAGGGCGGCTCGAAAGCCGCCCTTCCATGGAAAAAGATTCCCCCTCGCCCGTTCGCTACGCTCACTTAAGGCGCAGCGAACGCGAAGAAACTATCGCCAAAACCGCTTTCCGCCGGTCGGCGGTGAAGCGGTGCTACACCTCGGGTTATTACGTATTGCGTATTGCGTATTGCGTATTACGTATTGCGTAAAAGTGTAGTGACGCTTCACCCGAATAACATGAGGGAAAGCGTTTTTCTGATGCGGTATGGCTCCAAAAACACGGTCTCCCCTCAAACGGAGCATGAACCTTTTTAATACCGATAGTGCTCGGGTTTGAATGGACCGTTCTGCGGGATGCCCAGATACTTGGCCTGTCTTCTGTTCAGGCTGTCGAGCTTGACGCCAATCTTTTCGAGATGAAGACGGGCAACCTCCTCGTCGAGAATCTTCGGCAGGGTGTAGACGCCGATGGGATACTTGCCGGGGTTGCAGTACAGCTCCATCTGAGCGAGCACCTGATTGGTAAAGCTGTTGGACATCACAAAGCTCGGATGACCCGTGGCACAGCCCAGGTTTACCAGGCGGCCTTCGGCCAGCAGAATAATGCTGCTTCCATTCGGATAGGTAATCTTATCGACCTGTGGCTTAATGTTGGTCCACTTGTACTTCTTCATCTTCTCGACCTGAATCTCAGAATCGAAGTGGCCGATGTTACAGACGATCGCCATATCCTTCATCTTCTTCATGTGACGCTCGGTGATGACATCGCAGCAGCCGGTGGTGGTAACGAAAACGTCGCCGATCAAGACCGCGTCGTCCATGTTCATGACTTCGTAGCCCTCCATCGCGGCCTGCAGCGCGCAGATCGGATCGATTTCAGTAACGACCACGCGAGCGCCCTGCCCCACGAGTGACTGGGCGCAACCCTTGCCGACATCGCCGTAACCGGCCACAACCGCAATCTTGCCGGAGAGCATGACGTCGGTCGCGCGCATGATGCTGTCGACGAGTGAATGGCGGCAGCCGTAGAGGTTGTCGAACTTGGACTTGGTGACCGAGTCGTTGACGTTGAAGGCCGGGAAGAGCAGTTCGCCCCTGGCGGCCAGCTGGTAGAGGCGATGCACGCCCGTGGTGGTTTCCTCGGAAACACCGAGGATTCCCTTGGCGATGCGCGAGAAGCGGGTCGGGTCTTTCTTGAGCGCCTTCTTGAGCTGGGCGTAGAGCACGCCTTCCTCGACGCTTTCAGGTTTCTTATCGAGAACCGAAGGATCCTTCTCGGCCTTCACGCCCAGTTGAACAAACATCGTAGCGTCGCCGCCGTCGTCGAGAATCACATTCGGCCCTTTGCCCTTGCCCCAGTCGAGAATGCGGTCGGTGTATTCCCAATATTTCTCCAGCGTCTCGCCCTTGACCGCAAACACGGGGGTGCCGGTTTTAGCGATGGCCGCCGCCGCATGGTCCTGCGTCGAGAAAATATTACAGCTCGCCCAGCGCACCTTGGCACCAAGCTCCTGAAGGGTTTCAATCAGCATCGCGGTCTGGATCGTCATGTGCAGCGATCCGGTGATGCGCGCGCCCTTGAGCGGCTTTTCCTCACCATATTTTTCGCGCAGAGCCATCAGCCCCGGCATTTCATATTCCGCCAAGTCCATCTCTTTGCGGCCATATTCGGCCAGTGAGATATCGGCGATGACATAGTCCTGTATTTTCTTTTTGGTCACTTTCTTTTTCCCAGCCATTTTAAACCTCCGGTTGTTTTTTTCCGACAACAATGAGTACTGACAAATCCGGCGTGGATCCCGGTAGCGAGTCGACCACTTGCGGTTCGATTCCCGCATCTTTCAGCCACTTGCGCATTTCGAGCGGGTCGAAGCCGAGCCACTGGTCGGCCCATTCTTCGCGGGTCCATTCATGCTCGTGGCGCATAAGATCGAGGATGATCAGCTGCCCGCCGGACTTTAATCCATCTGACGCAGTGCGAATCACATTCTCCGGGCTGGAGGTGTGGTGCAATGCCTGACTCAGAAAGACGGCATCAAACGCCTCCTTGGACAAATCCAGTTCTTCGAGAATGCCCACCCGCAGCTCCAGCCGATCTGCAAGGTTGCCCTCCACAGCCTTTTCAGAAACCAGTTTGAGCATTTTCTCCGACTGATCGAACGCCACCACTTTTTCGGCAAAGCGCGCCAGCAGCAGAGCGAGGTGCCCTTCGCCGCATCCAAGATCGGCGACCGTCTTCCCGGAAAACCCCGCCGCCAATCCGGCGGTCAGCGCCTGCCAGCCGCCGCCCGGTTCGGTCAGGGTTCCATAGCGCCCGGCAATCTCATCAAAAAACTCGCGGCTCTTCTTAC
Organism: Kiritimatiellales bacterium; assembly: GCA_030595785.1. Taxonomy (GTDB): domain Bacteria; phylum Verrucomicrobiota; class Kiritimatiellia; order Kiritimatiellales; family Pontiellaceae; genus Pontiella. Next base: position 4,993 of record JAUVCG010000066.1, on the reverse strand, counting down.
GGCGAAAATCCAGAACACGCTCAACGGCCGCAGCATCGCGGTTGGCCACTGAAATCTCCTTCAGACGATCATTGAGAATCTTTGCGAACGCGGCATCGTGAAATAGGGGTCCACGGTTGTAGTAGACCGACGTGCCATCGCGGCGCGATTCCACCAACCCCGCTTCGCGCATCGGCTTGAGATGGCGGCTCACGGTCGACTGCGGCATTTCCAGTGCCTGAACCAACTCCGCCACGGATAGCTCCGCCTGGTCGACTGACCGCAGAATGCGCAATCGCCCCTCGTCCGCCAGCGCTTTGAAAATGTCAAGAATGTCGCTCATAATCCATATATCCGAATTTCCGGATAAAAGGATATTTACCCCGCTATGTCAACGTTCTTGAAATAAAATCAGTTCCTGATCCACAGTTCTTACAAATAAGCCGGTGCTTTTCGCTTGTTTTTGCACCCGCCAGCCGCAAGCTTGTCGGTTTTAAGAAACGTTTGTAGTTCCGCCTTCAGGCGGCAGATGATGTCATGTCAGGCTGTGCATGGAACCGCCTAAAGACGGAACTACAAACCTATTCAAGGTTTGCTTCATGAAAATGATTATTAATAATGCCGTTTCAATCGGCTCGGTTTTCGGAATTCCCATCCGGTTGCACATATCGCTATTGATCGTCGTTGCCCTGCTATCCATATTTTCCGGCGCGGGTTTGCTGGCTATCCTGATTCTGGCGGTGGGAATCTTCGGGAGCGTGGCACTGCACGAGTTGGGACACTCCGTGGTCGCCCGGGCGAAGGGCGGCTATATCCACGAAATTGTCCTCTATCCCTTTGGAGGCGCAGCCAAGATCTCAAACATACCCAAACGCCCCATCGATGAGATTATGGTTGCCCTCGCCGGCCCGGCCGTCAGTCTGGTGCTGGCATTGGTCTTTCAACAAATCGAGCTGCTCAGGTTTCTGGGCTACCTCAACGGCATGCTCTTTTTCTTCAACATTCTGCCGGTCTTTCCGATGGATGGAGGCCGGGTGCTGCGAGCCGCCCTGACCCTTAAAAAGGGACGGACGGAAGCCACCCGCATCGCCGCCACGGTCGGAAAATATTTCTGCGGGCTGTTTGTTATCGTCGGGCTGTTCGGCATGCCCTACCGGATCATGGGGCTCATCGGCCCCTTCGAATCCAACTTTATGCTCGCGTTCATCGGCTTCTACATCTACCGCGCAGGACAGATGGAATACCGGATGGTGATGATGGAACATCAGGCGAATCCCTTTAGTGAACACCGGGAAGGACAAATCGAGGTAGAGGTAAGTCCGCCGCCCTATGCGAACAACGAAAGCGAATCGATCAGTGCGAAGCTGCGCAATCTATTCCGCAGATAATTTCGGGAGCGGGGTCAAGGACCCGACCTATATTTTATTCTGCGGCTGAATCCGCCTGCGGCGGGTTGGAGATCGGCACATACATTTCGCTCTTCTTGGATTGCTCGCGGGCGACATGCTCCAGATACAAAAACTGCCAGATCGCAATAATAGTCAGGGTTACCACGATCACAATCAGCGTACCCCACCAGATCTTCTTCTCGTTGGCCGGTTTCCGGAACAAGTGGAGAAAACGGCGAACCCCGGTATTGCCGCTTCTGCGGCGGCGTTTTCCGGTATCGTCAAACGTAGTATTGCCTGAGGAGCGACGGCGACGACGACGTTTCGGCTTGGTTGCCGCAACGGGCATCTGCTGTTGGTTCTTGTATATATCTGACATGTTCCCCCCGTTCCCTAAAGATTCGGAAGGTAGCGTAAACCGGTAAGCGCGTGCAATCCTATCCCGAATATTTCCCGTCTAATCGTTTTACGGTCCGCTCAATCGCCCCGCGGTTTTCGGTCACCACTGCGGCAGCGCGCTGCCCAAGTGACTCACGGGTGGATGGATCAAGAATAAGCATATCGACGGTGGAGCCAAGCGCTTCAACACCGTCAACCTGCCGGATGGCCTCGTGCCGGAGAAACTCTTCCATAACCGCCGGAAAGTTTTCCATGTTGGGACCCACCACGACGGCCTTGCCGTACATGGCCGGCTCGATCGGATTCTGCCCGCCATGCTCCAACAGACTCTTTCCCACGAAAATGATGTCGGCCACAGAGTAAAAGTTGCGCAGCTCACCGGTCGTGTCGATCAGGAGCACATCCGGCCCTTCGGTGTGACTCAGGGCAGGCCCTTCGAGCTGACTGCGGCGAACGAACGACAGCCCCTGCTCTTCCAGGCATTGGATGACTTCATCGGTGCGCTCGACGTGGCGAGGTACGATCACAAGGAAAAGTTTTTCATTCCCGGCCTTGAGCTTTTTGTACAGCTCGCAAAGCACCGCCTCCTCGCCCGGCCAGGTGGAGCCGCCCAGCAGGACAATGGCATCGTCCGGCACGTGAACCGCGCGCATGGTTTCCTGCGCAACCTGCTCGCCGGCAGGATCGCGCTCGGCGACATCGAATTTTACCGTCCCCATCACATGCACGCTTTCGGGCCGTGCGCCGATACCAATCAGGCGTTCGGCATCGACCGTGCCCTGCACGCAGACCGGAGCGATACGGCGAAGCACGTCAGCGGTCAACGGCTTGAGCTTGCGGTAACCCTTGAATGACTTCTCCGACATACGGCCGTTGATGAGTGAGATGGGTATGCCCCGTTTGTCGGCCAGCCGGATCAGGTTGGGCCAAAACTCCCCTTCCACCAGCACGATCCGAACAGGATCAATGATCCGCAACACCTTGTTCATAATGACAGGTAGATCGACCGGAAAATAAAACAGCACATCGCGCGGATCGATCTCCTTGTGACCAATGGCATGCCCGGTTGAAGTGGTCGTACTCAGTGCAAAACGGGCTTCGGGGTGCGCCGCGCGATAAGCCCTCATAAAGCGCAGGACCACATAGATTTCGCCCACACTGACCGCATGGACCCACACCCGGGGATGCTCCCGCAGCTGTGCCTTGGTTTTCGTTCCAAAGTGCCCGATCCGCTGCTCAAAATGCTGCCCGTACCCCCCGCGCTTCAGCATGCGCGAAATAAACTTCGGCAGCATAAACAGGAATACCACCGGAAAAAGAAGATTGTAGATGACCCAAAGCATGAAAACCCTTCTGAAAACCGGCGGAGTAAACCACAAATAGAGCGGATGCCGCAACGGGAAAGGATTCCGCGGAAACCCGTTCTTGCTCATTCTCAAAGACACCTGACCGCTTTTTTAGAATTCCTTCAGCCATATGAACGTCATGGTTGGCGTCGAATTGGTTTCGTGAGCAACCCCGAAGAAATATCGCAGCTGTAAAATCATGGCGGTCCAGATGTGGGACAGACTTTCCAGTCTGCCCTGCGCGGGCTGGAAGGCCTGCGGCATTATTTACGGCATTGGCTGCACCCTCGACCGAGATGCCACGATGCTGCTGCCTCCCTCTCGAAAGGGACTTGATTACGGCCGTTCCAGCACCATTCCAACGGCATCGCTCTCATAGTCGCAGAAATTCCGCCACGGCCCGTTGCCCAGCCAGATCACGACTTTATAGCCTTCGCCAGCAACAACCATCGGGCGGATATTCCGATGCTCAGAACCGGCGGTAACGGCCTTCCACTTGATGGTATTGATATCGTCCGCAGGACCGACTTTTGCGGCATAGATTTCGTGCTTCCCGCCAAGATCTTTTCCGGTCATCGGGTTGACATCAGTTGAAATGAAGACATGCGTCGGATCTTCCGGATCAAACGCCATTAGCCCGGTATAGCTGCTTTCTTTGGTATAGAGGCACCTCCCCGCGAACGCGATTTCGCGGTCGACCCATGCAGAGCCATTCCAGGAGGCAATGCGATAGCGGTGGTCGGAGTTGTTCAGATAAAGCGTGTAACCGATATGCGGATGCCCCTTGGCATCGATGGCGATCGAGCTGGTCCATGCGCTGAAAGGCATGCTTTCGTAGCCCTTCGGCTTAATCGTCGTCCCGCTTCCCTTAAAGATCAGTTCCGCTTCGCCGGGCAGCAGCGGGCCCTCCTTCAACGCCTTGATGAGCGTGCCGTCGGCCTTGTAATAGTTTCCGCCGCGAAACTCGAAGTAGTAGATGTTGTTCCCATAGTTGCGTGGATGCGCATCGGTCACGCTGACAAACACAGTGTCCTCTCCGTTGCCGGTATAGCGCGCGTAGGGCCGATGTCGTCCGCCGACTTCGTTCTTGAAGAAATGGACGGGTTCCGTCCAGGTAATGCCATGGTCGGCTGATGTCACAAACGTGGGATTAAAGTTGATCCCCCGATAGAAGTTGTAGAGCGTCCCCTCCTTCTTCATCTCATAGAGATTCATGTAGGTGACCCTGTCCTTCGGGTTCGGGGACGTGCGCTCGTGTTTGAACTCTTTGCTCCACTTCAGCGGATCGGCAGGATCGGAGATGCGGGAATAGTGGAACGTGTCACGATTGTGCTTTGCATAGGTAGCCAGCACACTGCCATCCGGTCGAACGTGGAAGACCGGTGAGTTGTGGTCGTCCCTGTCAAATTTATCCTGCATCAGGGCGGTCCCCAGTGGCCGATCTTCTTTCAGATCATAGATACCGACCTGCGCGGCACCGGTACCGTTTCCCGTCACGGAACCGAGAAATAATTTGCCAGCGTGGATCATCGCACGAGGATCCTGATACCAACACCAACCGCCGCCTTTCATGAAGGTGGTCAAGGGTGCATTCGTTCCTATTTTAATGGCCGGTTCTTCACCGCCGACCAGCCTGTAGACCTCTGAGCCTGCCGCAAGGAAAGCGCCGATACCATAGACTTCGGTTTTGTCGGGATAGGATTCGCCGGGAGTGGCCCCTACCGGCTGTACGTGCCCCAGCAATCCCTCGTCGGTGACGCGCGCCGTAAGCGCCGCCCAGGCTTTCAGCACGACAGGCTCATAGACGGCACGATCCAAAAGACCGCTATTGATGCCCCATGCGAGACCATGGGTAAAAAACGAAGTTCCGCTGGTTTCCGG
>JAUVCG010000047.1 GCA_030595785.1 Kiritimatiellales bacterium | reverse complement strand
GCGTGAGCCGACATGTGGCGCAGCGCGAGGCGCAAGCCGTCTTCCACTGGATTCCCGGTGGTGGATGCTTCGCGTTCGAGCACGGCCTGCGCAAGCATCCAGGAAGCCATCTTTCCGTACTGAACCTTCTGGCGTTGTGAGAGACCGTCGTTTCGCACCAACACATCGCGTACCGCAACGGGTATGTTTTCAGACAATTTAAGGCCGTAGCGCTCGAGCTCGGCACCGACCACTTCGGCATTGACGCCGCCGTAACGACTGGCCAGCACGTCGTAGGTATTTTCCAGAAGGACATCGTTGCTGCCTTCAAAAATCTGGAACGGGCGGGCGTCGGTAAAGGCTCGACCCACGACATGATTGCGTTTATACGCGGCGGCGGCGAACACCTGCACCGCGGAATCGGCCGCCGCCTGCAACCCTTCAGAGGACACGATCTTGGAGGCATTGGCGAGAACATGATCGCCGGATACATCGTTTTGGAGATCCGACCAATATCCGGTGAAATGCCAAAGGCTCTGGTTCACCTGCTGGAAACCGCGCAGTCCAGAGAGCCGATACTGCACCTGATCGTACTCACCAATGGCGCGGCCGAAGGTGATGCGCGATTTAGCGCGCGAAGCGACCTCGTCCGCCAATCGGCGGCATTGCCCCGCCGCGATGGCTGAAACGCCCATGCGGCTTCTGAACAACGTGTCGAGAATATCCCTCAGGGCACTTCCGCCCGGTGGTGTGATAACATTGGATTCGGGCATACTGACGTTGGTATAGCGGGTGGATCCGTAAGGGATGGGCTGAAGACCCAGCGCATCAAAATAGTGCTCAACCGCAACGCCTTCGGTGGCGAGCGGGACATAGACCATAGCCACCCGCCGCGTCAACTTATCGCCCTTCCGGATTCGTGCGGCAACCAGCCAATGCTCGGCACGACCCGTAAGACCGCCCCAGCATTTGACCCCATTAAGCGTTGCCCGGCCATCGGCGACTTCAATCGTGCTGTTCAGCCCGAAAATATCCGTGCCCCCCGTCGGCTCGGTGATCATCATTCCGCCGAGCTCGGTGCTATTAAGAAAACGGGGTAACACTTCGGCATTGAGCTTTCCGGGAGCCAACCGGGCCATCGGAAATAAAAACAGGGAACCTGTGATACCAAGCGCAAGTCCAAGCGGCAGGCAATGATAGGAAACCCTATCCAGCAAATCCATACAGTTGTATGTACTTTCAAACGTGCCGCCGTACTCAGTAGGAATGAAGCGGTGGAGCGGGCCCAGCTTCAGGAAGTCGCTCAGAAAATCCTCGTCATAGGAGCAATAGTCCGGGGTGGAGGCGAAGTGATCGTGAAGAAATTGGTCTAGTGCATCGAGCATAATGTTTCCAGTAAGTTAAAGTGATCCTAAAAGACCCTTTGTTTGCCGGAATGTGCCTCATGCACGAGTCGAGCGCAAGGGCAATAAGAGGGCGGGTCAGAATGCTTTTTTCATCCTTCTACCCCCCTAAGAAACGCGCCCTTCTTTGGCGAGGCCCGCAATACACCTAACGAACCGGAAGGTCGCGGGCTCCGCAACCGGACGGCAAGGGCATCTGCCCCTGCCTGCGAAAAAGGGCCCAATCGTTGCGCAGATGTAAAACATCCATGCCTTGGTTCCGGGATGAACGCACGTTGTTACGTTTAATTTATCAAGACAATCGAAATGGCATGCTTATTGCTATCTGGACTACACTTGCAAAGCATTAAATGAAGGGAGTACCGGATGCCTAAACAGAAGAAACCAACCTTTGTAGATGACGGATATGAGATTAACAGTGGGTGTAGAATCCGACGAATTGAGGTAATCAACGGATTCTATTATTACCAAGTCACTCTGCAGAGGCTTTCCGGCAATCCTATTCGGAAGCGCTTTATCAATGCCGCGCAAGCTCGTTCATTTGCGGAACAACTCGGGTCCAAAGACACTGACGGCGAGATAACCTCATTGCTATTCATAGATCCGGACCGTATCGATGCTATTAAAACATCCATACTAGACCTGTTTAATGCCGGCCTCGGCAAAGTCACGCAGTTCTGCATAAATCATAATGCCCGTACCTACGGCGTCGAGGAATTGGTCCAGGAGTTCGTTGCGGAGAAGCAAGGGCGGACTGATCGCGGTGAATTACTACCCGCGTCGCTTGACGATACCAAACACTTATTAAAGCATTTCTCCAGAGAGTTTGGGCATCGGGCGGCAGATACGGTTACCGCCAGTGAGGTGGGCGGGTTTCTCGACAAGGTGAACGGGGTTGCACCCCGGCGGTCGCATCAACTTCACATTTCTGCATTTTTAAATTGGGCGGTAACCCAGGAACGACTCGCTTTCAATCCGGTCGGGCCAACCTTTGCCGTTGATGGATATGAGATTAACAGTGGATGTCGAATCCGACGGATTGAGATCATCAACGGATTCCATTATTATCAAGTCACACTGCAGAGGATCTCCGGCCAGCCTATTCGAAAGAGCTTCATCCATGCGAAGCACGCTCGTTCGTTTTCGAGAAAAGTCGGAGGAAACGGCACTGACAGCGGGATAAAAGCCTTGCGCTTCATAGATCCGCAACGTATCGATGCTGTTAAAGCCACAATACTAGACCTGTATAACGCAAACCTCCGCAAAGCTGCTTAATCTACAGCCATCACTACAAGAGGGGCACTTGTACGTGCCGGCGAACCGGGGGAGGCGCACTCCGAGGCGCTGCGCGCTATCCTTTCAGAAAAAAGATCAGTCTATATAACCGAAAACATGGTTTCCAATGACCCGCTTCCCTCGCAGTGAAGCCGCCCACGACGGAGTCACTATGTCAGGGTTGTAAAAATGCGTCAGATAATTCCATTTCCGGGTGCTCGTCATGAGCACCCAGGCGATTCCATAACAATCGCTTCGTGCTTTCATATCCGCGGGCAGCAATCCCTCGCCTGCGCTGTAGAATTCAGGGACCGCCTTCAGTCCATTCCAGCAGGAGAATTGTTTTTCTGTTCGGCAGATTTCCGTCAGGGAGGTGTTTGAACGCCTGGCACGGGTCTGGATTACGGCCGCGACCGCAAGTTTTCCCTTGAACGGTTCGCCTCGGGCTTCCGCATAAATCGTGTAGCTAATGATCCGTGCGGCGGCCTCGCTGTAGGGATTCAACACCGGCTTCACCGCGCTGGCGATCGCAGGGAGGCCCAGCAGGGTGATTGCCACATCTCTTCGGGTACTCATCGGTCATCTCCTAAGCCTGATTTTTTCGCGCGGGGCGCAGATTGAGTCATAGTCGCAGAGCGCCTTCTCATTTGGAAGAAGAAACCGCGCCGCCCCATATCCGCGGCAGAAAACAGGTTTGCATGCCACATATGCGGGCGTATAGTTTGCGGCTTTCGTGAATATGGTATGTTTACCCGGTTAATGGATCATGAGTCTGGACGCCCTGCACAATTTATTACTGGATCAGCCGCTGATTGTATTGTTTGCCTTGATTGCAGCGGGGCTGCTGCTGGGCGGCGTGAAGATCAAGGGCATCAATCTTAGCAGCTCGGGCGTACTGTTCACCGCCTTACTGGCCGGACATTTGGGTTATTCCATCCCTTCCGGCATCGGCACGCTCGGCCTGGTGCTCTTTGTCTACTGCGTCGGGATCGGTGCGGGCGATCGTTTCTTTGCCTCGCTTGTCCGGGAAGGCACCGCACTGGCGAAGCTGGCGGTGTTAATCGTGGTGCTCGGTGCTGCGATGACCTGGATCGGCGCTGTCCTACTCAATATACCGACCGGATTGGCCACGGGCATTTTCGCCGGAGCGCTCACCAGTACGCCGGCGCTGGCGGCGGCAACCGAGGGCATGAACCTGGGGGCCAAAGGCGGTGTGGATGCCGTGAGTATCGGCTACGGCATTGCCTATCCATTCGGAGTCATCGGGGTTGTTCTTTTTGTGCAAGTGCTGCCCCGCATCCTGAAGATTGATCTCGACAGCATTACCGATAAGCCCGCAACCGAATGCGACAACCGGGTGGAAAATGTGCTGGTCGAGGTAACCAACCCAACCCTTTTCGGCCAACGCATATCCGAGTCGGGCGTGGCCAACTTTAATGCCTGCCAGATCTGCCGCATCTATTCCGGCGGAAGCCTCGTGCCGCTTCAATATGACGATCAATTCGAGGAAGGACAGATTCTGCTGCTGGTCGGTCGCCGCGGCGAACTGAAGCTCGCCATTGATTTCATCGGCCATCGAAGCGATCGCAAACTTCCGGAAGATGTGGAGAACGAGCGCCAGAACCTGATTGTCACCTCATCCGCCTTTGTCGGCCAGAAGCTCGGCGATATTGCACCCCTGCGGAACTATGGCGTGGTGGTCATCAGCATCACCCGCCTTGGGCTCACATTTGTTCCGAATGCCAATACCGTAATCGAACGTCATGACTATTTTATCTGCATCGGCCGTGTAGACGATCTGAAAAAGTTTTCCGCCGACGTCGGACACCGAAGCAGTGCAATCGATGCCACCTGTTTGCTCTCACTTTCGGCCGGACTGACCTTCGGCATCATTCTGGGCATGCTTCCTTTCGGCCTTCCGGGCGGAACACCCATAAAGCTGGGGCTTGCCGGCGGCCCTTTGCTGGTGGCGCTCATTCTCGGCCATTTCGGCAAGGTCGGCCCGATTGTCGGCTTTATACCCCGCCCCACCCGCATGCTTTTGCAGGAACTCGGGCTGGTCTTCTTTCTGGCCAGCGCCGGCGTGCGAGGCGGCGGAGCATTGGTGAGCACACTGCAGGAACACGGCGTCATGCTCTTCGGCCTCGGGGTATGCATTTCGGTGCTTCCGCTGATTGTGGCATGGCCGATTGCAACGAAATACTTCAAGATGAATCCGCTGCAGGCCCTCGGCGGCATTTGCGGCGGTATGACGTCCACCCCGGCTCTCGGCGCGCTCACGGCAAAAACCGATTCCCAGACGCCGGTCACCAGCTACGTTTCCGCCTACCCCATCGCGCTCATCTTCATGATCATCATTTCAAAGGTTCTGATCAGACTCCTCGGGTAGAAACTCCGTAGCCAGATACAGCGCTTCGACCTCGTCACGCGCCCATTGCGTTTTGCGCAGGAACTTCAGGCTCGATTTAATACTGGGCTCCCAGTTGAAGCATCGGATATCGATTTCACGTCCCAGCCCGTCCCAGCCATAGTGCTCCACCAGCCGCGTCAGCAGAGCCTCCAGCGTAATACCGTGCAGTGGATTATTGGGTTGCTCGGTCATAGAGAAACTCCCTTTAGAGTGCAGCGGGAGGTTCATCCATCTCGGCAACCGTTGCCGGGATCTCTTTTTTATGATGGGCGGCGAGAAGGTCGTCGAGTTCGAGTCCGGTGAGCTCGGTCAGCGTGTTGAACAGTTTGTTCATGACCCAGATCATGACGAGCATGCAGGGTACGAGCACGACAACGTGGCTGAGGCCGGTCATTTTCCCGAGTTCAGCGGTAAAAGCTTCAGTGCCGGGCTCGCTTTTCAAGACGATTTTGGCGAGCGCATAGTTGAGCCCGGAGGAGAGGAACATCGAAGAGGCAAATCCCCAAGTGAGTCCGACGAGGCGTTTTTCGAATACCGCGTCATTGCCTTTTTCGCGCAGGGCTTCCTTCAGGCGCTCTACATCGAAAAGAGCCTCGGTCATCATTATTTTTTTAATGAGCGGGAACGGGGTCTTGAGCGACCCGATGATGGCCAGCCCCAGTAACAGCGGGATGGCAGCCTCCTTAATGGCGATATATTCAGGCGGCAGCTTGAGGATGCCGAACACGCCGGTCAGCGTTACACTGACGACACCGATGATAGACATGAAGTCCGCCTTGCGATCCCTGATGAGCGTCCGCAGTCCGTAGCCGATCGGGAAAAGCAGCCCGACAACCAACGCCCAAACCGGGCCGAGATATTTTTCCTTGCTCAGAAGGGTTAGAATCGCAACGGGAACAACGACATTGATCACAATGCTCACCAGCGGATTTTCCTGCTTGTGTTTTGCTTCGCTCATACAGCCTCCGTAAAAGGGAGAGGTCTACTCTTCCTTTGGCCTAAGGGCAATGGAAATCCGCGCTGCAGGAAGCTCGGCGCGACTCCTATTGGAGTAACTTGCGGAGCTGGAAACCGACGAGGCAGACGTCGTCCGTAAAGATTCCGTTCCTGGCAAAGGCAAGCGCATCCCCCTCCAGTCCCTGAAAAATATCGGTCAATGGATCGCCGACAAGGCTCTGGGCAGAGTCGAGCAACCGTTTTGCGCCAAAGGCGTCGGCGAGCACATTCTTAACGTTGCAGATGCCGTCGGTGTAGAGCACCACGGTATCGCCGGACGCGACATGGCTTTCAGCGGAGGAATAGGCCATATCGGATTGCTCCGCCAGTGCCGGGCCGCAAGGCCCCTGATCTTCGCATAGCCACTCGGCTCCGTTCCCGTGCCGGAAGAGAATGGGAAGCGGATGTCCGGCGCTCGCGAATCGGACTTTTCCGGAAGTGGTATCGAGCAGGAGGTAACAGGCGGTGACACCGAGCAGGACCTCCTCATGGCACACCAACGGCATCAGCAACTCGTTCATGCGCGAGAGATAGGCTCCGGGTTCGAGCCCCAACGGGGTGATCTCCTGCACAATACCGCGAATAAGCGCGGTTCCAAGCGCAGAGCGTACTCCGATGCCCTGTACATCGCACAGGAATATGCCGGCTTCCGTTTCGGAGACCCGGTGGACTGAGCAATAGTCGCCGCCCACATCGCTGCACGCCTTGAAATCGTGAAGGAATTCTACGCAGCACTCTTCGGGTGCGGCCTGCTCAGGGAAGGCGGGATAGCTGGAGGGGAAAAATGTTTTTTGAAGATCGCTCGCCATGCGGAAATCCTCTTCCATCTCCTCTGTAATAAGCCGCATCTCTTCGGCGGCCCGCTGGGCGCGCAGTTCGTCCTCCTTGTGCTTGGTGATATCGCGCGAAATCCCGAACGTGCCGATAATCTGACCTTCGTCGTTCTTCAGCGGCATTTTGGTCGTGGAGACCCAGGTAATGCTTCCGTCCGGCCAGATTTCCTTTTCCTCGATGCCAAAGAGGGGTTCGCCGGTTTCGATTATCCGCTGTTCATCGGCAAAAGCCTGATTCGCGTGCACCTTGGCAAAGACGTCAAAGTCTGTATACCCCCTGACGGCATCGGGCGACTTCCATCCATGCTTATCAGAACAGGCCTGATTCACTATTACAAAGCGCGACTTCCGATCCTTGAAATAGATGGCATCCGGCATGTTGTTCATGAGGTTCTTAAGTAGATCTCCGGACCCTGGTATTTTCGAGGCCATGGTATTCCTCCTACATGGGGTTGTGGAATGTGAAACCGACGAGACAGACATCGTCGTTGAAACCGCCCTCGCCGGCGAAATCGGCTGCGGCATCCGTCAGGGCCGGAAAAAGCTTCTCCAAAGGCAACCCGCCAGCCCGAACCGCGGCCGCGAGCAGACGGTCTTCGCCGAATTCTTCACCCTTCGGGGATTCCATCTCGTAAAGACCGTCCGTATACATCACCACGGTACTGCCGGGCTGGATTATTCTTTCCATGGTTTGATATTCGGCATCCTCGGCAATGGCAAGGGCGGGGCCACGCAGCGACGCGTCGTCCATCAACCACTGCACCGAATCTTCCTCGACCGGGAAAAGCAGCGGAACAGGGTGGCCTGCATTGGCGAAACGAAGCGTTCCTGAAGAGGCGTCGAAAACCATGTAGCTGGCGGTGGCATAGAGGAACATATCTTCCTGCCGTAAGATCGGCAGAAGCAATTCATTCATGCGGCCAAGATAGTTACCCGGATCTTTCTCCAGTGCAGAGATCTCCTCGACCATCGCGCAGATAAGGGCCGTACCGAGGGCAGCGCGCACGCCGTGCCCCATCACATCACCCAGGAAGATCCCCGCCTCGGTTTCGGACACCCGGTGGACAGCACAGAAGTCGCCGCTCACGATTCCGCTGGCGTGGTAGTGGTGCAGGAACTGGACCGCGCTTTCATTGCCTTCCCCCGCAGCCCGGAAGAACGGGTAGGAGCGCGGAAAGAAGGTTTTCTGCAGGTCGCTCGCCATGCGGACATCCTCTTCCATCCGTTCCTTGATGTTGCGGACCTGCTCATCATAGTAGGCGGCGCGCAACTCCGCCTCTTTATGGTCGGTGATGTCGCGCGAAACCCCGAACGTACCGATGGTTTCACCTGCGTCGTTCTTCAGGGGCATTTTGGTGGTTGAAACCCAGGTGATCCGCCCGTCCGGCCACGTCTCCTTTTCCTCGGCATCGAGAAGCGGCTCCCCGGTCTGGATGATATGTTGCTCGTCTTCGTAGGCCTGCCGGGCATGTGCCTCGGCAAAAAGATCGAAGTCCGATTTCCCGAGTATATCCTCGCGCGAAATACCGACCCACTTGCAAAACGCTCGGTTGACCAGGATGAAACGGGAATCGGAATCCTTGAAGTAGATATTGTCCGCCATGTTTTCCATGAGGTTTTGCAGTAAAAACTCGGTGTCGTACAAATTTTCAGGCATGGCTTTCTTTCTCTTGTCGCACGTATTGTTAGATCAGCCATCCGGCCGCTTCAATGTAAAAGCCCACGAAACCGCTCCCCCTCCCCCGCCCGGTTTGCTATTCTGCCGCTATGGAAGAACGCATCATCAAGCTCGAAAGCCTTGCGGCCCTGCAGGACGAAACCATCGGCAAGCTCAACGTAGAGCTTTTCCGACAGCAGCAGGACATCGCCCGGCTGCAACGACGCATCGAGGCCATTGAGCAAAAAATGGCTGAACTCGGCGGCCCGGAACCCGTCGCCGGGAACGAGCGTCCTCCACACTATTAAACAGCGCCCCGCTCCCGAACGCCTTTCCCGTTATTGATCTTCAGCAAGACCGCCGCTTTAGCGTGAAGGGCCGCGTAGGTTTCCCGGTCTTCGGCCAGCCTTTTTCCATGCGCCGGAACCATATCAGCCAACTGCGTTTTCCACTCATCGGACTCCATCTCTTCGGGGAAACACTTTTCCAATACCTCCAGAAGGATGGAAACGGCCGTTGATGCGCCCGGGGAAGCGCCCAGAACCGCAGCGAGTGAACCATCTGCCGATGAAACCACTTCTGTTCCAAACTGGAGTTTTCCGGTGCTCTTCGGATCTTTCTTGATAATCTGCACACGCTGACCGGCGGTAATCAGTTTCCAATCGTCATTCTTTGCATCAGGGAAGAACTCCCGAAGGTTATTACACCGGTCGTTATGGTTTTTGCGGCATTCGCTAATCAAGTAGGCCGTGAGCGGTATGTTGTCCCGCCCTGCCGCCAGCAGCGGCAAGAGGTTGTCCGGTTTCACCGAATAGAATAGATCGAGATTGGACCCCGCCTTTAAGAATTTCGGGGAAAAGCCGGCATAAGGACCAAACAGGAGCGACTTGCGGCCATTGATCATCCGGGTGTCCATATGCGGAACCGACATGGGGGGTGCGCCCCCTGCGGCCTTGCCATATACCTTGGCGGCATGCTGTTCAACAATCTCCTGATTCCCGCAGACCAGAAACTGGCCGCTGACCGGAAAACCCCCAAACCCCTTGCCCTCGGGAATGCCCGATTTTTGCAGCAGCGGCAACGCACCGCCGCCCGCGCCGATGAACACAAACCTTGTCCGCAACGTGCTTTTTCCGTTCTCCTGGCTTTCCATCCTGAGCTTCCACTGACCGCTTGCCTCCCGATCAATGCCGCGTACCGTTGTCTGCTTCGCCAACGCCACGTCATCAAGCGACGCAAGGTGATCGATAAGGATTCGTGTAAGCTCGCCATAGTTGACATCCGTACCGGCCTCGACGCGGGTCGCCGCCAGAGGCTCATCCGCCGGGCGTCCCTTGTTCAGGAGCGGGGCCCACTTTCCAATGGTCGCATGGTCGGCAGTAAATTCCATCGTCTCGAAAAGATGGCTCTTCACCATCGCCGCATGGCGCTTTCGAAGAAAGTCCTGATTCTTTTCACCCCGGACAAAACTCATGTGCGGCACGCGGTGAATAAATGCATGGGCATCTTTAATCACACCCTGTTCAACCAGATAACCCCAGAAATGCCTGGAGGTTTCAAACTGCTCGTTGATGCGGATCGCCTTGGAAATATCGACCGAACCATCCTTGCCCTCGGCCGTATAGTTCAGCTCGCAAAGTGCGGCGTGACCCGTTCCGGCATTGTTCCAGGTATTGGAACTTTCCAGCGCAACCTGCGGCAAGGCTTCGACAATCTGGATCGTCAGCTCCGGGTTCACCCTTTTGAGCATAATGCCCAATGTTGCGCTCATAATACCGCCACCGATCAAGACGACGTCCGGATTCCGAATTAATTCCCGAGAAGGTTGATCGTCATTCATGGGGTTATGAATAGGAAAAGCAGGGGCGGCAAGTCAACCCAAAGCGTCAGGCCTCCCTTTGGGGTACAACGTGCCGCCTCACGGGGCGCCGAGTTGTCCTCGGCAATCGCGTGACCGCGTTGAGACGCGGAACGCGACTCTCACGCGGCGGGCCTCACTCGGGCGGGAGGTATTCCGCGGGAGACTCGCCTGCTCGAACGCATGGCCACGTGTTCCAATAATCGATTCAAATCGACTTTACTAAGTTCCATTCGGGTCATCCATTCGGGTCAGTCCTATAATTTAATGATCAAGCCTTGGATGTAGGGATTATGGATGCCGAACATCGGTCACTTTTATCGCTTATTTTGATTGATATTGGTCAGGAACTTTGCCACTTTCTGCAAATGAACGAGCTAACTTTAATACAAGATCTGCTGATTGAGGCCCAGAAACAGGAGTGGTTTACGGGAATTCCGCGTCATCTGGACTATCAGTTAATGCAGGGAAAAGCACTGGCCTGTATCGGTGTGCGGCGCTGCGGGAAGTCCACGTTCCTTCACCAAATTATGGATCGTTTGCAGAACGAGGGCGTTCCGCATGAAGATTTTATTTATTTGAATTTTTTCGATGACCGGCTCGAACCGGTTCGCCAAGGTCGACTGGATTTAATTACCGAGGCCTATTTTTCGCTCTACCCCGAAAAAAGGGGCAGAGGCGGGCTCCATTGTTTTCTGGATGAAATCCAGCTGTGTTCAGGCTGGGAGGGGTTTACCGATCGCCTTCTGCGCATCGAGCGCATGGGCGTCTATCTCTCCGGCTCTTCCGCACGCCTGCTGGCTCATGAGGTCGGCACCGCGATGCGCGGACGGGCCCTGACTTGGGAATTGTTCCCTTTTTCATTTTCCGAGTTTCTCGATGCACGGGGAATCGCCCCGGACCTGAAGGGACAGGCCGCTCGCCTGAAGGTGCGCAAGGCATTTGCGGAATACTGGGATAAAGGCGGCTTCCCAGAGGTACTGAATGCGGACGAGCCGTTACGGGTAATGATTCATCAGGATTATTTCAAGACAATGATTTTCCGCGATGTGGTGGATCGGTGCGATGCCATTCATCCGCGTGCGGTACGGGATGCGGCCTACCGTCTTCTCAATTCGGTCGCTTCGCTTTATTCTATCAATGCGCTGACCGGGTATCTGAAATCGCAGAGTCATAAAATCAGCAAAACGTTTGTCGGAGAGATGCTGGATTGGTTTGAAGATGCCTATGCACTGTTTTCGGTCAGGCTGTTTGATGCGTCCCTGAGTCGCCAGCTGGCTAATCCGAAAAAGATTTATGCCATTGATCATGCGATGGTTAGATCATGCTCGACCGGAATTCTTGTCAACAGCGGCCACCTGCTTGAAAACATGGTGTTTATTGACGGTCGCCGCCGCGGTCGGTCTCTGTTCTATTACCGGACCCGAAATGGACGGGAAGTTGATTTCGCGTGGAAGGATGATTCCGGCCAGGTTTGTCTGGTACAGGTCTGCGAGCACATGCCGGAGGGCAGCGAAACAAGGGAACGCGAACTTGCAGCCCTGCGGGAAGCCCAGTCAGAACAACCCGGCGGTCGCGCAGTGGTGGTGACCCGTGATGAAGAAGCGATAGTAGACTCCCCTCACGGGACAATTGAGGTGATACCGATTTGGAAATGGCTTTTACAATGAAGTCGCTCACGACTCCCAAACCTGAACAATTACGACACTTTGTTGTTTAACTGATAGGAAATTGCTTTTCAGGCGATTGGGGCACGCGCCCCAGAAGGCCGCTCAGAAGGACAGTTTCGTGGTGAAAGGTGTAGTGTAAGCTGTAGGTTTTGTCAAGATTGGGCATCTTCCTGACCAGGGCATGCCCCGGACAGGCAGGTTCGCCGCCATAAGTGCCAAACCAGACCTACTTTGAACAGACCTGCCCTGCCGCGAACGCTCAGGCGTTCGCGTAAACGTCGTAGTCCAGCACTTGCTCAATGCCGTAGTCAGGACAAATCCTTCTCCGACTACCGGTTTCAGGCAAGACGTGGAACCAGCCGCCGCGCAGAAAGAGGCCGTCGGCCACAAGTGCGTGGAGATGCGGATGAAAACCGAGGTATTCGCCAAAAGTGTGGATGGCCATGACCACACCGGGAGTGCCGTCGGGCTGTTTCAGTATTTCACGCTGGTAGTCGATCAGGCAGTCACGGGCGATACGGCAGAGTTGTTTGAGCAGGTCACGATTGAAGCGAAAATAGGGGCGCAGCATCTTGGGAATGCCAAGGGTGTAGTGACGATGCGGAACGGGATAGAGGATCGACTCGGCCAGCAGCGCGCCAAAGAGCAGAACTTTCTTTTGGTGACAGGAGGGGCAGAACCACCTCCCCTTGCAGGAAAATGCCAATAGGTGGTCGGTCTTGCAGTGGTCGCACCGGATGCGGGCAAAGCCGTGTTCAAGAGCACCGCAGTCGAGGAACTTGTTCACCACCTCGGCGATGATAGGGCGTAAGAATCCGCAGCGTTTGCTATAGCGTTCCTCGTACTGGCCGAGAAACGTGTCGAACTGCCGATTAAGGCATTGCCAAAGCGGCGAGGCCTTCGGTTTTCGGGGGTGGTATACCGGGCTGGCCATGCCGGGACACTACCGGGCAACATATAATGCTCCGGCCAAAGCATTTGGTGTTCATCCCGCCATCATTATGTTCCCTGAATACGAAGCCAGCCTCATCGAGCAGGCCGCATAGAAGCACAAATTCCTAAATTCCCGGACTGACCCTTTGTGCGCTTGGGTGCGGAAAAAATCCCAAAGACCGGAAACCGCTGTTCCTCGATGTTGGATTGCTCTGTTGCGCATTGGGATTGAAGGCGACGGAACTTCAGTTGGCGGAAGATTTGATTCTTGTGAACAGCGGAGCCGTTGCCGAGCAGTTTGCCGGCCAGCAGTTGCTGTATGCCGAAGAGGGCTATATCGAACCGGAGCTTTACTACTGGAACCGCGAGCAACGCAATTCTTCATCGGAGGTCGACTACCTGCTCGCCCATGGCTCGCAGGTGCTTCCAGTCGAGATCAAAGCGGGGAAGGTTGGGTCGCTAAAATCCCTACATGTTTTTGCGGCGGAAAAGGGAACCGCCCGCGCGGTTCGATTCAATACCGATATTCCAAGCCGTTGCATGGTGTCGTCCGCAGTTGCCACCAAGCCGTCACATCGGTTTGAGCTAATTTCGTTGCCACTATACCTAATTGGAGAACTCGCCCGCCTACTCGATTCGTAGTAACCCCGCCGTCATCATGTTCGCGGAATACGAAGCCGACCTCACTGGGGAGGCCGTGGTATAGGATCAGGAGAGCCGCGTGTGAAAATCTGGAAAGACCATAGTCGGGAAAGTGGGAAATGACGCAATGTGCGGGCTGACCCGAATGGCACTAACTTAAGCTCTTCTATCATGGTTTCACCCAATAAAATCAGTGCGTTCGAAAGATGCCTGTATCATCCGTCTTGCCATAAAAAACAGCCTGCGGCGCTTCCCGTCCAAAGAAGATTGGAACCCAATGATAACAGTCATTTCACCCCATCTTCCATCGTTCATTCAGAAGTCAATCCGAGATCATTTTGTCTCACCACAAAATTTGCACATCAGCCAATATTAATAGGGGTTCCGAGATGCTAGAACGGCTTAAGTTAGTGCCATTCCGGGCTGGTACCTTTCCATGAACTGAATATCAGGGAGTTGAGTGGAGCCTAAGCTCCGCTCCGCGAAACTCCCTGATTTCAGTTCGGGGGCCGCAAAAAAAGAGAGACCTCCGTTGTAGGATGAAGATGGTGGCACTGAGGTCACCGTTTTCATAATTGATACATACGGAGGTCTCAAAGACATGAAGAATAGAAGCATATTCACCCGGCAGAATCAAACCCTCATCAACCTCTTCCGCGATGCGCAACATCCGGAGAAGGTGCTTTGCGTTCCGCTCGACTACGCGAAGGCAACCCATATGGCGTTGTGCTGCAATGGATCGGGGAAGATCCTGAAGAAGGCGTTCCCTCTCAAGAACAACCCCGAAGGCCTGGCCTTCGTGCTTGAGGCGGTCGGGAAGATCCGCCGCAAGCACCACATCAAGCGCGAGCATGTCTT
>JAUVCG010000051.1 GCA_030595785.1 Kiritimatiellales bacterium | reverse complement strand
CACCGCGCCCGGTTCCGTTCATTATCATGGTTTCGCAGGACACCGGCCCGAAAACCTTGCAGACGTTGGAGAACAACGGTTATTTCGGGCTGCGCAAGGAGCAGGTGCATATCCTGAAGCAGGAACTCGTCCCGGCAATTTCCGCCAACGATGGAGCACTGGCGCTGAAGGAGAAATATGAATTGATCCTCAAGCCTCACGGCCATGGCGACATCCACATGCTGCTCCACACCAGCGGACTTGCGGCTCGGTTGGAAAAAGAAGGCATCGAACACCTGATGTTTATTCAGGATACCAATGGGCAGGTCTTCAATGCCATGCCGGCCGCGCTGGGTGTGTCGGTGGAAAAAGGGTTTGATTTTAACTCGATCGCCGTCAACCGCATTCCCGGCGAAGCCGTCGGCGGGCTGGCGAAGCTGGTTCGCGATGACAAAGAGCTGACCCTGAATGTGGAATACAACCAGCTCGATCCGATGTTGCGCGATACGATCAGCCCGGAGGGCGACGTGCCGAACGAGCAGGGCTTTTCCTTGTTTCCCGGAAATATTAATGTGCTGGTGGTCCGCATGGCGTCCTATGTCCGGATACTGGAGCGGTCGCAGGGCATCATTGCCGAGTTCGTGAATCCGAAGTATGACGACGAAACAAAAACCTCGTTTAAAAAGCCGACGCGTCTCGAAACCATGATGCAGGATCTGCCGAAGCTTTTCGGGCCGGATGAAAAGGTCGGGGTTTCCATTTTTGATCGCCGGTGGAGTTTCTCCGCCAATAAGAATAATATTGCCGATGCCGCCGCAAGGCATGAAACCGACGGTCCGCCGGAATCCTCCGCCACGGCCGAGTCCGACTTCTATCTTTCCGGACGCACACGGCTGACCGCCGCCGGAGCGAAGATGGAGGAAGCTCCGGAAGAGTTGATCCTTGGCGTTCCGTTCGTGCCCGGCCCAAAGGTTCTCCTGCGTCCGTCGTTCGCCATGACGCTGGCCGAAGCGCGTGAAAAGGTTTCCGGATGTGCGATCACCGGTCAAACCACGCTGGTTCTCGACGGAAGGGATATCGTGATCGAGGGCGTCGAACTCTCCGGCCGTTCCGCGCTGGTCGTTAAGGCCTGCGATGGTGCGAAAGTAACCGTGAAGGGCGCTTTTGAAAACGAAGGATTCGAACTCGTCCGGCTGACCGAAGAGGAGCTCACTGACGACCGCGTTCCTGAATATCTCCGCATCCGCGGCTACCGTTTTAAAGATCGTGGTGCGGCCATCTACGAATTCAACCAGCCCGGCGAATACATCGTCGAGCTCTAGCAATCGTCCTCGTCCTTCCTCCCTTCCCTCCTTTTGATGGTATGTTGATGGTCGGCTTGATTCATGATGATATTGAACGCATGCCTATTGCACATGTCCATAGCGTCAACTCTTCGTCGTCAAGGACGTATAATGGATGCATTGACGGCACGAATATCGCAAAGACCTGTTTCAGACAGGCAGCCCATGGATCATGGATATGGCGTAGATCCACAGCATAAAGAAAACAGAACAGCACTATGATCAACAAGGTACACAGGCTTCTCCCCTCGCTGCTTTTTGCTTTTGCACTATTGAGTTCGGGCCATGCGCAGACCCTTCGTATCAGCGAAGTCATGGCGGTTAACGAAGATGTTCTTCAGGACGAAGACGGTGATACTCCGGATTGGATAGAAATATTCAATCCCGGCGAAAATCCGGTCAGTCTGGATGGATGGTATCTAACCGATACATCCACCAATCTTACCCTATGGCAATTTCCTCCAACCAACATCCCGCCCAGGGAGTTTCTAGTCGTATTTGCTTCCGACAAAGATCGCGCCGACGCCGGCTCGGAACTGCATACCAACTTTAAACTGAGTTCTGCCGGCGAATACGTAGCTCTCGTTAAAGCGGATGGAACCACTATTGAAGATGCGTTTGATTATCCTGAGCTGGAGGAAGACATATCCTACGGCTACGCATTTATCGGAACCGATGACAGCGCTGTATTACTTGATGCAGGAGCGTCCTGTACCGCCCATGTACCCACAAGCTCAACGGACTCCATGGGGTGGGAATTCCCCGGCTTCAACGATGCCGGATGGATCAGCGGCACAAGCGGCATCGGTTATGAAGCCTCTACGTCGGGTTCCATTCTTTATCACAGCATGATCGGACTTGATCTCCTGTCGGTTATGCGGGGTGTGAATGCTTCGGTCTACATCCGGGTTCCATTCACCGTTGCAGACATAGATCAAATCAACGGATTAAAACTGAAGATGAAGTATGATGACGCGTTTATCGCTTACATCAACGGCGCTAAAGTGACGGCCTCTGAATTGGCTCCCACAATCCCGGCGTGGAACAGTGCTGCCGGTGCGAACCGAAACGATGACCTTTCCCTCTTTTTCACGGAGTTCGATCTGACACCCTATGTCTCTGAACTGGTTCCCGGAGAAAACCTGCTGGCCATACACGGCATTAACTATAACGAATGGAACAATGATCTGCTGTTTGTACCTCGGATCGAAGTAACCGTTGCCGGAATTATCGACATCACATCAACCGGCACGCTGGATAGACCGACCCCGGGCGCTGCCAATGCATCCATTCATTATGCCGGTGAGGTTGAAACTCCTGTATGCCATCCTGACCGGGGATTCTACAACGTTCCCTTTCAAGCGGCACTTTCAAACCATACCGGAGGAGCGGTCATCCGTTACACACTCGATGGTTCAGATCCCACAGAAAGCAGCACATTGTACACCGGCCCGATTCCCATCAGCCAAACCTCGACCCTGCGCTGTCGGGCATTTGTCGATGGATGGAAGCCGTCACTCCCCCGAACCGATACCTACATTTTCGTGGACGATGTGGTTATGCAGCCTCAATCCACCAATTATGTCGGCAATCAGATTCTTATTTTCGGCATGGACGAAGGTGTCAGAAACAAGAGCTACCACGATGCCTCAGGAGAGCCCATCTCTGTACAGAGCGCTTTGACCGCTATTCCAACCCTTTCGATCACGACCGACGATGAAAACCTTTACGATTCCGCCTATGGAATCTATGTCAACGCCGCGGAACGCTGGGAACGCCCAGCCTCGTTCGAACTTATCAACCCCGATGGGAGCGAGGGATTTCATATCAATGCAGGACTGCGTATCCGGGGCGGATGGAGCCGGCATCCCAACTATCCCAAGCATGGCTTCCGCCTGTTTTTCAGAGCGCAATACGGCGAAGGAAAACTCGATTATCCTCTATTCGAAGATGAAGGCGTTCAGTCGTTCGATAAAATCGACCTGCGCACGTCCCAAAACTACAACTGGGTAAACAGCTCGCTGGAAAAGAAGCTGAAAAACAGCTTTGTACGGGATGTTTTCTGCCGCGACTCCGCCGGGGCCATGGGCGTGGAATATCCCCGGAGCCGGTACTACCACCTCTACCTCAACGGTCTCTACTGGGGACTCTTCATGACTGAAGAGCGACCTGTGGCTGACTTCGGTGCAGCCTATTTTGGAGGAGACCAGGATGACTATGATGCCGTCAAGACGGTTTCATGGACGGAAGGTCGACTCCGGTATGTGGAGGCCACAGACGGAACGCTTGAGGCCTATACCCGGCTTTACGATGCCGCCATGGCCGGATTCGCCGATACTGCGGATTATTTTTCGATACAGGGCCTTGATCCGGATGGTCGGCCTGACACGAACAATGAAAAACTTCTCGATCTCGACAACATGATCGATTATCTCCTGCTGATCTATTATGCCGGAGCTTCAGACAACGGACTTACGGCATTTGGCAATAACACGCAGGTAAACAATATCTTCGCCGTTTACAACCGTGCAAATCCGGATGGATTTAAATGGCTTCAGCACGACTGTGAACATGCTCTGGACACCTCTACTGACCTTGACCGAACAGGCCCCTTTACCAACAGCAATTTTACCTTGCCGCAGTTTTTCAATGCGCAGACACTGCATGAACACCTTTCGACCAATGCGGAGTATAGAATCGCCTTTGCGGACCGGGTGCATGAGCACTTTAAAAACGACGGAGCCCTGGTAAAGACCAACTGCGAAGCCCGGCTTGATTTCCGTGCAGCCCAGATTGACCGGGCGATCGTGGCCAACGCCGCCCGTTGGGGAAGCACCGAACTTGACCGGGACACCTGGGAAATTGCCGTCGCCGCTGCCCGCGCCTTTTTTTCCAACCGTTGTGATGTCGTTATCGGCTATCTCGATGATGACGGGCTGATCCCCTCTATCGATCCCCCTCAGCTCAGCCGGGGGGACGGTCTCGTGGATCCCGGAACAACGGTTGGCCTGACCGCGTCAGGGGGAACGATTTACTACACCGCGGATGGCACGGATCCGCGTGCCATCGGAGGAGGTATTTCCGGGTCTTCATACAGCAACCCTATCCCGATCACCCGCCCGACCCAGATCAAAGCCCGCTGCTTCAACGGCGAATGGAGCGCACTCGCCGTAGGCACGTTCTGGACGGATGATATCCCTCTCGCAGTAACAGAACTGATGTATCACGCTCCCGGCGGAAGCCTCCACGATTATATTGAAATCCAGAACATCTCATCGGAAACCGTCACACTTCAAGGCTACACGCTTGACAACGCCATCGACTTTAAGTTTAAGACCGCCGCGGAAACCACCCTGGCTCCGGGGGAATATGTGGTGGCGGTGGACGACATTGATGCCTTCAGTTCAACCTATCCCACCGGCGGAGTAACCATAGCCGGCGAGTTCAGCGGAAACTTCAACAATGGCGGCGAAAAGGTGGATCTCGAATTTAGGAACAGCGACTTGATTTCTTTCACATATTCCGACGCCCGCAACTGGCCCCAGGCTGCCGACGGAGCCGGACACTCGCTGGTTCCCATTGACTCTGCGATGCATGGCCAGGAATATGGCGTGCTTGATTATGGAGGAAACTGGCGTGCCAGCTCCTACACAAACGGCTCACCGGGCTATGCCGATCCCGCCATCATGCCCACGGTGGTTTTGAATGAAATCACGGCTCACACCGACACCGGAATGCTGCCGCCGTTCGATTCCAACGATAAGATCGAGCTATACAACACCTCCGCTTCTGCAGTAACACTGAACGGCTGGCACCTGAGCGACGACCTGGATAACCCGCACAAGTGGGCGATCCCGAACGGTACCGTTGTTCCATCCCTTGGTTTTACTGTTTTTGATGAAGACGACTTCCATCCCGGCCGCACCAGCGGCTTCGGCATTGATAAAGGCGGCGAACAGGTCATTCTTTCCGCGCCGGGACGCGTCGTCGATGCCATCCGCTTCAAGGGACAGGCAAACGGCTTTTCGTACGGCCGCTATCCGGATGGAAGGTCGGACTGGGTTACCACACTGCCCTCTCCTGCCGAACCCAACGTGCCCGCTGCACCAACGGTGCGTATTAGCGAGCTCATGTATAATCCGTTGCAGCCGGGCAATGACTTTGAATATATCCAACTGACGAATGTCGGTGCCGGCAGCGTAACGCTCCAGAATTTCACAGGAACCTATCGAATAGACGGTGGTGTTGAATTTGACTTCCCGGCAGGCATAACCCTGCCCGCCGGGGAACGGCTCTGGATTCTTTCATTCAACCCGACCAATACGGCCAGGCTGAATCTTTTCTGTTCGACGTACGGCTTGACGTCCGCCAACGAAACTTTCGTCGGCGGATACAAAGGCAAGCTTTCAGATCGGGGCGAGCGCGTCGCCATCGAATACCCGCAGGACTCCGATGATCCGCTCAACCCGCTCGATATTTCATGGGTCGTGGTAGATGAAGTTTACTATTTTGACCGCACCCCCTGGCCGATCGGCGCTGATGGAACCGGATACCCGCTGATCCGAACCGGTTTGCGTTCATGGGACATCGTTCCCGATGCCGATATGGATGGTGACGGCATACCCGATTCCTGGGAATTTGAATATTTTAAAACCATTACGCTACCCTCCGCCGATTGGGATAGCGATGACCGGAGCAACCTGGAAGAATATATTGCCGGCACCAATCCGACCAATCCGGCTTCATATTTCCACACCGCAATATCTGCCGGCCAGGATGAAGGAACCAATCATTACATCCTGAACTGGCAGTCCGTCACCGGCCGGGTGTACAATATCTATTGGGCCCCATCACTGGCACAGGAGTTCCAACCCCTGGAAGCCGGGATTCTGTATCCGCAAGGGAGCTATACCGATCTGGTTCATTCCGCGGAATCATCCCGTTTCTACCGGGTCATGGTTATGCGCTCGGATTATGACGAGGATGGCGACGGCCTGCCCAATGAATGGGAAACCCAATATGAGGTCACGGATGCTTTATATGATAGTGACCAGGATGGTTTCAATAACCTCTCGGAGTTTATTGCCGGAACCGATCCCACCAACCATGCATCCTATTTCCACGCAGCGAGTTCAGTCAGCCAGATAAACGGAACCAACTATTTCACCGTGGAATGGATTTCCATTCCAGACCGCCTGTACCGTACTCAATGGGCCCCCAGTCTAACTGATGAATTCCAGACCCTGGAAACCAACATCGAATACCCGCGCAGCACCTGCACCGACCTATGGCATACCGTTGAAAAAACGGGATTCTATCGCGTGGATGTTAAACAGAAGTAAATAAACTCTTACCGGGCCACTGTTCCCGCTTCCTCGGCCAGATCGACGGCAATCTGTTCTTTGCGGCAGATGGTTCGGGTACCTTTTTGACCCCTTTTATACCGCCGTTAATATCGCGCAACTGCAGGCGGTTCACATCAAATGCCACCCGGCGGAAAAGGCTTCAAAATCAGAGAAAGAAGGCGTATAAGGGCAAAACATACCGAGGAAAAATTATGACAACCACCATCAATATGGAAATAGACGAAACGACTGCGAATATCTACACGGCAGCACCCTCTGCCCTCGGAAAACTGATGGACGAAATCGGAAATAAAGCCGAAGAACGCGGCCTGACTGCCGAAGAGCTGGAGTCCATCCTCCATGCCGGATAAACCTGTTTACGTCCTCGATACCAATGTCATCGTCAGTGCTGCCCTGCTTCCCCGATCCCTGACCCGTAAAGCATTCGATAAAGCCCTGCGGGTTTATGATGAAGCGAAGGGTAAATGGACAAAGGAAAAGAAGCAGATTCTAAAATTAATCGGACCCCTGCCATGCCTTAAATGGGACAGGCTCTATCTACGATCAAAGCGTGGGAAATAACACCTGAAAGGAAATGTATGAAGTTTCGGGAAGTCATTACAGCGGTTTTTCTGGCTGCAACCATTTCGAGCGTGCGTGCCGCAGAGTATGAAACCGGCAAACTCATCGAGGAGGTTCAGTGCAGGCATGCGCAGGCGCAGTCCTATTCCTATATGCTCTACCTTCCAACCGGGTATACCCTCGACCGGGAAGTAGAGTGGCCGGTCCTGTTTGTCATGGGTCCGGAAGGCGGCACGGAGGAGGGGTTCAGGCGCTATATCAGGGGTGCCGAGAAGAACAGTTGGATTGTCGCCATGTCAATCCAGTCAAAGGGCGATTTTGCACGATCAAGAGAAGCTGTTGCTGCCATGATGGGCGACGTCTTCAAGAGGTTTGCGGTTGATAAGAAACGGTGTTATGCCGCCGGCATGTCGAGTGGCGCACGGATGGCCTTCTGGCTGGCCAACGAGAGGAGACAGAATATCATCGGCATCATTCCGTGTTGCGCCGGCGATGCCGGAAACCGGCACAGAAACCAGGCTCTCGCCTATGGCCTTTGCGGGGGATATAGCTTCACCCGCTGGGACATGGCCGTCACCTTCAACAAGAATATCAGGTATCGCGGTCGCCTCCGTTTTTTTGAAGGGGGCCATATTTGGGCGGACGAAGACCTGATCTTCGATGCCATTACCTGGCTCAATGGAAAATACCTTGCCAAAAAAGGTGCGTCTGAGGAGATCAACCGGTTTTCCGAAATGCTGTTCGACGAGATCCTGAAAATATACGAGGACGACATCTACTTTGCGTACGAAAACGCGATCGTTCTGGCCGGAGTTCCAAAAGCGCCCCATGCCGATCAGGCCAGGACGATCGCCGATAAACTTGAAGAGAATCCTGAAATCCAGCTCTATATCCAGGGGCTCAAAGAAATGGGCGAGTTTGTTCAGAAGCACTTTAATACCGATGCCAACGATTTTCGCAACAACCGCCGTACACGCCAACAGAAAGAGGATGCTGACGCGTTGCTGGAATTATACGCAGAAACCCCGCTCGCACGAACCATCGAGGACTTTGGCAAGTCGTCGAAGTAGCTTTAGGGCGTTTGCTTCCTCAAACAAGTGACACGTCCCGGCGGTAGAGCGGTCATGCGAATACCTGTCAGGTGATGTGAGCTATCGCCTTGAATTCCCTCGCCAATTCCCATAGTATGCGCCCCATATAGTTCCGACTTTTTTTAAGAGTGAGTATGGCTGTCCTCCCCCGATGCCGCGCTTCGATAAAGGGTGAAAAGCGGGATGTTTTCAAAACGGGTGACGTATGAGATATTGGAAAATAACGACGGGCTTACTCTTGCTGATTGTAGTGTTGGCGGCCACAACTTCCGTATTTGTCGGTGGTTTAAGTGAAGAGCCGCAAACCAATGAACCGGTATTGCCGATATCAGAGGCGCCAAGTTCAGAGGTGTCCAGTTCAACTGAACCGGAATCCCTGCAATTGATCGAGAACCATAAGGATTCTGGCTTGCAGGGGAACGGGAATTCCATTTCTGCGCAAACGCTCAAACTGGCCGATATTCCGGAGGGGGAGTTTAAAACGGGCCTGATAAAACTTTCGGAAGAATTGCAAGTTGGGGTGTTGGAAAAGTTGTCAGAAAACCGGCAGCTTTTATCAGATATCAATTCACTTCGTGTTGATCCGGGCGGTGCCATCTATTACGTATGCTCTTTGGGCGTTGGTTCTATACCGCAGGTGGAAGTGATGGAGTCACCGGACGAATCTTCTCCCGAGGCTACGGGAATGGAAGAAGCTGGAATCGCAGTCTCAATCGCATCTCCACCGATTCTGCACAGCCGCCCTGGAGCTACCAAGGTATTGGTTCTCGACTTCAACGGGCATGTAGTTTCGGGGACGGCATGGAATGTCGATGATGAGGCATCCTGGGACTGCAGACCCTATGATACGGATGGCAACGAGTTGACCTTCAGTGATTCTGAACAGGACGATATCATTGAGATATGGGAGCGTGTAGCCGAAGACTATGCGCCATTTGATGTGGATGTCACCACGGAGGAGCCTTTCACGTGGAATCAGTACAAAGGCCGAGTGCTCATTACCCCCAATGTCGACAAGGACGGGAAGCACTGCCCCCATTATGGAGCGGGCGGGGTTGCTTATCTGGATTGTTTTGGAGAGGGTGACTATGCCTATTACTCACCAGCCTGGGTATTGGACTATGACGAATCCTCCGCACGGGCCAGCCTCGTTGCCGAAGCGGCTTCACACGAGTTTGGGCATAACCTGAGCCTCTACCACGATGGAACCAGCTCTGAAGAGTATTATGGAGGGCATGAAGACGACGAACCAATCAGCTGGGGGCCTATTATGGGTACGGGTTACCACCAGGATGTTTCCCAGTGGTGCAAAGGTAATTATTACGGCGCCAACAATCTTGAAAATGATCTTTCGATCATCTCCGGCAAGCTGTCCTATCGGGTGGATGATTATGGGGACACTAATGCCAGTGCCGCCTCGCTAAGTACCTTGCCGTCAGGAGACGTAAATCAGACGGGGATTATCGAGCAAACCGATGACCCGGATGTATTCTATTTTATGACGTTGGAGGGAAGCCTGAACATTGCAGCAAGCACGTATCGAGCGGGATCAGGCACTTGGGGTGGAAATCTGGATATCCTGTTGGAGCTCTATGATAGTGGCGGGGCGCTTATCGCAACCAACAACCCGCTATCGGAGGTGAATGCGAGCGTATCGGTCTCGGTTCCCGCCGGATTATACTACCTTCATGTGAAGCCCGTTGGCGTCGGAAATCCCATGGCGAGTATGCCGACCGGCTACACCAGCTACGGCAGTCTGGGGCAATACTGGATTACTGGAACGGTTTCCGCCGACGCCGACGGCGACGGTATTCCCAACGGATGGGAGATCCTGTATTTCGGGGGATTCACCAATGCGGTAGCCACTGTGGATTCCGACGGCGACGGAGCGGACAACCTGACGGAGTACATTTCGGGGTACAGTCCAATCGACTCCAATTCGGTATTTGAGGTTACGAGTTTCGAAGCTCCGCCCTCGGGAAATTCGCCGTTCATTTTAACGTGGAATCCGGTGGAAGGGCGGCTCTATAGCGCCAGCTATGATAATGACCTGATTATCCCCCCCGGTTTCGAGGGGATTCCGGGCGCCATCGACCTCCCGCACACGCAAAACAGCTACACCGATACGGTCGAGCGAGTCGGCACAGAGCACTTCTATCACGTGGATGTGCGCTTAGATCAGTAGGATCCCCTTTACAAATCGGGGAATTTGAGCTACTAATCAGGGTGGCAGGTGGGCATGGAAGTTGCTCACTACCTACCTATGAAAGCGAGCCGAATAAATTTTATACTGTTGTCCATTAGCTTGGTTACGTTGATCTATATGCTTCCCTTGCGGCCATCGGTGGGGGTTCCTTCGGGGCAGGCATTGGAAGAATCCGCTCTATCCGCCGAGCCGATCCCGCCGGAAGAGATGCCCCGTCTGATCGAAGCTCCCGTTGCCATTGAAGAGCCGAAAATACCCATCCAATCCCTCGAGGAGCGTGGCGATGCCCTGCTTTTCGAAAGCGAAGCCCTCTTTGGTACACCCTTTGATCAAGCCGTAGTCATGCCCTTCGACCAGTTCTTCCCGTAATACCTGATAATATTGGTCGACATTGCGGAGGGTCGTTTTTATATTCGATGGTCTTGTAAAAAAGGACCTCGAAGTATGAAAAGTGCACTACTTATTATTCCCACTCTGGCATTTCTGTATGGGTGCGGCGGTGAGCCAACACAAACGTATACTGCTCCGAAAGAGTCGTCGGCTCCTTCCTCAATGCAGATGCCTGTTCAACAGACTCAGGCGCAACCGGCCGGGAAGGGTTATACAGCAGAGTTGCCGGAAGGCTGGACGGAAACGCCTGGCTCAGGCATGCGCGTTGTCAGCTACGCCATCGAAGGAACTGCTGTCGACTTCTATCTTACCTCACTTTCGATGGGTGATCTGCCCAGCAACGTAAACCGCTGGCGCGGGCAGGTTGGTCTTGCTCCGGCATCGCCGGAAGAGATCGAACAGACGGCGCAGTTGCTGGAGATCAACGGGCATCCGATGCGCTATATCGAAATCTACAACGATGAAGGCGGAAAGGGAATCATTGCAGCGATCATCGATCTTGCCCCTCAATACTGGTATTTTACCGCCAAAGGCCCGGTTGAAGAGCTCAAGGCCCACGCAGCGGACATCCGCGCGTTCCTCGCAACCATCAAGATTGAAGGCCATAGCCACTGATGAACAAGCTCGTTGCCTTTTTTCTTTCGCTGAAACTGACTGTAGTCCTGCTCGTGTTGAGCATGATACTGGTATTTGCCGGAACATTGGCGCAGGTCGACAAGGGCATCTGGACGGTGATGGATCAATATTTCCGATGCTTCATTGCGCGCATCGATCTGTATGTATTTTTTCCGCGTTCGATGGATATTCCCCATGTGTGGATACCTTTTCCCGGCGGCTTCCTGATCGGCTGGCTGCTGGTGGTCAACCTGATCACCGTACACTGGGCCAACTTCAAGGTGCAGGCGAAAGGCGGACGCAAGATGGCCGGGATCGCCATGTTGCTGCTGGGCGTGCTTGTAACCTGCGGCGTCATGTTCGGCTGGGGCACGGCTCCGGTGGCGGCCACGGAGAGCGATGCGTTTTGGCGGGTTTTCCTGCGGCTTGGTCGCGGTACGTTGGCGGCGGTGGTTTTCTACGTGGCCTGCCTGTTGCTCTACCGCAAGCGCGCCGGTACGGTGCTGCTGCATGGCGGCATCCTGTTTTTGCTGATCGGCGAATTTGCCACAGCACTCTATGCCGTTGAAGCCACCATGACCATCAAGGAAGGTGAAACGGCCAACTACATCGACCACTCTCAACAACTGGAACTGTCATTCACCGACACTTCGAACCCCGATTTCGACTCCGTGACGGTCGTATCCGGTGATGCGCTGAAGGACGGTGCGCTCATCCGGTCCGGAGAGCTTCCGTTTGATATCAAGGTTGTCCGCTACATGGTCAATTCGAACAACCCGCAGCCCCTGCAAGGCATTCCGGAAAACCTGCGCAACCGGTATCCCCAATACGAGGGCTACGGATCACGCCTCTATGTGGCCGAAAAGCCCGAGGTGAGCGGAGCAACCGGCGCACGCAACGCGCCGGCCGTCGACATAGAGCTGATGGATCGCCAAAGCGGTGAATCGCTCGGTCGCTACATCCTCTCGATCTGGTTCTATCCCAACTTTGTCAACTACTCGTGGGACATGCCCACAACAATCCGTGCGGGAGGCAAGGAGTTCAAAACGTACTTCCGCTTCAGGCGCGAATACCTGACCTCGCCGAGCGGCAACCCATACTCGATCAAGCTGCTCGATTTTGTGCATGAAAAATATGAAGGCACACAGATGCCCAAGGATTTCGCCAGTCAGATTCTGCTGGTCAATGAAGGCGACAACGTCGAGCGCGAGCTGCGCATCTGGATGAACAATCCATTGCGCTACGCCCGTCGCACCTTCTACCAATCCGGCTACCTGCCCGACGACAGCGGGACCATCCTGCAGGTGGTACGCAACGATAGTTGGATGATCCCGTATCTCGCCTGCATGATTGTCTTTGTCGGCATGGCCGGTCAGTTTGTCCAGTCGCTGCGTCGCTACCAGAGGAGAGAGGCGTGATATGAAGAATGAAGATTTCAGAATGAAGAATGGGACGATGGGAGGGCTGACGGGGAGAGGCCAACGCCGATTGAGTTCCACCATTCTTCATTCTGAAATCTTCATTCTTAACTCCCAATGTTTGGGCGAGGGCAGAATCGATGTCATTTAAACGAGCCACAGTCATAAACATAGTCGTCGTCCTGTTCGCGATCTGGTTTTTCCAGAGCGGCGTTAAGCCGTCGGAGGAAACTGAGACGGATTTCCAGCTCAACGCCTTTGCGCATCTGCCCGTAAAATATAATGGGCGCAAGAAGCCGATTGATACGCTGGCGCGCAATTTTCTAACGGTGCTGTCCGACAAGCAATCCGTCCGCGTCGAGGGCGAAAGGGTTTCCGCATCGAAATGGTTCCTCGATAACATTGCCGGCCGCCCCGAAGCGACCGACTACGAGGTGTTCCGCATCGAAAACCTGGATGTGCTCACCAGCCTGGGTCTCGAAGAGCGCAAGCGCTTCCGCTATTCCTATCGCGAGATTCTTTCGAATCCTGGAAACCTCGATGCCGCCGCGCGTTCCGCCTATGGTAAAAGCGAGAAGCAGCGCGACCTCTACGACAAGCAGGTTATAAAGGTGGCGAACAAGATCTACCTATATCAAAACATGATGGCCTCGTTCGAGGATCCCTCGGCCCTTCTGCAGGAGCAGTTGATGCCTGCGGCGCAGCGCTATATGCAGTTGGAAAAGTACTCGATCCC
>JAUVCG010000067.1 GCA_030595785.1 Kiritimatiellales bacterium | reverse complement strand
GTAGACTGCGCTCTCTCTGAGGAGGAATTGCAACGTTAACTTATCGTCACGCGGAGGTTGCCCGCAACTAAGCATCATAATTGCTTAACCTCCCACCCATTAGGAGGGGGCCCCTTCAAACCAGCGGACGGGGCGCTGGCAGACGTAGAGGTCGAGCAGTTGGTTCAGTGCGACATTCAGACTGCGGATCCCGTCGCCGACCGGCGGGGTGAGCGGGCCTTTGATCGCTACTATGTATTCTGTGATCGCGTCGAGTGTTTCGTTCGGCAACCATGTTTCATCACCGTAGGCGTGGACGGCCTTTTCACCGGCGTAGATTTCCATCCATTCAATTTTCTTATCGCCGCCGTAGGCCTTTTCAACTGCCGCGTCGAGAACAAGCTTCATGGCCGGGGTGATATCCACGCCGATGCCGTCGCCCTCAATGAAGGGAATGATCGGATTATCGGGAACCTGAAGATAGCCGTCGTCACCCATCGTAATCTTTTCGCCCGTTGCGGGGGCGATAATCTTATCGTATGCCATAACGCTTTCCTCCAACCTGGATTCTCAAGAGTTGGTTTATTCATGCCCTTGAATAGGCAACCAATCTTGACATAATCACAACTTTTCAATACACACCCAGCACGAATCTTCTTCTCAGGCCGATCCTGCCGGGCATGTGTCCGTATCGGCAGAAAAGCCGTTTCATGTGAATTTAAACAAGACCGCAACGACGAATGTTGCCCCTTAGGGCTAAGGTTTAACAAACAAAAAAATATTATGAACGATAAAGCTAAAATAATTTACACGATCACAGACGAAGCGCCGGCCCTTGCCACGCATTCACTGCTTCCCATCATTGAAGCATACACCCGCGCAGCCGGTGTGACGGTGGAAACACGTGATATCTCCCTTGCGGGCCGTATCCTTGCACATTTTTCGGATGTTCTGACCGAGGAACAGCGCGTTTCCGATGCACTTTCTGAGCTGGGCGAGCTCGCGCAGACTCCGGAAGCCAACATTATTAAGCTACCGAACATTTCAGCCTCCATTCCTCAGATGAAGGCCGCTATTGCCGAACTGCAGTCGCAAGGCTTCAACCTTCCTGATTATCCGGAGGAACCCTCTTCCGACGAAGAAAAAGCCGTTCAAGAGCGCTACGAAAAGGTTAAGGGCAGTGCGGTGAATCCCGTACTCCGCGAAGGCAACTCCGACCGCCGTGCAGCATCGGCTGTGAAGCAATACGCCAGGCACCATCCGCACCCCATGGGTGCCTGGTCGGCCGACTCGAAATCGATTGTGTCCAGCATGCCGGGCAATGATTTTTTTGGAAACGAAAAGTCCGTCACGGTGCCGGAAGCGACGACAGCCAAAGTTGAGCACATCGCTGCCGACGGCGGCGCAACGGTTCTTAAGGACGGTCTTGCGCTTCAGGCGGGCGAAGTGTTTGATGGTACCTTCATGAGTGTCAAGGCACTTGAGGAATTCCTTGCCGGCCAAATCGCTGCGACGAAGAAAGCAGGCACGCTCTTCTCTCTGCACATGAAGGCGACCATGATGAAGGTTTCCGACCCGATCATCTTCGGCCACTGTGTAAAGGTTTTCTACAAGGCCGTCTTCGAGAAGCACGCCGACGTTATTACCGCGATTGGCGTCGACGTAAACCATGGTGTTGGCGATCTAATGGCCAAAATCAATAATCTGCCAGCTGACAAGAAGGCTGAAATTGAAACTGACATTGCCGTCGTTTATGCATCCGCTCCGGACATCGCCATGGTCAATTCCGACAAAGGCATTACCAATCTCCAC
Source organism: Kiritimatiellales bacterium (assembly GCA_030595785.1). Taxonomy (GTDB): domain Bacteria; phylum Verrucomicrobiota; class Kiritimatiellia; order Kiritimatiellales; family Pontiellaceae; genus Pontiella. The sequence goes on along the minus strand of JAUVCG010000067.1, from coordinate 9,757 downwards.
GTGCCGAGCGATGTGATCGTCGACGCCTCCATGCCGGCGGCCATTCGTGCATCCGGCCAAATGTGGAACAAGGACGGTAAGCAGCAGGACACAAACTTTATCATTCCCGACCGCTGTTATGCCGGCGTTTACGCTGAAACCATCGACTTCTGCAAAAAGAACGGTGCCTTCGATCCCACCACCATGGGCAGCGTGCCGAACGTTGGCCTCATGGCACAGAAAGCCGAGGAATACGGCTCCCACGATAAAACCTTCGAGATACCGGTAGCCGGCACTATTCGCGTGAGCGATGCGGCAGGCCATGTGCTTTTTGAGCACACCGTGGAGGCAGGCAACATCTGGCGTGCCTGTCAGGTGAAAGACGCGCCGATCCGCGACTGGGTGAAGCTTGCTGTAAAACGTGCCCGCAAGACCGGTGCACCGGCCATCTTCTGGCTCGATAAAGACCGTGCCCACGATGCGCAGCTCATTGAGAAGGTTAACGCCTATCTGAAGGACCACGATACGGACGATCTCGACATCCGCATCCTTGCTCCGGTCGAAGCGACTCGTGTCTCTCTTGAGCGTGCCAAGGCGGGTGAGGATACCATCTCCGTAACGGGTAATGTTCTGCGCGATTATCTAACCGATCTTTTCCCGATTCTTGAGCTGGGCACCAGTGCCAAGATGCTTTCCATCGTTCCGCTCATGAACGGTGGCGGTCTTTTTGAAACCGGAGCCGGCGGTTCTGCTCCAAAGCATGTTCAGCAATTCGAAAAGGAAAACCATCTGCGATGGGATTCTCTCGGAGAGTTCCTTGCTCTGGGCGTATCGCTTGAGCACCTCGCAACAGCATTCGAAAACGAGAAGGCGCAGATTCTCGCCGATACTCTCAATGAGGCTAACGCCAGATTCCTCGAAGAAAACAAGTCGCCGTCCCGCAAGGTTTATGAGCTTGATAACCGCGGCAGCCATTTCTATCTCGCACTCTATTGGGCGCAGGCGCTCGCCGTCCAGGATGTGGACACCGATTTAAAGGCTCGCTTTGCTCTGCTGGCTGAAAACCTGGCTGCAAATGAAGGCAGGATCGTCGAGGAGCTTAACGCGGTTCAGGGCCAGCCCATGGACATCGGTGGCTACTACCGCCCGGATGAAGAACGTGCCGTTAAGGCCATGCGCCCGAGCGAGACATTCAACGCAGCGCTCGCCGCGTTGTAGGCACCTTGCCCTCTGTCTAAAGTTCTGCGGAAAATCCGTGACGCTGTTTGGGGTTTAACCTACTCTTTCGCATTGGAGGATTTCATGGATAAACCCGATGCAGACCCCACAAAGGACGTGACCCAGGATGGCGGCACCTCGTCGGTCGAACTGGGGAAGGTGAAACAGGCGCTTTCCATTAAAATGGAAAAGCACGATGCGCACTACGCGAACATTACTCCGCTCGGCGAGGGTTCGTTCGGCGAGGTTCATAGCGCCCGTGATACGCTGCTCGGACGCGAGGCGGCGATCAAGTCCCTCAAAAAACGATTTCATAATACGGACATCGTCATCGACCGCTTCTTGAAGGAAGCGCGCGGAACGGCTCAGTTGGAGCATCCCAATATCATGCCGGTGCACGAGGTGGGGATGAGCGATGAGCTTGGTATCTACTTCACGATGAAGAAAATCGAGGGCGAGGATCTCAAGGAGATTCTTAGTAAACTGCAGGCAAACGCCTCGTTCTATGAGAAGACCTATTCACTCAATTTCCTGCTCGAGGTTTTCCTTGCGGTCTGCAACGGCATGGCCTTTGCGCATAGCAAAGGGGTCATTCACAGGGACCTGAAGCCGGCCAATATCATGGTCGGGGAATTTGGTGAGGTCTTGATTCTCGATTGGGGGCTGGTAAAGCAGGTCGGCACCGAGGAGGCTTCCGGCGGCAAGGTCCAGCTTAATATGGACGGGGCCGATGCGGGCTCGCTGACGATGGACGGCGCGATTTCCGGAACGCCGAATTATATGTCGCCGGAACAGGCCGACGGGCGCATTAAGGATACTGATTTCCAAAGTGATGTCTACAGCCTGGGCGCGATCCTCTACCATATTCTCACCTATCACCCGCCGTTTGAAAAAGCGCCGATCCGGCAGCTGCTCGAAAACGTAAAGACCGGAAATTTTATTCCGCCGCGCAAGCGGTTTCCCGAGCGAAAAATACCCCGTGAGCTGGAGGCGATCTGCCTGAAGGCGATGTCGCGACACCCCATGCGTCGCTATAGCACGGTTGAGCGTATGGCGGAGGACATTCGCAACTATATCGGGAATTTCGAAGTGGGCGCATACAAGGCACCGCGATGGGTGCGTTTCTGGAAAACCTGCAAGCGCAACCCGATTAAGTCCAGTGTGACGGTTGCGGCCGTGGCCGCACTGTTGCTTGCCTTCGGCGGACAGCGCGCCATGCTCTACGGTAGCTACAGATCGAATGTTAAACGCGCAGATGAGTTGCATCGCGAAGGGAACACACGCGTTGAAAAGGCCATTGCGCTTTACGATGAATTGCAGCGGCTTGCTGCGAAAGCCGAGTTGAAGGAAAAATCACCGAGAGAGCTGGAACTCAAGAAACGTTTCGAGGAATGGAGCACGGAGGTTGCCGCGAGATACAACGTGGCGGAGATGCTGTACGAAAGTGTTCCGGAGCCGTACCGGAGAAGGCCGGCGGTGAATGAAGGCTATGTCGGAATCATGCGGCAAAGGATTGATTTTACCCTGCACTGTCAGCAGTACGACCTGGCCAGGCAGTGGCTCAAAACCATCCGGTTGCGCATCGCCCAGCCGGACGTGCGTGTGGATGCCGAGGCTATCCAAAAGCTGGAATCCATTGAGCGCCGCATCGACGGGCTGGGCAGCCTTGAGATCACCGGACCCGATAGTGTTCACGGTGTGATTGTCTGGCCCATGTTCGACGATGAAGATACCCCGCGTAAGATACAGGGCGATGTCCTCGAGCGTGGGAAGCTGCCCTTGAGGATCGACGGCATTAAGAAGGGATCGTATGTCCTCCAGGTCACCCGCGATGATGGTGCGTTGAAGCCTTATCCGGTTTATATCGGTCACAGCGAGCAAAAACAGCTTGAGCTGGTAATCCCGGAAATAATTCCGGAGGGTATGATCTACGTACCCTCAGGCGAGTTTCTTTTTGGCGGCGAAGAGTCTCGTTTTTATCGCGAGCACCGGCGCTCACTGCCCGCATTCTACATTAAGAAGCACGAGGTTACGGTGGCCGAATATCTCGAATTCTGGATGAGCCTCTCCGATCCGACATTGAAATTCGAATATATGAGCCGCATTCGTTATCGGCTGCAGGAGCGTCGATACAGGGACGCGTGGGATGAGCAAGGGGATCTCACGGATGAGCGGTTGAGTTTGGAATATCCCGTGGTTGGAATCCCGCGCGAGGCAGCAGAAGCCTTCTGCGAATGGAAGAGCCGCCAGACGGGGGCAACCACCCGGCTGCCGACAGCCGAAGAGTGGGAAAAGGCCGCCCGGGGAGTCGATGGCCGCAGATATGTCTGGGGCAATGGGTATATTCCGGAGGCGAACCTTGCTCTGACGATGACGAATGAGAAGGGCAAAACCCGTTACCCGTTGTGGGCACCACCTGGAAAGTTTGCGCGCGATGTTTCTGTCTATGGCGTGTACGACATGGCTGGCAACGTCCGCGAAATGACCTCCACACCATTGCCCTATAGCGACACGCTCTACCAGCTTAAAGGCGGCAGTGCCTCCACACCGCCTAACTTCCTGCCATGCAGCTATGCATCCGACACGCCCGTGGTTCCCTCCGACGTCGGGTTCCGCTACATGCAGGAAATCCCGGTGAAATGAAGCGGTTTCTCTCCTGCTCCGATCGAGCCGCGCAGGCGTTCACTCATTGTGCATCCTGCCCATCCACTTATGCCATCCGTACACATCCATATCAGCTGGACAGAGCACACAAGCGGCGAGGGCTATTGGCGCATCATGGCCGACCTCAATCCGGCGATTCCAAACCAAAATCAAACCGGCCGGTTTATTGAAGGGTTGCAGAAAACTGCGCCCGGTGAGTACGATGAGGCGGTGGAGCAGGGCGAGCGCTATTTTTTATTCCCGTCCTTGGCCGGCATCGTGGTGCAGCGCATTTCTATCTTGAAAACGTTAACTCCGGTGACTTTGCCGTTGATCTCACCCTGGCGCAAGGGGTTGGAGAAGCCGCCGTCGATGGCTATCTTGCGTTGCTTGAGGAACCCTTTCCACGGGCCACCGAAGCAGATCATGCAGCCCAACTGGCCTACCATACGCTCTACCTCTTTCAGGTGCTTACCCTCGACCGAGGAACAACCGCAGGATTGCTTGTGCACAATCAAAACGACATCGGCATCCTTGGTTCGCTTCCGCCAACAATCGATAAACACCTGCTCGCCTCCTGGCGCTCGCGCATGCCAGACCCACAAGGCGGGTTGCTAGACCGTATCCTTACCGTATTTCCAGAAACAGATATCTGTACGGTCGATGATCAGATCAAACAACGGTTGGCGGCGGTGGTGCGCGAGCACTATCAAATTTATCCAGAAGCCCTTGATCTGCAGGCTTCAGGCTAAACCGGATCTGTAGATCCGTCCTTTGTTTGAAAGAAGATCAATCGTGTGAGCTCAAGTTCGGCGCCAGCAGCTCAGACTTGGGCGGGTTCTTGAGATCAATCATGTCGGTAAGGATGTTAAGGGTTTCCTCGAGAACGATGTCGTTGGTGTCATCCTCGTCCTCTTCATCGAGGAATGCACCGGATTGGATGTCGTCGAGCTCCTTCTCGGCTTCCGCTTCGGTAATGCGCGTATCGAGCGAGAGGGAAACGGTTTTGGTTTCGTAGCGTTCTTTCAGGCGTTCGCGCCGTTGCAGGAAGAGTTGGAACCCATTGTCCTTCTCGATGCGTTCCCTGGATTGTTCAGCGAGCAGCGGGATGACTTCAGAGAGCCCGTTTACGGTGCGATACATGGCCGGGCGGATGTCGTCCCATGGCAGGGCATGCTTGAGCGAGTCCTCGCCGATATCCATCACGTCGAGGTAGGAGGGGATAATGATGTCCGGCGTGACGCCCTTGAGTTGGGTGGAGCCGCCGTTGATGCGGTAAAACCCGGCCGTGGTCAGCTTGAGCGAACCACGGCGGTCGCCGCCCAGCGGCATAAGGGTCTGCACCGTACCTTTTCCGTGCGTCTGCTTGTCGCCCACGATGATGGCGCGTTTATAGTCCTGCATCGCGGCGGCCAGAATTTCGGATGCCGATGCGCTGAGCCGGTTGACAAGGACGACCATCGGCCCGTCATAGCTGACTTCCGGATCGGCGTCGGGCAATACCTGGACTCCTTTACGTTCCTTGACCTGCACGATGGGGCCGGACGAGATAAACAGGCCGGCGATGTCGATGGACTCGACCAGCGAACCTCCTCCGTTATTGCGCAGGTCAAGTACAAGGCCTTCGATACCTTCGAGCATAAGCTCATTGATCAGGCGCCGAATGTCGGTGGAGGCGCGTCGGGCATCTTTCTCGTTTTTGCTGGCCGCGTCGAAATCAGCATAAAAGTCGGGGAGGGTGATAACGCCGAGTCGCCGGGTTTGATCCTCGCCAACCCTGACCTCCTTGACTTCGCCTTTTGCAGCTTGCTCTTCGAGTTTTACCTCGTCGCGCATGAGATCTATTTTCCGGGTGCGAGTACCGGAGCGGTCGGAGGCGGGGATAACGGTAAGCACGACCTTTGAGTCGATTTCGCCGCGAATCAGGCGAACGGCCTTGTAGAGCGGCCAATGCATGATACTCACCGGTTCCTCGTCGCCCTGCGCCACGGCGGTGATCTTGTCGCCGGCTTTTAGTCGTCCATCCTGATCGGCCGGGCCGCCGGGGATAATGCGCACGATCCTGGCCGTACCGTCATCGGGGCGCAGCATGGCACCGATCCCGACGAGCGAAAGTTTCATGTTGATGTCGAAATCCTCCACGCTGCTGGGCGACATGTAGTCGCTGTGGGGATCGTAGACGTGGGAAAATGCCGAGAGATAGCGTTGAAGAAGCATCTCTTCGTCAAATGACTCCATCGTGAGTTTAAACTGTTTGTAGCGTTCACGGATGAACTCTTCGGGAGTAAGGTTGGCGTTTTCAGCCGCTTCGTCATAATCACCTTCTGTGTCGGCAACGATGTTCGTGACGATTGTTTCAGCGGAGTCGACCGTGTTGGTTTCGGTCTCCTCTTCGTTTGCATAAACCTGCAGGGATACGAGCCGCGCAATGTATTCATTCTTGACGCGCTTACGCCATAGCTCGTCCCATTCGGTCTCGGTTTTCACCCACCCGGTCTCCTGCCGATCCCACAGGAAAGATTCTTCGACCGATGTATCGAAGCCCTTTTCCAGCAGCTCTTCGGTGAAGGCCATGCGGTTTTCAATGCGCTCCATCAGAATATCGAATGCCTGGATGGCAAAGCTGATGTCACCCTTTCGAAGGCGCTTGGAGAGACCTGTGGATTCCTTGGTGAAGGTGTCGATATCGGATTGAAGGAAGTAGCTGTGTGACATATCGAGCGAGTCGATGAACAGGTTGAAGGCGTTCGTTGCGATATTTTCGTCGAGCGGCAGCTGATTCAAGTGGAAAACCGGCAGCGAGTAGGCCACCGAACGGGATATCTTTTTTATATCCAGGTCACTTTTTTCAATGCCGCAGCTTCCAATGATTGGCGCCGCAATAAGTAAAGCGGTCAGGAAAAATGATCTTTGTTTCATGTAAATCCTTTTCTGGGTAATAAGAAGCGGCACTCTATCGGTCGATTCTTCGCAAAACAAGCCCGCTTTTGAGTATAGATTCCGGTGTTTTTGTTTTTAATCCGTCCCTCAATAACAGTACTTTTGGCGGCTCAAAACCGATTTAACACAGGAGTATCTAATGACACCAAAATTGACAGAACGTTCAGAATGGAAAGCCCTCGAAGCGCACTTTTCTGAAATGAAGGATGCGCATTTGCGCGATCTTTTCGCTGATTCCGGCCGCGCCGGGCAGTTTACCCTCAAGGCTGAAGATCTGCTGCTCGACTATTCGAAGAACCGGATCAGCACCGAAACCCTCGACCTGTTGCTCAAGCTGGCCGAATCTGCCGATCTCAAGAAATGGATCGAAGCCATGTTTACCGGCGAAAAAATAAACGGTACCGAAGACCGTGCCGTGCTGCACGTCGCCCTGCGCTCACCGAAGGATACCGTGATTGAAGTTGATGGAGAGAACGTTGTTCCCGAAGTCCATGCGGTGCTTGACCAGATGACGGCCTTTTCCGGTCAGGTGCGTTCCGGGGATTGGAAAGGATTCACCGGCAAGCCGATCAGGAATATTGTCAATATAGGCATCGGCGGTTCCGACCTTGGTCCCGTCATGGCCTACGAGGCGCTCAAGCCCTACACGCAGCGCGACCTCAACGTAATATTTGTCTCCAATGTCGATGGCACACATATCTCCGAAGCCCTTCAGGGTTTGGAAGCTGACGAGACCCTCTTCATCGTCGCCTCCAAAACCTTCACCACACAGGAAACCATGACCAACGCGCATACCGCACGCTCATGGTGCCTCGACATACTGAAGGACGAAGCGGCCATTGCCAGGCATTTTGTGGCGCTCTCCACCAATGGTGAGGCCGTCTCCGAATTCGGAATCGACACCGCCAACATGTTCGCCTTCTGGAACTGGGTAGGCGGTCGTTACTCGCTCACCTCCGCCATCGGACTGCCGCTGATGATTGCCTTCGGGCCTGTAACCTACCGGGAGCTATTGGCGGGCTACCACAAAATGGATACCCACTTCCGCACCGCCCCGTTCGCCGAAAATATGCCGGTGATCCTCGCGTTGCTGGGCATCTGGTACAACAACTTCTTCGGTGCTGAGTCGCAGGCGATCCTTCCGTACGACCAGTATCTGAGCCGCTTCGCCGCCTATTTCCAGCAAGGCGATATGGAAAGCAACGGAAAACAGATCACCCGTTCCGGCGAAAAAGTGGAATGGCAGACCGGTCCAATCATTTGGGGCGAGCCGGGCACCAACGGCCAGCACGCCTTCTACCAGCTGATTCATCAGGGCACCAAGCTCATCCCGTGCGACTTCCTTGCCTTTTGCAAATCGCAGAACCCCATCGGTGATCACCACGTCAAACTGATGGCCAACTTCTTCGCGCAGACCGAAGCCCTGGCTTTTGGTAAAACCAAAGAAGCACTCGAGGCCGAAGGCGTACCCGCCGAACTGATTCCGCACAAGACCTTCGGAGGCAACCGCCCCACCAACAGCATCATGGCCGATAAGCTGACTCCGTCCGTGCTCGGCCAGCTCGTAGCCCTCTACGAACACAAGATTTTCGTACAGGGCATTGTTTGGGATATCTACTCCTTCGACCAGTGGGGCGTGGAACTCGGCAAGGTCCTCGCCAAACAGATCCTTCCGGAACTCGAAGGCGACAGCGCTCTCGCGCATGACGCCTCCACCAACGCGCTCATCGAATACTTCCGCGCAAACAAGTGAGAAAAGGTATGTAGTTCCGCCTTCAGGCGGTTATGGCGAAATGCCGCATGAAGGCGGAACTACGAACAAATTCACGTAGCGAGGTGCACGTTGCCGAGATGGATGTTTTTGATTCCGTTCGACTTGGCAATGGACTCCGCCTGCAGCAGGCTTTCAAGCGGTGTTGGAGGAGCCTCGTTCCACTGCGGGGTGGGGCGGTAGGCGCTGAAGTGCCACGGGACGTTGGGTCCAAGATTGCCGACCGCCCACTTGGTCATGGCATCGATTTCAGCGGGCGAGTCATTCCATCCCGGAATCAGCAGGGTGGTGCATTCCAGCCAGATGTCCGTTTCATGTTGAATGGCCACGAGTGTGTCGAGTACGGGTTGCAGGCTCGCGCCGCACAGCTTTTTATAGAACCGATCCGTAAAGGCTTTCAGGTCCACGTTGGCTGCATCCATGTGCGCGAAAAATTCTGTCCGCGGTTCTGCTTCGATCCAGCCGTTCGTCACGGCCACGGTCTGGAGGCCGCGCGCATGGCAGGCTTTCGCGGTGTCGATCGCATACTCGAAAAAGACAGTCGGCTCGTTGTAGGTAAATGCCACGCTCTCGCATCCATATCGGATGGCGGTTTCCGCAATTTCCTCCGGACTGATGCGGGTTCCCTCTATTTCCCGGCAACGGCTCAAATGGGCGTTTTGGCAAAAGCCGCAGGTCAGGTTGCATCCCGTGGTTCCAAACGAGAAAACGTTCGAACCCGGCAGGAAATGGTACAACGGCTTCTTTTCGATCGGGTCGACGGCCAGTCCGCATGCACGGCCATAGGCGGCGGCAATCAGCTGGTCACTCACCCGCTGCCGGACGCTGCACGTGCCGTGCTGTCCTTCGTCCATGCGGCAATGCCTTGGGCAAAGATCGCACTCGATCCGGCCGTCGTCCCGCATATGCCAGTACTGCGCCGTTTTCATGATGACATATTAACTCTGTTCTTCCGCAAAGGCATCCTTTAATATGCGGATATGAGCGAGAATGTTAGAGCTCCCGCGGTGGCGGGCATGTTTTATCCGATTGATCCCGTCGGACTGCGCCAGATGGTTGAGGGACTTCTGGCCGATGTTCCGGCCGGGGATGGACCGTCGCCCAAAGCCATTATTGCGCCCCATGCCGGCTATATCTATTCCGGTCCCATCGCCGCCAGTGCGTATGCCTGCCTGCGACCCGATGCTATCCGCCGCGTCGTGCTCC
>JAUVCG010000050.1 GCA_030595785.1 Kiritimatiellales bacterium | reverse complement strand
CAGACCCAACAATCCCGAGGCGCTGATTGCCTCTATAGGCCGGCCCATGCAGCACCATGCCGATGCGGCCAAACAACTGATCGATTCCATCCCCGAGCGAGCCAGGGAACATGCCCGCGATCCGCATGGCGCGCGGATGCTGATCTACTTCCTGCTGCTCGATGCCGGAAAAGAAGTGCGGGACAAGCAGATGGCCATTATTAAAGCGCAGGCCGAACCGGAGGTTTTCCAAACGTTGGAACAGGCCATTCCAAATCTCGGGAAGATCAAACCCGAGCTGCGGCTCCCGATCATTGATCTTTCCATTCCCGCCCTGCGCTTTCTTTCGCCCAGCCAATATGCGGCCTTCCGAGGCATCGTCAAGGCACTCATTGAAGCCGACGAACAAATCGATGTTTTCGAATATGCCCTTCAACGCGTTCTCGTTCGCCATCTCGATCCGACATTCGACGGCAAAGCCAAACCCAGGCCAACCAACTATTATTCTATCAAAGGCCTTGTTAACGAAGCCTCCACGGTCCTCTCCGTCCTCGCATGGAAAGGGCACGGGGATGCGGTCGAGGCCGAAAGCGCCTTCCAGGCCGCCACCGGAAAGATATCCGCCCCCAAGGCCGGCTTCCAATTCATGGAAGAGGCGCATTGCACCTGGGACACGCTCGATGAGGCCCTCGACAAGCTGAACGAAGGCTCCTTCAAGGTAAAGAAATGGGTACTCGGCGCCGCCCTTGTCTGCCTGATGCACGACCGCGAAATCACCCTCGAAGAAACCGAGCTCTTCCGCGCCATGGCCGACAGCCTCGACTGTCCCGTCCCGCCGTGGGTTACGCCGGCGGAACTTGAACCATAGGATCTTCGCTTATTTGCTCAACTGTTTCTCTAAATCCGGTGCGGGATAGAATATGCGTGTCTTTCCCGACTTCTCGGCAATAAGGAATCCTTTTTCAACCAAGGTCAACAAATCGTTTCGAGCCGTTGCATAGGCGACACTATGTGCACCCTGATGCGAATGCACGGTGACCCCGATATCTGGATTTTTGAGCGCATGGGAAATAAGTGCTTTTTGCCGATGGTTTAGCATCCTCAAACTTCGCGTCTTCTGATCCAGCTCTCGTATTTCAGATGTTTTCCTGTCGATGTATTCATGCAACTCGCTGATTGCTCGAAGAATTGTTTTGAGATGGTAGATAATGAAATAGGTTAGATCATTGTCGTCTGTCTCGGTCATAAGAAAGGCTCGGGAATATTTTGCTGGTGCACTTCGGAAAATGCTCGATATCGATAAGAACTCGCACAGCCAATACCCTTCTTTTATCATCGCCCAATAAAATAATGCCCGGGCGGTTCTTCCATTGCCATCGACAAAAGGGTGGTCGTAAGCCAACCAGAAATGAAGAATGATCGCCCGCAATACTGGATGCAGAAAGCTTTCCGGCGTTTTTCCGTTAGCAAAGGCACACATGGCTTTCATGCGCGCGGGAAGTTCCGATTCAGGTGGTGGAGTGTGTAAAACTTCATTGTTTATGCTATAAACACGGATGTTTTCATCGGGATCAATTGAGCTATCCCGAAAACGCCCGCTCGCATCAGGGTTTTTCAGAGTTTGGTCTGTAATCATGCGGTGCAGCTTGAAAACAAACTCGGGCGTTAGTTTTTCCTGCTTGGCATTAACCATGTAGCGCATGGTGTAAAAATTATTCAGTATCATCCGCTCGCTTTTGTCACGGGGATCGCGTTTCGATCGAATCATTTCTTTTGCTTCCCGCCGCGTGGTTGCCGCCCCCTCAAGTTGCGATGATCGGATGGACTCTTCTATTAGGGAACTGATCACATAACGATTTCTTTCCGCACTGGGAATCACCCCATCCGCGCGGAACTGTCCGGCAGCATCTTGGTCGATATGATGCACCATTTCTTGAATGGCATCCACATTGATGAATCTGAATGGAACGCTCTTGGTGTCGGTTAGGGGGACGAACTGATAGCGGGTGTTGCGCCAAAACTTCAGAATGCCCCAAACTTTCTCTGGGGGAAGCCCGTTTGGCATGGATTGGTAGCGGAACCGTTCCCAGTGTAAATACTTGCCATAAAAGAAATTGCGGATGCGCTCATCAAAAGCTAATGGATCATTCACTACTTTCTGAATATCGACTTTCGGTGGTACGGGGAAACTTTTCATATCAGCCTCATATCAGCCTCATATCAGTTCGTATTAAATTGATATGAATAATTCTCAGTTTTGTCAATCCAATTTAATGCTCTGAATACAAGGTAGTAACACACGTATCAATCTCATATCAATTTATGTCAATCTGATACGAAAATGGTAACTGATCAAAACTAGTGGCTACCGCGAAATCACCGTCGAGGAACCCGAGCTCTTCCGCGCCATAGCCGACAGCCTCGACTGTCCCGTCCCGCCATGGGTCACGCCTGCGAATATGTAGACCGCTCGTTCTTGCTGCTATTTTATTCGCTGCTCTGCTGTGTCGCCCGGACTTCTTCAATCCAGTCCAGCATTTGTTTGCTTCTCTCTATTGCTCCCTCGCCACTGGACTCCGAATCCAGAACTGCGGTGAAGTCTTGTGTGGCTTGATCAAACTGGCGCATCATGCAATAGACCTCTCCACGTAACACCACAGCCAAATCACCAAATCCCTTCGTCATCAGATTTTCGCGGATAACGCGATTCATGTCATTCAATGCTTCTTTCAGGCTCCCCATGTCCAAATATAGTTTTGCTCGAAAGTAGAGCGCGGCCCCATCATCAGGTTCGATTTCCACCGCGCGGTCATAATCTGCTACGGCCCGTTCAGGTTGGCCCATATTTAACTACCCAAGCGGCATCCGGGGTATATTGAGCAGAATTTCGACCAAGGGCTTGTTTATATAATAGTTGTCGCGACCCTGCTTTTGCTTTTCCAGAAAGCCGCCCTCGGACAGACGATCCAAATACCGCGCTGCGGTAATCCGGGTTACTCCCAGATCCTCCACGATATAGGCGATTTTTGTATAGGGATGCCTGAAGAGGTTGTTGATTAGATCCTGGCTGTAGATTTTTGGATACTCATTTCGAAGACGATGCTTGGTCTCCATCATCAGTCCCTTTATCTCTTGAATAATGGTTATGGTTTGTCGCGAAGTAGCCGCTACCCCTCGAAGCATGAAAAGCACCCACTCCTCCCAAACGCCATCGTCACGAACGGCCTGCAGCAACCGATAGTATTCGATTTTGTGCTGAATGACATATCGGCTGAGATAGAGCACGGGTATATTGAGCAGCCCTTTGAAAACCAAGTAGAGAATGTTGACGATGCGGCCGGTGCGGCCATTTCCATCGTAAAATGGATGGATGCTTTCAAATTGAAAATGGATCAAGGCCATCTTGATGAGCGGATCGCAGTCCTCTTCCGCATCTTGGTTTATGAAATGCTCCAGCACCGACATCAACTCGACCACCTGCTGATGATCCTGCGGCGGAGTGTAGACCACCTCTCCTGTCGCATGGTTTTTCAGTTCAGTACCCGGCAACTTCCTGAAACCGGCACGGTTCTGTTCCAGTATCTGCTGAATTTCGAGAATTTGGTTATTGGTCAGAAGCCCACTCTCCTTAACCCGCATAAATCCCTCACGCAAAGCTTGGGCATAGAGCGCCGCTTCCTTGGCGGCAGGACTCGACGTTTCCATAAATAAATCAGCCTTAAACAATTCATCATGAGTGGTGACAATGTTTTCGATTTCCGAGCTGTCCTTTGCCTCTTGAAGCGACAGTGTGTTTATAAGAATTGCTTCATTGGGAATCGTCAATGCCAACCCTTTCAGCTCGGCTAGATACCGGTGGGCGACAGCAACGGCCTTCAGCACCGGCTTGGTTTCCAGATCTACATCAGGAGGGAACCTATAAAGAAAATCAATATTCGTACTCATACCAGCCCTCTCATGTATTCAATACTACTAAAACATATGCATATTGGCTATGATATGTTCATAAATCAAGCTTTTGCATACACGTCAAGGCAATGTGTATACGCAATGCTCATACAGGAAGGATATGTATACAGTCCGGCGTTTTCTATACATGTTCTAGGAATCTGTATAGATTCCATCATTTGAAGAACATTTAAAACCGCCGACCGTCATAGGCCCAGTGAAGCAGGGCCTGGCGCTACCGGGAACTCGTCCCGGCAGTCGGTCATATACTTTCCGCCGAAGATGCCCATTGCGAGCATTTCCTTCGGCGTCAGTTCGGGATCAAAATCCGAATGGAAGTTCCGCCCGCCCGGTTCCGTCAGCAGATAGGAATAGCCCTGCTGCATCCGGTCGTTGACGATGACTTCCTTCATTTTCACGGAATTCAACACAAAGGCTCAACGGGCACAAAGGTTCACAAAGCCGATTCTTCGTGATTCTTCGCGCCCTTTGAGTCTTCGTGGTTAATTATCTGTCTGCCATGGGCACGTAGGAACGGAGCGTTTCGCCGGTGTAGATCTGGCGCGGACGGTTGATGCGCAGACTCTGCACATGCATTTCGCGCCAGTTGGCGATCCAGCCCGGCATCCGGCCAATGGCAAAGAGCACGGTAAACATCTCTACCGGAATGCCGATCGCGCGTAGCAGAATGCCGCTGTAGAAATCGACGTTCGGGTAGAGGTTGCGCTCAACAAAGTAAGGATCGCTCCTCGCCATTTCTTCGAGTTCCTTGGCGATGTCCAGCAACGGATCATCGATCTTCAGCGCTTTTAAAACATTGTCGACCTGACCCTTCAGGATTTTAGCGCGTGGGTCGAAGCTCTTGTAGACACGGTGGCCAAAGCCCATCAGCTTGACGTCGGAGTTTTTATCCTTGGCCTGCTCAACATACTCTTTCGGATCAATGCCATTTTCATGAATGTTGGTGAGCATTTTAATGACTTCGGTATTGGCGCCGCCGTGCAGCGGACCCCATAGCGCGCCGACACCGGCCGCTACCGAGCTGAACAGGCTTGCGCGCGAGCTACCCACCAAACGCACGGTCGAGGTGGAGCAGTTTTGCTCGTGGTCGGCATGCAGGATAAAGAACAGATCCATGGCACGTTCAACTTCCGGCAGTGGTTCGTAGAGGTTGAACGTTTCGGAGAACATCATGTGCAGGAAGTTTCCGGTATAACTCAGATCCGGACGCGGCGGCATGAACGGCTTGCCGACTGATGTACGGTAGGTCCAGGCCGCGATCGCGCGAACCTTGGAGATGATCTTCGCTGCCGGCACTGTAAAGGCAGGGCCTTCTGTTGCCGTTGTAAGTAGTTCTGTGTTGTAGCAGGCCAGTGCATTAAGGATGGCCGAAAGAACCGCCATCGGTGGCGCGTCGTCAGGAAAACCCTCGAAGTGGCTCTTCATACCATAGTGAAGGCCGGCTTCACTCCGGATGTCCCCTTCAAACGTACTCAGCTCTCCCGCACTCGGCAGATGGCCGTACAGCACGAGGAATGTGGTTTCCATGAAGGATGATTTTTCGGCCAGCTCTTCGATGGCATAACCGCGATGACGCAGAATGCCCTTTTCACCATCAATAAAGGTGATATCTGATGTGCATGAACCCGTATTTCCGTAGCCCGGGTCCAGGGTAATCATGCCTGTCTTTGCGCGAAGCTGTGTAATATCAATTCCGACTTCTCCTTCGGATCCGACCACGCTCTCGAGCTCCAGTTTCTTACCTTTATATTCCAGGGTCGCTTTTTCACTCATTGCTCTCACTCCATCTGTTTTTCAGCTTATTGCAGCACCGCCTTGACGGTACGGCCGATCTCGGCGGGGGATTCAACGACATGGATGCCGCATTCGGCCATCAGCTTTTTCTTGGCGGCGGCGGATTCATCCGCACCGGAAACAATCGCGCCGGCGTGCCCCATCCGGCGCCCAGGCGGCGCAGTCTGACCCGCAATGAAGCCGATGATCGGCTTGCTGACGTTTTCCCTGGCATACTGCGCCGCTTCAATCTCCATTGATCCGCCGATCTCGCCGATCATTACGATCGCCTCGGTCTCCGGGTCGGCTTCAAACATTTCCAGCAGCTCTTTCATCGTGGTTCCAATGATGGGATCGCCGCCGATTCCGATACAGGTCGATTGCCCCAGTCCTTCCGAACAAAGCTGGTGTACCGCCTCGTAGGTCAGGGTGCCGGACTTTGAGATCACGCCGACCGATCCCTTTTGCGCAATGAAGCCGGGCATGATGCCCACCTTGGCTTCGTCCGGGGTCAGGATGCCGGGGCAGTTGGGGCCGATAAAGCGTGAGCCGGTTTTTTCGACAAATGCTTTCACTTCTACCATTTGCGCAATCGGTATCCCTTCCGTGATACAGACGATCAGCTCGATGCCTGCCGCAGCGGCCTCCATGATTGCATCGGCCGCGAACGCCGGCGGCACGAAGATGAGCGAAACATTGGCGCCGGTTTCAGTGCGCGCCTCGGCACAGCTGTTAAAGACCGGAACCGCACCCTCCAGCGCGGTCTGCCCGCCCTTGCCGGGCGTAACCCCGCCCACGACATTGCCGCCATATTCCAGGCACTGGGAAGCATGGAAGCTCCCCTCGGAGCCTGTGATTCCCTGCACGATGATTCTCGAACCCTTGTTTGCCAAAATCGCCATAATTCAGTCCTGCCTTTTTAAACACAAAGCCACGAAGCTCACAAAGAAGCAATCCTTAGAGTCCTTCGTGTCTTAGTGTTTAACTCCCTGCAGCTTCCACAACCTTGTTTGCGGCGTCCTCGAAAGAGTCCGCGGAAATAATCGATACGCCGGAGTTGGCCAGCAGTTCCTTCGCTATATCAGCATTGGTTCCAGCCAGCCGCACCACGACAGGCACGTTTAGATCGAGTTCCTTGACCGCCTCGATAATGCCGTTTGCGATACGGTCGCAACGCACGATTCCGCCAAATATATTGATCAGCACCGCTTTCACGTTTTCATCGGAAAGAATAATGCGGAAGCCGTTCTTCACGGTCTCAACGTTTGCACCGCCGCCGACATCAAGGAAGTTGGCGGGCGATCCGCCGCGCTGCTTAATGATATCCATTGTGGACATCGCCAATCCGGCGCCGTTGACCATGCAGCCGACCGTACCGTCAAGCTTGATGTAGTTGAGGTTGTATTTTCCGGCCTCGACTTCGGCGGGGTCTTCTTCGTCGAGGTCGCGCATTTCGGCTACGTCGGGGTGCAGGTAGAGCGCGTTATCATCAAAGTTAATCTTGGCGTCGAGGGCAATCAGGTCGCCCTGCTCAGTAACCACCAGCGGATTGATTTCCACGATCGAACAATCAAGCTCACGGTAGAGCGTGTAGAGTTTTTGGAACATACCGACAGCCTGCCTGGCCGCCTCCCCTTCCAGCCCAAGGGCCAGCACAAGGTTGCGCGCCTGAAAACTGCGAAGTCCAAATCCGGGAAGCACCGCCTCCTTGACGATTTTTTCCGGCGAGGTCCTGGCCACCTCTTCTATCTCCACACCGCCCTCGGATGAAACCATGAAGACATCCATGCCCTTGGTGCGGTCGAGGGTGATCGCCGCGTAGAACTCCTGCTTAATGTCGAGTGCCTGCGCCACCATCACCTTCTTGACCAACCGCCCTTCGGCGCCGGTCTGGTGCGTAACGAGTGTCATCCCGAGAATATTCCTGATGTTCTCAAGTGCGCTAGCGCGGTCGGTCGAAAATTTGACCCCTCCGCCCTTTCCGCGACCCCCGGCATGCACCTGTGCCTTGATGACATACTGCCCGGCGCCGAGCTCCTTGTTGACCTGATCAACGGCTGCGTCAGCCTGCGCCGGATCCACGATGGTTACGCCATCCTGAATCGGAATGCCGTATCTCTTCAAAAGCTCTTTCGCCTGGTATTCGTGAATTTTCATTTTTTACCTGTTTCCGATTCGATTTTTTCAACCTGTTCCACGGTGTCGTGGATAAAACGCAGAATCTGGCGGATGGTGACCAACCCGAACCCTCCATCCTTCAGCCGGATCGGCACATGCCGGTGCCCGCTAATAGAGAGGATGTTGATTACATCGCCAATCGAATTCGACTCTTCCATGATTTCATAGACCGGTCGCATGATCGAGGAGATCGGCATACGGTCGCGGTCGATGGAGGTGAGCACTACGTTCTGGATAATATCGCGCTCGGAAAGAATACCGTAGAGCCGCTTCGAGTCGCCCACCAGGATGCACTCAATCCGATGCGCCTTGAAGTAGGCGATGGCTGTCGAAATGCTGTCGCGCGGAGCAAGCATTTTCGAGCGCTTGTAGTCATAGTCATAGAAGATTTTCCCCACGGTGGTTTTCAGGCTGGCCGTGAGCGGATCGGTGGATTTGAGCAACTCGCGCACCCGCTCGTCCATCACCTGCGACTCGTCGGCAAACTGCACGCGGATGCCGCTGGAACGATTAATGTCCTTGCCGCCATTGGACACCGTCCAATATTCCGTTCCGCGCAGCAGCGCCTGCAGATTGCGCCGGCCTTTCAAGGCCGTCACCTCTTTGATCTGCGCCTCCAGCTCCTCTTCATAGACGGGTTTCTTCACGGCGCGGTAGATGCCCACGGGCATCGGATAATCCGGATAGTCCATTTGGGTAAGCATCGCGGCATAGACCGGGTCTTCGCGGTGCATGTCGTGCACCACCAGATCCTTCTCGGTGATCCCCTGTTCGCCAATCGTGACGACCTCGGGCTTGGTTCCCTTGAGTATGATCCCCTTGTTGCGCTTTTCGCCGAAGATGAGCGGCTTGCCCTGTTCGAGATAAAGAAGACGGTCTTCGCGGCTGGAGCGATCCGCAATATTCTTCCAGGCATCTTTATTGAAGATCACGCAACTCTGGAAGATTTCAACAAAAGCGGTCCCGGCATGCTTTGCGCCCTCGAGCAACACCTCGGTGATGTGCTTCGGATCGGTATCGACTGCGCGCCCCACGAAGGTCGCTTCGGAAGCAAGCGCAATGCGCATCGGGTTGATGGGTTCGTCAATTACCCCATACGGGCTGGTCTTTGTGATCTGGCCCTTTTCGGTCGTCGGGCTGTACTGTCCTTTTGTCAGGCCGTAAATCTTGTTGTTAAGCAAGATGATGTTCATGTCGAGATTGCGGCGCAACGCGTGGACAAGATGGTTCCCGCCGATGCTGAGTCCGTCACCGTCGCCGGTAACCACCCAGACCGACAGTTCCGGGTTGGCCACCTTCACGCCCGTAGCAATGGTCGGGGCTCGTCCATGAATGGTGTGGAAGCCATACGTGTCGAGATAATACGGAAAACGGCTCGAACAGCCGATGCCGCTCACGAACACAAATTTTTCCTTCGGCAGCCCCAGCTGCGGCAACACGTTCTGCGTGGCATTCAGCACGGAGTAGTCGCCGCAGCCCGGACACCAGCGCACTTCCGATGACGAGACAAAATCTTTACGCGTCAGCAGTTCTTTCTTCTTCGCCATAATCGATCCCCCTGCCCTATAGATAGTCTTTGATTTGTTCCACCAGCTCGGATATCAGGAACGCCCGCCCCTGAATCTTGTTGATGGATTTTACATCAACCAGATACTTCGCGCGCAGCACCAGCGAAAGCTGACCGAGGTTCAGCTCAGGTGCGACCACGTGGTCAAATTCTTTCATCAGTTTGCCTAGGTTTTTCGGAAGCGGATTGAGGTAGCGCACGTGTGTGTGGCTTACGGCATGGCCTTCCTCCTGCAGCTGATCAACCGCCATTGCGATGGAACCGCGCGTGCTGCCCCATCCAATAACCAATACCTTGCCGCTCGCTTCGCCGATGACTTCCGCAGGCGGAATATCATCGGCAATTCGCTGTACCTTCTCCGCCCGGAGCCGGCACATCTTCTCATGGTTTTCGGCGTCATAGCTGACAACGCCGTCTTCGGTTTTTTCCAGCCCGCCAATGCGGTGTTCGAAGCCCGGCCGCCCCGGTATGGCCAGACGGCGGGCCAATGTCTTGGGATCGCGCTTGTACGGCACATATTCCTCGCCATGCTTGATCGGCTCCACGGAAATGTCGGGCAGATCAGTGACTTCGGGAATCTTCCACGGCTCGGAACCGTTGGCCAGATAGGTGTCGGTCAGCATCACCACCGGCACCCGGTATTTCAGCGCAATGCGCGACGCCTCGATGGCCGTATCAAAGCAGTCTGCCGGCGAGTCGGCGGCAATGACCACCAACGGCGATTCCCCATTACGCCCATAGAGCGTTTGCAGCAAATCGGACTGCTCGGTCTTCGTCGGCAGCCCGGTGCTCGGCCCTGCCCGCTGGACATTCACCACCACAAGCGGCAGCTCGGTGATCACTGCAAGGCCCAGTGCTTCAGACTTGAGGCAGAGCCCCGGTCCGCTGGTCGTCGTGACCCCCAGGGCCCCGGCGAAAGATGCGCCGATCGCCACGCCGATGGCGGCAATCTCATCCTCGGCCTGCACGGTCTTTACGTTAAAGTTACGGTGCTTGGACAGCGTTTCAAGGATCGGGGTTGCCGGGGTAATCGGGTAGCTGCCGAGCACGAGGTCGCGCCAGCTGTTTTCCGATGCGGCGATCAACCCGAGGGCGGTCGCTTCGTTACCGGTGATCTTCCGGTAGATGCCGTCTTCGAGCATGCGTCGATGAACGGTGTACTGCGGAATGTCGATATCCTTGTTTTCTCCGACGATGTATCCCGTCTTCAGTGCAAGCGTGTTGGCGTCGGCAATGAGCGGCAGGTTCTTACGCCACTTGGATTCGATCCATTCCAGCGTTTTATCGATCGGCCGGGAATAGACCCAATAGGTAATCCCCAGCGCAAAAAAGTTTTTGCAGCGCGACGCGAGGGCGGGCTTGAGCGGAAGATCCTTAAGCGCTTCGGCCGTCAGGGCGTTGATGTCCACCCTGATCATGCGGAACTCGTCTTCGAGTGCCGGATCATCGAGCGGATTGGTGTCGTACATCGCTTTCTTCAGATTGTTCGGGGTAAAGGTTCCGGTATTAACGATCAGCAGCCCCTTGGGTTCGAGCTCCTTGAGGTTCACTTTCAGCGCGGCGGGATTCATGACCACCAGCGCATCCGCTTTGTCGCCGGGAGTCATAACATGGCTGCAACCAAAATGGACCTGAAAGCCGGACACGCCGGGAAGCGAGCCGGCGGGAGCGCGGATTTCCGACGGGAAATCGGGAAAGGTTACAATCGCATCGCCAAGCAATGCGCTCGCATCGGCGAACAGCTCGCCGACCGTCTGCATCCCGTCACCGGAGTCTCCGGCAAAGCGGACAACAACGGAATTTTTCTCCTGAAGCTCGGGTTTGGCTGCGGCAGGCTTTTTCGGCGCCGTCTTTTTTGTGGGAGTCGTTTTCTTTGCAGGCATGGCTTATTCTCCGGATGGGCGCGATGCAATCAGACTGCTGTCGGGCGGCAGGTTCATGACTTCGAGGGGCAGGTGCTCACTGATGAAGGTCATCAGTCCGCGCACGGACAGAATCCCCTTAACGGTGTTCCCGCTGAGAATCGGAAGGTGGCGGAACTTGTTGGAATCGAAAATCTCCAGCGCTTCCTGAACCGTCAGATCGGGCGATGCGGAAAACGGATCCTTGGTCATGATGGTGTCGACCGGCGTGTCGCCGGAGAGCGTCGAGCCGACAAACTCGTGCATCAAGTCGCCGTTGCTCAGGATACCGATCAGCTTTTTCTTGGTGTCCCGTACGAGCACACAGCCAATCTGGTTGTATTTCATCTCCTTCACCGCGTTGATGATGGATGTGCCGCTCTTGACCACAGCCGGCTTCTGCAGGTTGACTTTGCCGATCGGCTCCGACCAAAACGTTGCTTTTTTACGTGTTGTCATGGGATTTCCTTGCTGGAGGGACGACCGGCCTGTCGTCAAAAATCAGGACAGAGCCCGTCCCTCCATTCTTAATTTTAACTTTTCGTTAAGCGGGCCTTGATGAATTCCCGATTGAGACGGGCAATGTTTTTGACGTCGATCCCTTTCGGGCAGGCGACAGCGCACTCATACTCGTTAGAGCAGTTGCCAAACCCCAGCTCGTCCATTTTTGCCACCATATCCTTTGCGCGCTGCGCCCGTTCAGGATGCCCCTGCGGCAGGAGCGCAAACTGGCTGACCTTTGCCGCCGTAAAGAGCATCGCCGAACCGTTCGGGCAGGCCGCCACGCAGGCCCCGCAACCGATGCATTCGGCGGCATCCATTGCCGCTTCAGCAAGTTCCTTTTTAATCGGCGTGGTCGAGGCCTCCGGCGCATTGCCGGTCTTGACGGAAACATAACCGCCTTCGGCGATAATGTGGTCGAGGCCGCTGCGATCTAAAATGAGGTCTTTTATGACGGGAAAGGCCCTGGCACGGAAAGGCTCAATGACGACGGTCTCGCCCTCCTTGAAGTGGCGCATGTGCAACTGGCAGAGCGTAGTACGCTCATGCGAGCCGTGCGTCTTACCGTTGACCAGCGAGCCGCAGCAACCGCAGATGCCTTCGCGGCAATCGTGCTCAAATGCGATCGGCTCTCCACCGGCGAGGGTGATCTTATCGTTGACGACGTCCATCATTTCGAGGAACGAGGCATCCGTATCGATGTCGTGCGCTTCGTAGATTTCGAAGCGCCCTTCTTCGCCACGGTTCTGGCGCCAGACCTTGAGTGTGAGATTTATTTTTTCTGCCATATCTTCCCTTTCCCGGAGCCGGCAAGATGCCGGCGATACAATCGTACCGCCCGCTTCCAGCGGGCTCGCGGAAGCCGGCGAGAGGCCGGCGGTACATTCTACTTATATGATCGCTGGCTCAGTTTCACTTCTTCAAACACCAATTCTTCCTTGTGCAGCATCGGCTCGTTTTCCAGCCCCTGGAACTCCCAGGCGCTGACATAGCAGAATTCCTCGTCATCGCGCAGGGCTTCACCCTCCTCCGTCTGGCTCTCTTCGCGGAAGTGTCCGCCGCAGGACTCGGCACGAGTCAACGCATCCTTCACCATCAACTCGGCAAATTCCATAAAATCAGCCACGCGATTGGCTTTTTCCAGCGCCTGGTTCAGATCGTCGGCCGAGCCGGGCACGTTGACGTTGTTCCAGAACGCCTCGCGGATTTTCGGAATCTTTTCGAGGGCTTTCTTCAATCCTTCTTCGTTGCGCGACATACCGCAGTTTTCCCACAGCAGAAGGCCGAGTTCCTTATGGAAATCATCGACCGTACGGTCGCCGTTGACCGCAAGCAGGCGGTCGAGCTTGTCCTTGGCGGCGTTCTCGGCTTCCGCGAACGCTTCGTGGTCGGTCGTCACCTTTTCAAACGTGTTGGAGGCGAGATAGTCGTTGATCGTATTCGGGATTACAAAGTAGCCGTCAGCCAGTCCCTGCATGAGTGCGGATGCGCCGAGACGGTTGGCGCCGTGGTCGGAAAAGTTGACTTCGCCGATGGCGTAGAGACCGGGAAGCGTAGTCATCAGGTTATAATCCACCCAAAGACCGCCCATGGTGTAGTGCACCGCGGGGAAAATCATCATCGGCGTGGTGTACGGATCTTCATCGGTGATGCGGTTGTACATCTCGAACAGGTTGCCGTACTTAGCTTCGATGTTATCGCGGCCGAGGCGCTCAATGGCATCGGCAAAGTCGAGATAGACGGCGTTGCCGGTCGGGCCGACACCGTGCCCTTCATCGCACACGATTTTGGCGTTGCGTGAAGCGAGGTCGCGCGGGACGAGGTTACCAAAGCTTGGATATTTACGTTCGAGATAATAGTCGCGCTCGTCTTCGGGAATCTCGTTGGCGGG
>JAUVCG010000055.1 GCA_030595785.1 Kiritimatiellales bacterium | reverse complement strand
AAAATAATTTCAACCGGGTGGAACCGGTTTCCAGTCGTGAAGTCAAACTCGAGATCGATGTGGTGCATTCGGTGAAAGCGCCAAAGCAACGGAACCGCATGAAACAGGATGTGTTGCAGGTAGATAATGAAGTCCATGATGATCAGGGTCAAGGGAACGGTGATCCAGAGGGATTGGGGGAGAACGTGGAACAGACCCCACCCGTTGGCTTGTACAACAGAGGTCAGTCCAATTGCCGTGATGGGGATCAAAAGGCGCACAAGCATTCCGACAAAGAGGCTCAGTCGAATCAGGGTTTCAGGATTCATGCTGACTTTTTCCTTAAGTTAGCTAGGGGTTGATTGCCTTTGCTTCCTCCAGTGCTTTGCGAAGTATATCCTCATGGATTCGGCAGAGGCGGCGGTCTCCGTGTTGGTAGGTGCGGCATGAAAATGATGCCGGGTCACTACGGCGCTCAGGTTCGATATCCAGTCCGTTGATTTGGATGGTTGGCGATCCGAGAAAATGAACCGCCGTTGCTTCTTCTTCGTTCTGGATCGTAGTTTCAATGAAAGATTCACCGGTATGCCTTAATACATCACGCAGCATTTGTCGGGCTCCTTCAGCACCTGGGCAATGTGGAACAGTCATCAACTCTATTTTCATGCCGCACTTCCTTTCCTACATACTCATTATTATCCACTGCATGCCGGGCAGGGCTCTACTATCGATTTGCAGTGCTCGCACACATGGACCGTTTCCATATCCATGCTCGTATATGTGGCCAGTGCTGCCGATGTTTTTGAAGCATCGGTTTCAACATCTTTACAGGTTGGGCACACGTGCTTCGTGTAGGTTAAGCCCTTGATCGGCGAGGTTACGGTCTGCATCTCGCATTGGGGACAGACGTCGCTGGTCTGTGTGGATACGACTTTACCCGGCGTTTGGCATCCAACAATGAGGATGAGCGTGCAGAGCACGGCGATGGTTGATGCGGTCTTTAGTATGCTATTCCTTTTCATTGTATTTCTCCGTGTAGGTTTAGGCCAGCTACCCTGTCTGGCGGGTTTAGTTTTATTCCTCCTTTCTATTTTATGAGTTGTCTTTCTTTGATTGAACAGTAGAGCACCGGAACAACGAGCATGGTTACAACCTCGATGAGCATGCCTCCAAAGCTTGGAATGGCCATGGGTACCATGATGCCGGAACCACGTCCGGTCGATGTAAGCACCGGAAGGAGTGCTAATATGGTTGTGGCTGTTGTCATCAGGCAGGCCCTGACACGACGCGTGCCTGCTTCAACTACTAAGGCTCGTACTTCTTCCTTTGTATGCAGAGTTTTATCTCTGAACAGCTGGGTGAGGTAGGTGCCCATCACAACGCCATCATCGGTAGCGATACCGAAGAGGGCGAGGAACCCGACCCACACCGCTACACTCATGTTGATGGTGTGCACCTGGAAGAGTCCCCGCATTTCAACGCCGAACAGGCTGAAGTCGAGGAACCACGGCTGGCCGTAGAGCCAGATCAGAATAAAGCCGCCGGACCATGCAATGAATACGCCGGTGAAAATCAGCAGAGTGGTGACGGTTGACTTAAACTCAAAGTAGATCAGCATGAAGATGGCGAACAGCGCGATGGGCATGACCATGGCGAGCGTCTTCGTGGCGCGCAGCTGGTTTTCGTAGCTGCCGGCAAAGCGATAGCTCACGCCGCGCGGCAGACTGAACTCGCCGCTGTCGATCTTGGAGTGCAGATAGGCCTGCGCCTGTTCAACCACATCCACCTCGGCAAAGCCGGGTTTTTTGTCGAAGACCACATAACCCACGAGGAAGGTGTCCTCGCTCTTAATGTTCTGCGGGCCGCGCACATATTTGATTTCGGCCAGTTCCGTGATCGGGATTTGCTGGCCGCCGGCACCGGGAACGAGGATGCGGTCGAGCGCCTCGATGTTGTCGCGCAGCTCGCGTTGGTAGCGGACGCGGACGGGGAAGCGTTCGCGCCCTTCCACCGTGCCGGTGACTTTGCGACCGCCGATGGCGATCTCGACTACATCCTGGAATTTTCGGATCGGGATGCCATAGCGCGCCAGCGCTTCGCGGTCGGGCACGATTTCGAGATAAGGCTTCCCGACGATGCGGTCGGCGATGACGGCTGCAGGTTCAACCGAGGGCACCTCTTTGAGGTATTGTTCGATCTGGAGCCCCACCTTCTCAATCGTTTCGAGGTCGGGCCCCTGCACCTTGACGCCCATCGGGGCGCGCATACCGCTTTGCAACATCACGATTCGGGCGGCGATCGGCTGGAGCTTCGGTGCGGAGGTGGTGCCGGGAATCTGGGCGGCCTTGGTGATTTCCTTCCAGATATCGTCGGGCGAGCGGATATGATCGCGCCACTGACGGAAAGGGCGGCCGCGAGGATCTTCGATCAGTTTGCCGTCTTCATTGCGCACAAACTTGCCTTTTTTGTATTTAAAGTTGATGCGCCGTCCATCCTTGTCGGTTTTGTATTCGGGGATGTAGTTGATGACGGTTTCGATCATGGAGATCGGCGCGGGATCGAGCGGGGTTTCGGCACGGCCGAGCTTGCCGACGACGGACTTGATTTCCGGGATGGAACGGATGGCCATATCCTGTTTTTCAAGAATGTCGATGGACTCGCCGATCGAGGCGTGGGTCATGGTGGTCGGCATGAACAGGAACGACCCTTCGTCGAGAGCGGGCATGAACTCTTTGCCGAAGCCGGGGAAGGTGCGGGCCAGTTTCTGGATAGGTGCGGTTCGTTTAACCGCATCGGGAAGCCAACCGAAGGTTTTGTTGAAGCCGAGCCAGCTGGTCATTCCAAAGATCAGAAGGAAGAGCGGAATGGATAGAAACGCCGCTTTGTGTTTAAGGCACCACCCAAGCATGCGCGGATAAAAATGCTGGAAGATTTTGAAAAAGCCCAGCAGGCCGCCGATGATCACTGCAACAAAGATCAGGTTGCGAATCGTTCCTCTTTCGGGGCCAAGCGGTTCCCAGTCGAGCGTCAGCAGGACACCGACCGCGGCGATGGCGATATAGATCGCGACCCGCGGCACCCAGACTTTAACCGCTTTTGGAATATAAGTTTCGCAGAGCCGGTAGACGCCGAACAGGATCAATAGAATACCGCCGCCCATGGACAGCTTCCAGGCCAGCAGGACTCCCGAGACGATCAGCAACGCGTTCATCAGCGGTTTGCTCCCGTTTCTGCATTCCTTCGGGCAGAAGAGGGCATGGGCCAGCGGAGGGAGTACGGTGAGCGCAAGGATGATTGAGGCGAGTAGCGCAAAGGTTTTAGTGAAGGCGAGCGGTTTGAAGAGCTTGCCTTCCGCGCCGATCATGGTGAAGACCGGCAGGAAGCTGACGATGGTGGTGAGGACCGCTGTCAGCACGGCACCGCCGACCTCGGACGCGGCACGGTGAACCACTTCGAGCCGGGGCTCGGCGGGATCGGCCTGATCGAGATGCTTGAGAATATTTTCGCAGATGACAATGCCCATATCGACAATGGTGCCGATGGCGATCACGATGCCGGACAGGGCAACAATGTTGGCCTGCACGTTGAAGAGCTTCATGCCGACAAAGCAGAGCAGTACGGCCAGCGGCAGCATCGAGCTGATGACCAGCCCGCTGCGCAGGTGCATGACCATAATCAACACGACGATGATGGTGATCAGGATTTCCTGGCTGATGGCTTCGTTGAGGGTGCCGAGGGTTTCATAAATCAGCCCGGTCCGGTCATAGAAAGGAACAACGCTCACTTTGCTGAGTGTAACCCATTCGGGCCAGCTTTCCGGCGAGGTAGTGCGGAGATATTCTTTCCAGCTTTCCTGATTTATGACCCCGTCGGTATAGGCATCGAATCCTTCATTCAGCGCGAAAGCGCTGACAACTTCCGGCGTGGTGGCGCTGAACTTTATAATGGCTTTTGCAGGCAGAGCGTCTTTGGTTTCGGCAATCTTCTTTTTGACATTGGAGATGACCCGCAGCGGGTTGTCGCCGTAGCGTGCAACCACCACGCCGCCGACGGCGGGGGCACCGCCTTTGTCGAGCGCACCGCGGCGCGTGGCCGGGCCGAGGGAGACGCCTGCAACATTCTTGACAAGCACCGGTACGTTGTCGGGGCCGACTTTGATCACGCTGTTTTCAATATCTCCAATGGATTTGATGAAGCCGATGCCGCGGATGAAATATTCCACCCGGTTGACTTCGATGCTCTTGGCCCCCACATCGATGTTGGCCCCTTTGACCGTGGCGTAGACCTCGTCGATACTCACGCCATAAGCGCGCATGGCATCGGGATCGACATCGATCTGGTATTCGCGGACATAGCCGCCGATAGAGGCCACTTCCGCCACGCCGTCGGCAGAGAGCAGCCAGTAGCGGGCATACCAGTCCTGAACAGTGCGCAGCTCTTCACCATCCCAGCCGCCGGTCGGATTGCCATCGGGACCGAGGCCTTCGAGGGTGTACCAGTAGACCTGACCGAGCGCGGTGGCATCGGGCCCGAGTGTGGGCTGTACCCCTTCGGGCAGGGTGCCGGCCGAAAGGCTGTTGAGTTTTTCGAGCACACGGGTGCGCGACCAGTAAAACTCCACACCCTCGTTAAAGATAATGTAGATCGAAGAAAAGCCGAACATGGAGTAGGATCGGATCGTTTTTACGCCGGGAATGCCGAGCAGCTGCACGGTGAGCGGATAGCCGATCTGGTCTTCAACATCCTGCGGCGAGCGCCCCATCCATTCGGTGAAAACAATCTGCTGGTTTTCTCCAATGTCTGGAATCGCATCAACGGATACGGGGTAGCGCTGGAGCTCGCCGACTTTCCAGTCGAACGGGGCCACCAGAATGCCCGCAAAGATGACCGCCATGGTGAAAAGCACAACGACGAGCCGGTTTTCCAGACAGAAGCGGATGAGCCGTCCAACCGGCGAACGCTGTTCATGTGTTTGTTCGGGGTTCATTTGGACGCTCCGATGGTTTCCTGGATTTCGCCGCAGTGCAGCATCATGGCTCCAAAGTAGGGGTTGAGCACTTTATTGTTCTGCTGCAACCAGGTGGCTCCGGTGTTGTCGAAGGCCATCGGGCAGAAGGCCTGATAAACCGGCGGTTGAACCGGGAACGTCTTCAGCGTTTGGGCGAGCTGCTGCGACAGGGAATAGAAGACCTCGCGCTGCTGTTCAATGGTGGCGGCTTTGACCAGTTTGCCAGTGGCGGCATTCAGGTTATTAAGATGATCCATCCAGACCATATGTCCATCATCTTCGAGCAGGCCCAAATCCACTTGCCCGAGTTTTTCCGTCATGGCGGCCGCGGCGGCCTTTGCTTTGACAGGTGAATCTCCTGCCAGACTCTGCTGGATTTCAAAATAGGCATCCACCACAGCTCCCAGCTGCTTGCTGAATGCTTCAGGCGTTATCATGGCTTGGGGCATGGTGTCCCCATGTTGATGCTCCCGGCTCCCGGCTCTCGGCTCCTCACTCGTCGCACTCATCATGCTGGGCTTGGCGTGGATCTGCAGCTCGGCATCGAGTTTGAAGGCACCGCGGGTGACGACGCGCTCGCCTTCTTTGAGCCCGCTTTCGACCACATAGAAATCGCCGAGACGCACGCCAAGATCCACTTCGCGGCCTTCATAGGTCGGTTTTTCCTGATCGGGGATCTCAACATAAACCACGGCGCGCTTGCCGGTTTTCAGCGCGGCGGTCACCGGGATAACCAGCGGGGCGTTTTCTTCGGTTTTGGATACATAGCCGAGCGACTCGGCCGTAACGAGCGGCATGCCGCAGACATCACAGCTGCCGGGGCCGTCCTTGACCACTTCCGGGTGCATCGGGCTGATCCATTTGCCGGCCAGCGCCGGATCCATTACGCGGCCGCCTTCGGCCACCTGCGGGCGGGCAATGGCGCGGACAAACATGCCGGGCTTCAATTTCAGCGTCGGGTTTTCGACGATCACACGCACTTTGGCGGTGCGGGTGGCCGGGTTGATGACCGGGTCGATGAAGGAGATGGTTCCGCTGAAGGTCTTCCCCGAGTAAGTCTCTGTTGTGAAGTCAACCTGCCCGCCGTAGCGCAGCCAGTTGAGGTCGGACTCGTAGGCATCAAGCTGGATCCAGACGGTGGAAAGATCGGCGATGGTGTAGATCTGGCTGCCGATCTGGAGGTATTGGCCTTCCTTGGCATTTTTATGAATGACAATGCCGCTTTCGGGGGAAAAGATCGTCATGTGGTCGTCCGGTGTTCCACGGGCTTCAATACCGGCAACCTGATCGGCGGTGAATCCCCATAGACGGAGCTTTTCACGGGAGGCAACGATGGTTTGCTTGGCGGTTTCGAGCAGCATGCTGCTGTTGCTGTCTTTCAGTTTTTCCAGGGTCTGGACCGCCTGGATCAGCTCTTCCTGTGCCGTCAGCAGTTCCGGGCTGTAGAGCTCGGCGAGGTGGTCGCCTTTTTTGACAGGAATACCGGTGTAGTCGACAAACAGGCGGTCGATGCGGCCGGGCACCCATGCGGAAATATAGGTAACGCGTGTTTCATCGTAGTCGACCTTGCCGACCATGCGCACTTCGGCCGACATGAACTCGCGGATCACTTCGGTAGTTTCGATTTCCATTAGCTTGGCCGCATAGGGGCTGACGCTGATTTCACGCTCGCCGCCCTCGTCGCTGCCGGATTCGAGCGGGATCAGATTCATGAAACAGATCGGACATTTTCCAGCCTTTGGAAGTTTGATCTGTGGGTGCATGGAGCAGGTGTAGATCGAGGTTTTAGGCTTTAGGCTAGAGGCTAGAGAATCGGAGGGAGTGGGGGATGATGTGCTAAAGCATCCTCTAATCAGGAACCCGGCAACTAAGGCGATAAGGATGAAGATAACGGGCTTAATTCGTTTCATGAGCTTCTCCTGTTAGGAAATCAATACCGGCGAGTTTGCTAAGTTCTGCTCGGTATTTAAGATGATCGGCGAGGGCTCGTTCATGGGACAGTTCGAATTCGAGCAGCATGCGCTCCGCATCGATCAGATTGATGAACTCCATGCGTCCGGCTTCATAACTCTTGCGATTTACTTCCAGAGATTGCTCAGCCTTGGGAATGAGGCTGTCCCGATAGAGGTTAATCTTCCGGTCAGCATCCCGCAGTTTATACAGTGCCTGCTGAATATCAGCATCCAGCGTCTGTTCCCTGTTTTCCAGGGTCAGTTGAGCTGCGATTCGTTGGTGGTCAGCGGAAGCAATACGGGCCTGGTTTTTTCCAATCCAGAGCGGAATGTTGATTCCGACGGTTCCTATGATCGCGTCTTTTCCGCTGTCGGTTACGGGCACGTCGGCATCACCGGTCATTATGTACTGAACGCCTACAGTGAAATCGGGAAGTCGCTCCCGCTTGGCCAACTGAACCCGATGCGATCCCTGTTCCACATTATGGGCCAGAGCTGACAGCGCAGGGCTGGTTCGGGGCAGTTCCTTGAGGAGGGTCGCTTCATCTACATTAATGATTGAGTAAGGGAGATTGGATGGCCATGGCAACGAGGCGCCCGCGGGGCGGTTGAGGGCGGCATTCAGACGCGCAACGTGGGATCCACGTAAATCATTCAGTGAGGAGAGGCGGTCTTCAAGACGTCCAAGCTCAACCTGCGCCTGGAGGATAGGCGCCATGGGTGATCCGGCCTTGTAGCGCGTGCGTGCGACCTTTTCAAGATCCTGGATCAGGCTGATACGATCCCGGGTGATATCTATGCTTCGTTTCAGGTAATACAGTTCGGCATAGGCTTGTGTGATTGAAAAATCCAGGTTGAGCTTTTCCTGTTTATAGTGCTCTCCAAATGTTGCAGCTAAAGCAGATGCAATGGCTTTTTTTGATGAAAGCTTTCCAAACCCTGGAAATGTCTGGGCAAGACGGAATTGGTGATTCTGCGGGCCGACTTTAGTTTCTACGGATTCAAAGTAATAACCATAGGTCAGCTTGGGATCAGGCAGAGCTTTCTGGACAGAAATATTCTCTTCGAACCCCTTCCACTGATTGAAGGAGGCCCGAAGTTTCGGGTTGTTTTCTGCTCCATAAAGCAACGCGGATTCGAGTGTCAGGTTGGTTTGCAAGTTGTCAGCCTGGCTGGCCGGCAAGGCCGTCTGAAGTGCGATCAGAAGTAATGAATATTTCAGCATTTTGTTTCCTTTGTTTATGCGGGAGGGGCCGGGAGCGGGAGGGACTCCCGGCGCTCCATGTGTAGCTTAGTGCTGATGATCGCTGTGGTCGTTTTTGTGACCCTCATGCTCACCTTTTTGCGGTGTTTTGCCGAGCACGATACCTTCGGCTTCCATCTTCTTGATGTACTTATCGGGATCGGCCTTGATTTTTCCGATGCATCCGGGGCAGCAGACATAGATACGCTTACCCTTCACATCGGTATATTGCGCCTTGTTGATTTTGCCGCCCATGACGGGGCAGGTGGTTTGCTTCTTTTGGGCTTTTTCCTGCTCAGCAGCAATGGCCCCGAATCCGATGAGCATTACTCCGGCGATTACTACGGTTGTTAATTTTCTTCTGTTCATTGCATGGCTCCTTTTTATTTTCCCATCCTTTTTATGACGGTCATGATTTCTTCGAGCTTTTCGTCGATGCTCGCCTCGTTGTTTTCTTCGAGGGCGGCGGCGACGCAGTGCTTGAGGTGTTTTTCCAGGATCAGTTTGCTGACGGATTGCAGTGCCGAGCGCGCGGCTTGGATCTGGGTGATGATGTCGATGCAGTATTCACCGTCGTCGATCATTCGCTTTACGCCCTTGATCTGCCCCTCGATTCGCGCGAGGCGGGCGGTGTTTTCCGAGTGCGTTGTGGTGTGGCCTTTCATAGCAATATCTCCGCGGGTCAACGACGTAGATACCCCCTACGGGTATAATGTTCAAATAAAAAGTGAGTAATATGGTCATGTAATAGGTGAAAGAAAGGTATGTAGTTCCGCCTTAAGGTGGCCATTCCGCAAAGCCGCCTGAAGGCGGGACTACGAACTTTTCCTTTTCATTTATGGATTTGTATCGAGTTGGGATAACAGGTAAAAACGGGCTCTTGTTTTTGGCGGGGAACCCGCCGGTTGTTGATTGGTGGGTTGTTTGTCATTGGGGACGGGCGGTCGGAGTTGTTCCTAATCAATCATCAACCAACAACCATCAACTGAAAAAGCGGAGCTTTTTTACAATGAGAATACTTTCGGGCATACAGCCTTCGGGCAAGCTGCATATCGGCAACTATTTTGGAATGATGAAGCCGGCGATCGAGCTGCAGGAGCAGGGCGAGGCATATCTATTCATTGCAAACTACCACGCCATGACCACGGTGCAGGACGCCGATGCGCTGCGGGCGATGACCACGGATGTGGCGCTGGACTTCCTCGCGTGCGGGATCGATCCGGAAAAAACGGCGTTCTACCGTCAAAGCGATGTGCCGGAAGTTCACGAACTGGCTTGGCTTCTTTCGACGCTCTGCCCGATGGGGTTGCTGGAGCGCTGCCACTCCTACAAGGACAAGATTGCACGGGGCATTGCGGCGTCGCACGGCCTGTTTGCCTATCCGGTGCTGATGGCGGCCGACATTCTGGCGGTTAACTCCAATGTGGTGCCGGTGGGACGCGACCAGAAGCAGCATGTTGAGGTGACGCGCGATCTGGCGATCCGCTTTAACAATGCCTTTGGAGAGGTGTTCACGATTCCGGAACCGTCCATCCGCGAAAACGTGGCGGTGGTGCCGGGGGTCGACGGGCAGAAGATGTCAAAGTCGTACGACAACACGATCGAGATATTCAACGAAGGCAAGCCGCTCAAGAAACGAGTGATGAAGATCCTGACCGACAGCAAGGAGATGGAGGACCCGAAGGATCCGGAAACCTGCAATGTGTTTGCGCTCTATACGTTGTTGGCCACCGAAGAGGAGCAGACTGCGCTGGCGGAACGGTACCGCGCCGGCGGTATGGGCTATGGCCATGCCAAAACCGAGCTGCTGGATAAAATTAATGAGCACTTCGCCCCGATGCGCGATAAGCGACGCGAACTGGCGGAAAATATGGACTATGTTGAGGATGTACTGCGCCAGGGAGCCGGGAAGGCTTCGGCGCTCGCCCGTGAAACGCTGGGCAAGGCCAGGAAGGCCGTGGGCTTGGAATAGGGAAATGATGATTTAAGGATTTAGAATGACCGGTCTTCCGCCTTCGCTCCGGCTACGGCGGACAAAGCGACAGCTTTTTTAGAGAGGCGAACCGCAGGTTCCATAATTCTTCATTCTGAAATCATCATTCTTAATTTGAACGAATGTGAACAACCAAATGGAATTAATCAAAGACGACTACAAGGTCACGCTCGAAGTGTTCGAGGGACCGCTTGATCTGCTTTTGTACCTGATCAAAAAGGACGAGGTGGATATCCACGATATTCCGATCGGTCGGATTACCGACCAGTACATGGAATACCTGCGGCTGATGAAGGTGCTTGACCTGAATATTGCGGGCGACTTTATCGTTATGTCGGCGACGCTGATGCTGATCAAGAGCCGCATGCTCCTGCCGGTCGAGGAGCGCCCGGATCAGGAAGAAGAAGACGAGGAGGATCCGCGCTGGGATCTGGTTCGTCAACTGGTGGAATACAAGAAGTTCAAGGATGCCGCCGACCACCTCGAAGACCTCGAGGTGCACATGGAAAATGTGTTTGGCCGCGAGAGCGAGCACGTCGAGCTGGGTGCGCCGCCGGATGTCGATCTGCGCGATGCGAGCATCTTCGATCTGATTTCATCGCTGAATGAAGCGCTGGGCCGGGTACAGGAAGAGGATCTGCAGGAAATCTTCGCGGAGGAATACACCGTTTCGCAGAAGGTGACCTACATTGTTGAAACCATCAAGGCGACCAGACGACTGTGCATCACCGATCTGTTTGCCGGCATGAAATCGCGGCAGGAGATTGTATGCACTTTCCTTGCCGTGCTCGAACTGATAAAGCTGAACCGGATCGCGGTGGTGCAGGATGACCATTTTGGTAACATTGTGGTGAATCAGCGTGAGCCCGAGAAAAGCGAGATCGATACCCCCGAAGAGGCGTTGGTAGTCGAAGGGGAATTGCTTTGATGCGGATATGGAATTTTGAACAGAATAATTTTCATGTAATCGGGAGCAGAATCATTCTGTTCTAATTATTCTGTTTCATAATGTACGATGAGATACCAGAGGTGGGTATGAGCGAAAGCACGGTGGATGTACTTCCAGAACTGAAACAGATTGTCGGGGCGCTCTTGTTCGCGGCCAGAGAACCGCTGAGCATCAAACGCATGCGCAAGGCGATGATCGAAACCGGAAACGGGTTCGGAGGGCCGTACGAGCAGTATGCCAAGGCGACCGACGAGCAGATCGAAGGGGCGCTGGAGGAACTTCAGGAAGATTTTGACAAATCGAAGCTGGGTCTGGGTGTGGCCAAGGTGGCTGAAGCCTATCGCCTGCAGAACGATGCCGCCTGCGGTCCGTTTGTGCGCGCACTGCTGGAAAAGAACCAAACGATGCGGCTCTCCAAGCCGGCGCTCGAAACACTGGCCATCGTGGCCTACCGTCAGCCCTGCCTGCGCTCGGAAATTGAAGAAGTGCGCGGTGTTGCGGTCGATGCCGTGCTGCGCAGGCTGATCGATATGCAGCTGGTACGCGTAGTGCGTCGCAGCGAATTGCCGGGCCGCCCGTGGCTGTTCGGGACCACGCAAAAGTTCCTGGAGCATTTCGGCATCAACACCATCGACGATCTGCCGGGCAGCTCGGAGCTGAAACGCGCCATGCCGACAGAGGATAGACGGCAAAGCACTGAAACCTTCCCGGAAATGGAAGCGGAGCTCACTGCGGATGAGAGTGAAGCGGACATGACCGAGGAGGAATCGGTTGCGGCCCTTGACGAGGAAATCCAGACAGAAGAAGCAATGGAGAAAGAGGATTAATTGCCGCAAAAGAGCGCAAGAACCGCAACGCAGGCAGTTCGGATCTTGTATTTTTTTACGCTCTTTTGCGGCTATCCCCCTGCAGATAGGATAAGGTAGGAATATGAACCTTGATGACCTGAGAAACCAAATCGATTCACTCGACTCGGAGATTGTGCGGCTGTTGAACGAGCGCATCAACGTAGTGCTGAGCATTGGCGAGGAAAAGAAAAAATCCGGCGCTGAGGTCTATGTGCCATCACGGGAGCGCGCCGTGTTCGAAAAGATCAAGCAGCTGAACGAGGGACCGCTTCCGGCGGAATCCGCCCACGCGATCTACCGCGAAATCATGTCGGCCGCGCTGGCACTCGAAACCGAGATGAGGATCGCCTATCTCGGCCCCGAGGCCACCTTCACCCACCAGGCGGCACGCAACAAATTCGGTGTCAGCGTTAATTATATACCGACCAGCACCATCAGCGAAGTCTTCGACCGCGTGCAGAACCGCTCGGCCGACTATGGCGTCGTGCCCGTTGAAAACTCAAGCGAGGGCGCGGTAACACATACGTTCGATCAATTTGCCACAACGACCCTTAAGATTTGCGCCGAAGCCTATCTGCCGATTTCGCTGACACTGCTTTCCAATCAGCCGAAGGAAGAGATCAATCTGATTTTCAGCAAGCAGGAAGTATTCGGCCAGTGCCGCAGCTGGCTGAATGGCAATATGCCCAACGTAAAGCTTTCTCCGGTGGAAAGCACCACCAAGGCCGTGCAGCTTGCGCTCGAAACCCCCGGCGCGGCAGCCATCGCCAGCGTGATGGCTTCAGACATATACAACGTGGATGTGCTTGCCAAGGATATTCAGGACATGCAGGGCAATACCACCCGCTTCCTGATCATCGGCCAGGAATACAGTGCTCCGACCGGCAACGATAAGACCTCCATCGTTTTCGGCGTAAAACACAAGGTCGGCGCGCTCTACGACGCGCTCTCCGTCTTCAAGACCGACAACATCAACATGACCAAGATCGAGTCGCGCCCCAGCCGCAACAAGGC
>JAUVCG010000108.1 GCA_030595785.1 Kiritimatiellales bacterium | reverse complement strand
GGATGCAGCAGGTTATTGAGGCCCTGCCCTCCGGAATTCCAACGATTGTATTTGCGCGCAACGTCCACCACAACTGGAGCGAGGTGGCACAGACCGGAGCCAACGTGCTCGGCATCGACTGGGGCATCCGACTCTCCGACGTCTGCACGGAAATTCCCGAAAATGTCGCGGTGCAAGGCAACCTCGACCCCGCCCTGCTGCTCGCTAGGCCTGAGGCGGCCGCCGACGAAACCCGGAAAATCCTCGAAGAGATGCGCGGGCACAACGGCTTCATCTGTAACCGTGGTCACGGCGTTCCGCCCGATGCCAACATCGAAGCGATTCATGCCGTCGCAGAAACCGTACAAAAATGGAAAACCCACTAATCAATCCTTTACCCATCCACCTGATATTGGCTAACTTTCACTACAGGGCTGTTTTATGAATCAGATTTTCGTCAGTCTCGAGCTGCTCCAAAAGTACAATGTACCGGGGCCGCGCTATACGTCGTATCCTCCTGCCACGCACTTTTCTGAAGATTTCCCAGGCCCGAAACCTCAAGTCTCAAGTCTAAAACCTCATCCCCCTCTATCCCTCTACTTCCACCTCCCCTTCTGCGCCAGGCAATGCCTCTACTGCGGATGCACAAATATCGTCACCAACGACCAAAGTAAAAGCGTGGAATATCTCGGCTACCTTGAGCGCGAGATGTCGCTTCGTTCGAAGCTGGTGGCCGACAGTTCTGAAGTCGTGCAGATCCAGCTTGGCGGCGGAACCCCCACCTTCCTGCTTCCGGAGGAGATTGAACAGCTCGGTCAAATGACCCGCTCCTATTTTCCCATGGCCGCCACCATCGAAGCGGGAGCCGAGATTGATCCGCGCTGCCTGACTCCGGAAAAAGTGCAGGCCCTGCGCAACGCCGGATTCAACCGTGCATCGCTGGGCGTACAGGACACCAATCCCGAGGTCCAGAAAACCATTACGCGGGTCCAACCGCTGGAACTCGTCGCCGAGGCCAACCAGTGGCTGCGCGACAGCGGTATGGAATCGATCAACTTTGATCTCATCTACGGCCTGCCCGGCCAGAGCGTGGCATCCTTTTCCCAAACCCTGGAAGACGCCCTCTCACTTTCACCCGACCGCTTCGCCATCTACAGCTATGCCCACATCCCATGGATCAAGCCGCTCCAGAAAAGTTTCGAGGATAAACTGCCCGATGCCGGGATGAAGCTGAAGCTACTCCAGCTAACCATCGAAAAGCTCACGGGGACAGGCTACGTCTACATTGGCATGGACCACTTTGCCAAACCTGATGATGCCATGGCACAGGCTCTGGCGAGCGGAACACTCCAGCGGAACTTCCAGGGTTACAGCACCCATAAAGGCGTCGATCTCCACGGTTTCGGTATGTCTGCCATCTCGCACGTAGGCGGGCGTTACTTCCAGAACCACAAGGATCTATCAACCTACTATGCCGATCTCACTGACGGGAAGCTTCCGCTGGTCCGCGGTTATACCATGACCGAAGAGGACCAAATCCGCTATGCAACAATCATGCACATCATGTGCAATCTCTATATAGACTACGACAGGCTTTCGGCCGAAATCGGCATCGACTTTCCCGACCACTTCAAGGAAGAAATTGCATCGCTCGAAGACCTCGAAGCCGATGGCCTCATCCGGCGTGAAACCGGCGGTCTGCACGTAACTCCGCTCGGCCGCCTCTTCATCCGCATCGTCGCCATGCGCTTCGATGCCTATCTGCAGACCGACCTGCGTCAGGGCCGCTACTCAAAGACGGTATAGACAGAAGCAAAGGACCGGAACGTTCAGCCTATCACTCCGCCCTTGGGCACGGGATGGCCATTGAGAAAGGACGATGCGGGCATGCGTTTTTTTCCTGCGGGCTGGACCTCGGTTAAGCGCAAGGCCCTGTCGCCGGCGGCCACCAGTAAATGGTCATCCAGCACTTCACCGGGTTTGCCGGATGCGTCCTCGACCATGGCAGCCCAAACCTTGAGGGGTTCACCGCCGGGCAACGTGCAGATGTTCCCCGGCCATGGGTTAAATGCACGGATACGGTTCCGGATGGTTTCCGCCGGGAGCGACCAGTCGATTTCGCCGTCTTCTTTAGCCAGCTTTCGAATCTCCACCACCTGCGATTCGTCCTGCACCGTGCGCGAAACCGTTCCGTTGCGGATGTCGTCGATGGCTCTAAGCAGCAGCTCCGCACCAAAGACCGCGAGCTTGTCGTGCAATGTGCCCGAGGTATCATCCTCGCCGATGGGATAGGTTTCCTGCCGGAGAATGTCGCCGGCATCCATTTTTCGCGCGAGATAGATAATGCTTACGCCGGTAACATTGTCGCCGTTGGCGATGGCCCACTGGATCGGGGCGGAACCGCGGTATTTTGGAAGTAGCGAAGGATGGACGTTGATTGCTTCGTTCGGTGCAAGCTGGATGACGCTCGACGGGATATACTGGCCATAGGCCACGACCACAAACAGGTCGGGCGTCAACGCTGTCAAAGCCTCCACCGATTCGGGGGCGCCAACCTTTTCCGGCGTCATGACATTCAATCCCTGCTCATCCGCAAACGCCCTGAGAGGACAAGAGGTGGGTCGTTGTTTACGCCCCGCAGGGCGGTCGGGTTGGGTAACCACACCGACCACCTCTGCATTCCCAGCTTCCAGAATGGCGGCAAGCGAAGGAATCGCCAGCTCGGCGGAGCCCATGAATACGATGCGCACGCCCCCCCCCTATTGCTGTCCACCAGCTGCGTCTTCCCCGGACGACCAGCGATTGCGGTCTGAAAGGAAAAGCTGGTCCTGTCGATTAAGCGATACCCCCTGCTTCAGCGGGAAATCAGGAGGTGTGCGTCCGCTTATAACGGGCAGCCAGCTCTTTTCCGGACCATCGAGGAGTTGTTTTACGAAGGGCTTGTTCTTGGTGATCGTGGTGATGTACATGCCGCTGATGTATTGCTTGTAGTCGTTAATCTCGTAGAAAGCGTCAATATCCTTCGGTAGCAGGATGGATACACGGTCCCCATACCAGGCGGTGGCCCAGGGCATGTCGGTACACATCACTTCGCGTTCGTTGAGCATGCCGGAAACCTGGCTGATGATGGGCGGATAGTATGGCGGATACGGAGGAGTTGCATGCGGCGGCGCGATGGTGAGGAGGAGAGGCAGTATCGAAAGAACAACAATCAGGCACTTCAAGCCTATGATATAGATTCGAACCCCAAGATCGAGCCGATCAATCAGGATGTAGAAAAACGCCAGTCCATAAAGGACGATGAAAGGCCAGAAGACGTGGATCATATTGATCGACGATTCCGCAAAGAAGCCGGCAATAAAAATCATGAGCAGCAAAGACAACGCCAGGCCCCATCGCAAGTAGTTCACCTGCGGCCGGACAAAGCGATAGAAGAAGGTGGTTATGAAAAGTCCCATGAGTATTCCGCCCCCAAGTCCGGGGATCACCGAGTCATACCTATCCGAATAGTTCAACACCCACTTTGTCTTCAACTGCGCGGAAACCTCTGAGGCGGTAAATTCCGGATGTAATTGTCGGTCGAATGAATTATCCGGATATCTGGCCGTCTCGGCCAAGGCCGTATGGGCGGCCATGCCCAAGGGGTTTCCACTGACTTTATAATTCCGGTACAACCACGGTGAAACCATCAGCAGACTGAGCACAATGAATACCAGCGCGAAACGTGTCCCCCCCCGAAAACGGCCGCCCATGAGCCAGGCATACAACACAATGCCTGGAACCGCTGCAATGGCAATGTAGCGCGTCAGGATGGCGATGGCCGAAAAAATCACGGACAACACAAACGGAAACACCCAGGAAAACAGAGACTTTCGATCACGACGATTCAGCGTAGATACCACCATGGTATAGAAGGACGCGGCGACAAAGAAGCATGCCATCGAAATGTTGAGGCCTGATATACTGTCTTTCCACACGAGATCGCTGAGGTAGTAGATGGTCATTCCGAGAAATCCGATCTCGCGCGAAAACAGCCGTTTTCCCAAAGCAAAAACGAGCCATCCCGTAAGAATACTGAAGAGATGGTTCACCGGCATAATGACCCATTGTTCAGCGGGCAGCGAGGTGGCGCCCTCCCCGAGGATAAACGGATCAATGCCCATTAATTCAAAAAGCTTGAACCCAGCTGACAACACCATTGGATAGGCAGGCGCGTGGTAAAGATCGGGATGGTTGCCGATTTGCGCATTTTCTCCCGGATTGCGTGATGCCATCTTCCACATGGAGGCCGGGCGGACGCACTTGGTTACCATCCCGCCGTTCAAGGAGATATTCCGACCGAGCTGCGCATAATCCATAGACTCCGCACTGGTGAGGCCGCGGAACTGCGTCGCCGTGTAGAGCATAACAATGATCAACAGAAACAGAACATACAACGTTACCCGGATAATCTTAAGGCCGGTGCCCGTATCAATGCTGTATACAATATCATGAAGTGTTGATTCAAAAGACCTGTTGTCTTGCGCCATTGTCTATCCCAATCATTTTATGTTTCGAAAAATTGAACTGCGCACTATCTACTACAACGGCCCGGAATACAAGTTTCCAGCCATGGGAAAAACCCCTGCAAAAGGAGGCGTTGGATCTAGCCGATTTCGAGCACTTCCGGCTCCATTGCCGGCGGAGTCCAGGATTCGATCCGGTAGGGCCTGATCACCACAACGGCATAGTTCGGATCGTCCGGTCCGCTGAAGATCGATTCGATCGATGGATTCCAGAATGCCGCCTTCTCGGCCGCGTCTGTAACAATCTCTGCACGCCCCTCGATCTGGGAGTAGGGTTTTATTTCCATCGGGTTTATTACTCCGCAGCTCAGATGGACTTCTGGATTCTGTTCGATCTGACCGACTTTGCGTGCCGCCAGAAACGTGGCGCACCGGAGTATCAAATCATCGTCGCCGGCAATCATTACATACCGTGTCCAGGGTGAGCCATCGGCCGTGATGGTGGCCAGATTGGCTAACTGCCGTTTTTTTAAACGCTCTGTAATCTTCGTCTTCAACTCACTCATAGCATCCTCCTTGGGTTGCATTCGAAAAATGCTCGTAGGCCTTGTCTTCCAAAAGCTGAATATTCTCTTCCTGTCGCAACTTCAAGTCCTCCACCTCGGCGGTGATGGCTCCAATCACAGAAAGCGCTGTACCAAACCGTTCCGACCACTGGCAACGCAACGCCTCTACATTTTCCGATGCCGCTGTGAACAGCAGTTCGAAATCTTCGCCGTCATAGAGGGCCTGGTTCAGGGTGCCGTTCTTTGGGATCTGTTCGGCATCAAGCAGTGCACCGACACCGCTTTGCTTCAGGATATGCCGCAGGTCGGTCGCCAGACCGTCGCTGATATCCATCATAGCAGTCACCAGTCCGGTTTCGCGCAGAAAGGCCCCTTCTTCGACACGTGGCCTGAAGTCAAGATGCTTACCCTCGATGCTGCGGCCCAGAGGTCCGGTAACACAGATGGCGTCGCCCGGTTTTGCGCCTGATCGCAACAGGGCGGTTCCGGATGGAAGCGTGCCCGTCCCGAAAACATGCAGCTCCAGGCATGGCCCCCGGGCCAGATCGCCGCCAATGAGGGTTGCGCCAAAACGATCGCAAAGCGCATTCATGCCGACGTAAATTTTTTCCAACGTCTGGAGATCCTGCTCCGCCGGGGCAACCACATTCACCAGGAGCCATTGAGGCTCTGCACCCATTGCGGCGATATCACTCAGTACGCGCCCCGCAGCTTTGTTGCCGATCCGTTCTGGCTTGTCCAGAGGTTGGAAGTGGACTCTCTCGATAACGGGATCGGTAGTGAATACCTGATCGGCCCCTGTGCATGGAACCTCCGTCACGGCACAGTCATCGCCCGCTCCCTTTCGAAGAAGCGGATGGCTTCCAAGTTGCGCAGTCAGGCGCCTGATGGCTTCGTGTTCGCCGATCTCACCAAGTTTTTCCATGCCCGGATGATTAACCTTTCTTCAGGTGGAAACAACCCCTCCTCAATAAAAAGACGTTACTTAGAGGTTTCGATTAATTAATTGTTGTCGGTGAGCTCGCTCAATGCGAACAACGGTCGTATGGAATGAGGGCGCCCTGAAATATAGCGTATATACTATAATATGGTGCTTATACGGCAATTTTACCTGTTATTTCCCGCGCTTCAGTCGTAGATAGTGCCGTTTTCCGGCCAAATTGCAACCGCGCAACATACCGTCTTAATTTGGCCGAAGCCCCGCGAGCAAGCGCCGCCCCTCCCCCTTTTCCTTCCCAACAGATTCAGCCCCG
>JAUVCG010000063.1 GCA_030595785.1 Kiritimatiellales bacterium | reverse complement strand
ATGGACCGATGACCGCGAGGGATAGTCGGTGTAGCCGATAATCCTGACGCCGTGCTTTTCAACCACTTCGCCGGCTTCGGCTCCTTCGGTGTTGCCGCCGCGTTCAGCGGCGAGATCGACAATCACCGAGCCCGGCTGCATCGCCTGTAACATATCGTCAGTAATCAGCACTGGCGCCTTCTTTCCGGGAATCGCGGCGGTGGTGATGACCACGTCAACCGCAGCCACCTTGGCCTTCATCTGCTCCTGTTGTTTCTTGTAGAAGTCGTCCGACTGCGCCTTGGCATACCCGCCCGCATCCTCGGAACCTTCGGTTTCGAGGTTGAATTCAACAAACTTGGCGCCGACGCTTTCGACCTGCTCCTTCACCACCGGACGGGTGTCGTACGCCTCAACCACCGCACCCAGACGCTTGGCGGTGGCGATCGCCATCAGACCGGCCACACCCGCGCCGATCACAAACACCTTGGCCGGGGTAATGGTTCCGGCGGAGGTCATCAGCATCGGGAAATATTTCGGCAACAGCCCGGCGGCCTCAATGACGGCGCGGTAACCGGCAATCGCGGCCATCGAACTAAGCACATCCATACTCTGTGCGCGGGAAATACGGGGAACGAACTCCAGACCGAAGCCGCTGATCT
Organism: Kiritimatiellales bacterium; assembly: GCA_030595785.1. Classification (GTDB taxonomy): domain Bacteria; phylum Verrucomicrobiota; class Kiritimatiellia; order Kiritimatiellales; family Pontiellaceae; genus Pontiella. Next base: position 11,180 of record JAUVCG010000063.1, on the reverse strand, counting down.
TTTTTGCAGCCAGCTGCTCCATGAGGTCGAGTCGGAAAAAGGCATCCATTAGGCAGATGAGCACGGCGCCCTCGCGCATCTGATCGACTTCGGCCGATTCGGGCGGACGAACCTTGAAGATGATCTCCGCAGAGGAATAGAGGACTTCGGCATTCGGAGCGATCTTTGCTCCGGCCTCTTCATAGGCCTGGTCGCTGTAGAAGCAGCCCGCGCCTGCACCGCTTTCGACCATTACTTCCAACCCGGCTTTGGTCAGTGCCGAGATGGATGCCGGGATCAAAGCAATCCTGTTTTCGCCGGGAATAATTTCTTTCGGAACTGCAATCAGCATATGCACCACCCTATTAAGTTAATCATCATTATCATATTATGGTAATCATATGCGCAAATCGCAAACCCGCTGTCAAGAGAACACTTTATTGGCGGTATTGAACCTCGGAACACAATAAGTTTGCATTTGGAGTACGGTTATGGAAAATCCGCGCTTTTACGTCTAACACAGCGGGAACGGAAACACATGGACTCAGGAAAACGTCAACATCTTCAGGATATCTACGCAACGGATCAAGCCGCCAAGGACGACTTCACGCCGCAGGTTTCGGCCGAAGTACTCGAAGAGCGCAAACGCGACATAAGGCGCCACCAGTTCGCCAGCTTTGTTCTGGGCATGCTCGTGCTGGTCCTTTCTCTTTCGCTGGTTGTCGTGGTTGTGCGCGAATACATAGAAATCCAATCCGTGGATCCCACCCCGACAACCCTCACTCAGGCCTATGTCCCGCGCTATTCGCTTGCATCCGAATCCCAATGGGTCCTCGATTTCTCCTCCAACTACGGCAATCCGGAATGGAACGGAACAGGAGCGCGCCCCTTTAATTCCGAATGGGTTCGAAAAGCCGCTTTCAACCTGATTCTTGCAGAACAGGCGGCCAGCATCGGCGAAGACAAAGTGGCTGCAGAGCACTACGAAAATGCACTGGAAATCCTCCCCGACGTAAACGGCGTGAGAGTCCCGCTCGGCGTGCTTTATTTCAAGATGAAGGAGTTCGACAAGGCCCTTGTTTTATTGGAAGACGCTCCCGAATCGGACCTGACACCCGATGTACTCAACAACCTTGGAGCGGCCTGCCTTAATGCCGAGGCCTACGACCGGGCGGAAAGCTACCTGAAGCAAGCCATTGAAATGAAGGTGGCCTATGCGGAACCCCAGAAGAACCTGGCGCTCCTCTATAAGGAACAGGATCGGTCAGACGAAGCCGTGGCCGCCTACGAAACCTATATCGATCTGCGGCCCATGGATATCGACACCCAGCACAGCTTTGCGCTCTACCTCACGAAACTGGGGCGCTGGGAACAGGCCGCTGACCTGCTCGAAGGCCTGGTCCTGAAAATTACCGACGTTCCCGTCCTGTACTTCCTGCTGGCGCAGGTGGAAATGCACAACAACCGTCCTGAGAAGGCCATGGCTGCCCTCCAGCGCGGAGTGCAACTTACCGATCCAAGCTCCGCCCTCGCCTATATGGACAGCAATGAATTCGAGCAGCTCCGCGCATCGGATGAATTCCAAACCATGATCCGCTCCCTGGAACAACCAAAGCAGTAGTTGCTAAAGATGGAACGAGCCGACCCATCAAGGTTGGCGGATGGCCATTCCATTTCTGGAAACAGGACTGATCTCCCCGTCAGGTCTTCTCTGCATTCCACCCCGAAAAAAAACACAGCTGCCCGCTGTGTTTTTTACATTGTGATGACACTTCGCCCGTTTGGATGAATTACGCTACCTTCATCAAACATCAAACAACGAAAGGGGCATCATGAAAGCGGGCACAACACTCATTGCACTACTGGCGGTCGCGCGGCTGTGTGTGGCAAACGAATTGCAGCAACAATACGAAAAGGCCTACTATCTCGAAACCGCAAAAGGCCAGGTCAAACCGGCCGTCGCCATCTACAACGAGATATCCGATGCCGAACCCACGGATGAAAACAAGGCGGCCATCAAGCAGAGTCTGTTGCGACTGTTGCACATCGGTACGGTTCGAAAGCACGATGCAACCATCAAGGATTGCCATGAAAAGTTGCTGTCGAAAACCGACTGCACCATTCAGGAACTGATCGATGCCGCCAGGCCGGGAACAACCATCTACATCCCCGCCGGTAACCATGAGGGCCACATGGTTATCCACAAAGCGCTGACGCTGAAAGGAGCCGACCGCGAAACCGCAATTCTCGAAGTAACGTCGGACCAACCGCTCATCCATGTCCCGAAAAAACAGAAACTCACCATCGAATCGCTCACGCTCAAGAGCCAACTGGAAACCAGCGAACGCACCGACCCTCCCGGTTGCGCGGTATTGGCCAAGGATTCGACCGTGATCGTCCGCGACTGTTCCGTTGTTGCGTTGGGCAGCATCAAGCGCAGTCCCCTTGGCATTTACATCCAGGGCTTTTCAAATGTCCAACTGCTGGACTGCCGCTTCGAGGGTTACGCCTACCCCATCTTCTACGGCGAAGGAACCGAAGGACTGGTCAAAGACTGCGTTGTCAGGAATCCTGGAGATTGCGGTTTTATGTCGCATGCCGATTCGGAAGTTACCATCGAAGGCAACATTTTCACCGGCTCCGCGAAGCATGGCGTCCGCAGTACCGGCGGAACCATTCATCTGAAAAACAACCTGATCATCAAAAACCGGAATCGCGGCGTCTACCTCGGCAATAAAACCACGCACGGGGAAATTATCAATACCGCCATCGTCGGAAACGGCAGCGGCATCAGTGCCTTTGCCTCGTCCGACGTGGAGATTGAAAACAACGTCATCATCGGCAACGGCTATTCCGGCATCGACACGCGCTATTACGGACAAATTCAGGTAAAGAACAACATCGTCGCGAACAACCAGAAAACCGGTTTCGCCGTATTCGAAGAGGGCAGCACCAAATTTAAAGTTGGCGATAACACCTTCCACGGCAACGGCGAACCCAGCACGGACTATGATCTGCCTTCCTCAACCATCGCAGAAAACCCCAAATTCGCTGACCCAGACAGCGGCAACTTCAAAACGGGTAACTCCGAAATAATGAAAGCTGAACACGGCCTTACCAATCCCGAAGTCATTGCCAACCTTTGGAAAAAATATGAGGAGACCTGTAAATGAAAAAGTTTCTTGTGCTACTTGCAGCCATAGGCATCGGGGGGGCGACCTTCGCCGACGACCTATCGCATCTCTACGAAAAGGCCTACTTCCTCGAAACCGCCAAGGGGCAGACGGAGGAGGCGCTGGAAATCTACCGACAAATCGCCGCGACCGAAGTGAATGATGAAAATTACGCAGCCGTCACAAAAACACTGCAGCGGTTGCTGAACATCTATGCCACCCAGAACCTGCCAGGAGAGACCAGACAGGATCGGCTTGAAAAAGCAATTGCATTAAAGGCGCTTGGGCACAACCGGCAGGCTGCAGCAATCCTGCAGGAGCTCAGCGAGCCCGTCCTCGTTGCCCGGACACCAAACACAAATGAACATACATTTCACTGTAAGCTACTGAAGGAACTGCTCAATATTGCACTACTGGAAGATAATCAGAGTAGTATAGCCCATATTCAGGAGCGAATGCTCAAAGAAACCGACGATACAATTCACAGCCTGATCCTGGAAATGCCGCCCGGTGGCACGATATACCTTCCGGATGGAGTCTACTCCGGCAACAAACTGGCCTATCATAGCAATAGAAATATCTGGATCAATAAAGAAATCATAATCAAGGGTACCAACCGAAACCAATGCATCATTGAAGGGACGATGGACCTGCCAATTATCCATGCCAATAGGGACAGCAAAATCACGCTGGATTCGCTCACTCTTAAAAGTCAGATCCTGAGCTACAAAAAAGATCAATCTCTTGAAGAACTGGGATGCACCCTCAAAGTCGACAATAACGGCAGCGTCACCATCACAAACTGCAACGTTATCGCAGGAGGTAACATTTTACGCAGTCCGCTCGCGATCCACGCGGAGGGCTTTTCAAAGCTTGACATTGCTGACAGTCGGATCTCCGGGTTTGCCATTCCGATCTTTTATGGCGACGGCTCTACCGGAAGCATCAGACAAAGCATTGTTCAGAGCGAACTGAGAACAAGTCCCAACACCTTTGTTGAGATCAGGGACACGATCTTCCACGACGCTGAATATGATGCCATCGACTGTAATGGAGGAACCCTATCCATGGATAGCTGCCTGATCGTAAATTCAGCAGGAGCCCTGGGCATCAGTTCCGGGATAGATGAATTCTCTATGTCTAATTCCGCCGTGATTAATTGCGGGAGAATACTGAACCCCTCCTTTTCCAGAGTTTCACGAATAGGAACCGTTACACTGAAAAATAATGTTTTTGTATCCAACCGTCTGATCTCCGGAACCTCTTCCAACGTCCGCCTTCTGCCTTCAAAGCGCATTCTCCTGAATAATGTTTTCTACGGCAATACCGCCGGTAACTGGGGCGTCACATTACTGGCAGATAAGACCGATGAGGGATTTAATGCATTCTGGAACAACGAAGGTCTGGATCAGGCGGTCACAAACCAGAACCTGGCGGTCGGGGAAATGCTCTGCGAAGACCCGCGGTTCAAAGCTCCTGAAAGCGGCGACTTTACTCCGCAAAACGCAAACGTGATCGAAGCCGAACACGGTCTTACCAATCCCGAAGTCATTGCCAAGCTCTGGAAAAAATATGAGGAGAACTGTAAATGAGAACCTTTACACTATGCGCCTTCATCGCCCTTTGTATTTCATCCACCTTCGCCGAGGACCTCTCGCAGCTCTACGAAAAGGCCTACTTCCTCGAAACCGCCAAGGGGCAGACGGAGGAGGCGCTGGAGATCTACCGACAAATTGCCTCTACAAAAGTCACAGATGAAAACCGTTTGACCATCCTCAATACTCTGGATCGGATGCAACAGCTTTACCGTCCCGCCGCAACCGGAACGTTGCAGGGAAAGGTGGACGGGTTCGACATGAAGCGCGGAAACCTGGAATCCGTTCTCCGGACATTCGGCGAACCAAAGAATTATGTGTATGGAAACGAGACATTCACCAAATCCAACCTACCGAATGTCTACGTTATGATCTACCCAGAGCAGTTCACCATCCTCATGAAAGAGGACCGGATTGAAGAATTCAGGTTCGAGGGTTCCAAGGCCTACGAAGTCCACGGCATTCGCAATGGCATTTCATTGAAGGAAGCCCTCGGAATTCTTGGAAAACCCAGGCAAACCGTTCGAACGGACAAGATCGACTGGGAGGAAGACACCCTATACCTCACCACCGGCGGAAAATGGAAAGGTCAGTCCTATATTGCCAAGAAGGGCTTGAGGCTATTCTTCAAGCAAGACATTCTATTTGCCCTTTACGTCACGGACAACACCCTTCTCAAAGGGAAGTAGCGCATGCAAAGCCGGTTGCCCAGATTGCTGACTGCTGGCCTGATCCTGCTGATGGCCGGGCTGTTCGTTACGGCATTTCTGCTCAACCGTAACAACTACCTTGCATCGATCGGCACGGTTGATACTTCCTTTGTGCAGCTATTGGAGCAACAGGCGGAGGGCCTGCGGAAAGAAATCGAAAAACAGGAAGCCGGACTTTTTTCAAAACTAGAGAATGATCCCCTTTCGGAGCCGGACGCCGATCTGTTTATTGTGCTCGATAACCGCGTTGTTCCCGCATGCACCGCCGGGTTGCTGGAAACCGTGCCGGAAGCAGAGGCCGATACTGCGCTTGAAAAAAGATGGGCAGCGCCTCCTGGCCAAACCTCTCTATCTCATTTTCAGATGGCAGCTAGACGGAGGGTTTCTACCCCGGATGACCTCTACCGCAAAACCGCCGCTCTTTTCAACCTGCTTGAAATCGAACCGGACACCCGAACCGTTTGCAGCATCCTCGCTTTGTTAAACCTGACCGATCCCGCACTAACGGAATCGCAACGGCGATTCTTCCGGTCCATGCTCGAAGAACAGGTTCCAGATCTTTCCGAAATAGAGCGACGCGCTTCACGCCTTTGGGAAACGGCAACTGCGATCGATAGGAGTCTCACCCGGCGCAAAGGTACATACCGGGCGGAGTCCAATGGCAAAATACTTTCGGTTCGGGAGGATGGTCTTGCCGTGCTCTATTCTCCAGACATTGAAGCCACTGCCCCCGTCATGTTGACACAGGAGGAAGACCATGAGAGTCATGAACAAATCATCCCCGGTCTGTTTGCCTCGATCCCCAGTCAAGTCGTGGATAAAGCAAAAGCCAGCATCGGCAAACAATACCGGACAGGCAACATCATCCTTGCATTGATGGTGCTCCTGGGCACCACTCTCACCCTTGGCCTGTTCGCCGCCGCCAAACGGCAGCGGCAGCTCGATGCCATGCGCACCGATTTCATCGCCACCGTATCGCACGAACTGCGCACACCGCTCTCGCTGATCCGACTGCATGCCGAAACGCTGAAGCACGGTCGCATTCCCGAGGATAAGGTCGCCGACTATCACCAGACGATTTTGACGGAATCCGAGCGGCTTACCGGCATCGTCAACAATGTGCTGGACTTCTCGCGCATGGAACGAAACAAGCTGCAAATCCATCTCGAGCCGACCGACCTATCCACCCTTTGCGAGCAAATCGCCGAGTCGTTCCATTTCCGCCTGGAACAAGAAGGCTTTGAGTTGGAGAGGCAAATGGAATCCGGTATCACTGCTAACGTCGATCCTCTCGCCTATTCGCAAATCGTTTTCAACCTGCTCGACAACGCCATCAAATATTCCGACGACGAAAAACACATACGGATCGAACTGGAATCTTCCAACGGCTGGAATATACTTCGCGTTTTCGACCGGGGCATCGGGATTCCCGACAAGCTCAAGAAACATATCTTCGAAGAGTTTGTACGGTCGGACGATAGCAAGGTGACTGCGCGGCGGGGCAGCGGCATTGGTCTCAGCGTAGCTCAACGGCTGGCGGAAAAGATGGACGGAACCATCGAGGTGGCCGACAACCAACCAAAGGGCTCGGTCTTCACGGTCTCCGTACCGCCCGCTTCCAGCGGGCTACAAGGCCGCCAAGATGGCGGCGATACAATCGAGGAAATGCATGAAACTATTGGTGGTTGACGACGAAAAGGCGATGGCCAACGCCATCCGCGACAATCTCGAATTCGAAGGGTATCAAGTAGCCTGCGCCTATGGAGGACAGCAGGCTCTCGATGCCCTGCTTGGCGAAAAGCATGCTCTTGTCATCCTCGACGTCATGATGCCCGACACCGACGGATTCGAAGTACTTTCTGAAATGCGTAATCGCGGCGACCGCACCCCCGTGATCTTCCTTACCGCCCGATCCGCCGAAGCCGACAAATTACGCGGTCTTGGGCTCGGCGCCGACGACTATGTTGTGAAGCCCTTCAGCATTCTTGAACTGGTTGCGCGCGTAAAAGCCGTGCTCAACCGCACCGCCCCCGGATCGGAAATCCAAACCCTGCAGCTTGGAAACGTGCAGATTGACTTCTCAAAACTAACGGTGGAATCAAACGGAAGCACCGAGGAACTGGGGCGCTACGAAGCCGACATCCTGCAGCTGTTGGCTGCAGAGCCCGGTCGCGTATTCTCACGCGACGAGATTATGGATGCCATCTGGGGCACGGAAGCTTTCCCCTCCAACCGAACGATCGATAACCATATCGTTAAACTGCGCCAGAAAATTGAACCCGATCCGAAAACCCCAAAGTATCTACTCTCAATTTACGGCAAGGGATATAAGCTTATGAAAAGAAAAGGGTTGTAGAAAAGGTTTGTGGAGCTACAAACTATTTTTCCCCAGCACCTGCTTCAGGTAGAGCGAGCCGGTGATGACGATGAGACGGTCGGGCTCAATCGCCCATTCGCGGGCGGAGTTCCAGACACTGGAAACGTCGATTGGATCGGCATCGATTCCGGCTACCTGACATTGCAATGCGGCCTGTTCGGCCGTGGTGCCGCGCGGCGCTTCGATCGAAATAGTCCAGGCGTTGGAAACCAGCGGCTTCAATTCCCGGAGGAACTCCACGGACTCTTTGTCATCAAGGAAACCGAAGATAAAGCCGATTTGTTTTTTCGGGTAGAGCTCTTTCAGCGTCTTCATCAATGCACGGGCGGCAGACGGGTTGTGTGCGCCATCGAGAATCACCAGAGGATCCGTTTCAAGCGTTTGGAAACGCGCCTCCCACTCTACGGCCTCCAGCCCTTTTTTGAATTCGGGCTCAAAATGGAGCATGTCGGCCAATACTTCGAGCGTTACGACGGCAACCGCGCAGTTTTCCCGCTGACACTCGCCGAGCAGCGGCAGGTTGATGGGCGGAAGGTTATGCGAATGCGTTTCGATTTTGAGCCCTTGACTAACGTAGACGGAAGATTGCTTTCTACTGGCGCAATCACCAGCTCCGCTGTGCACGTTCGGCTTTTGCACCGCAACGGAGCAGGATGCTCCGTCTACATTCAAAACCGGCTCTCCCCTCCCCTGTAGAATATCCATCACCACTTTGGACTGAGGTGCGGATACCACGGGGCGTCCGGGCTTAATGATGCCGGCTTTTTCGGCGGCGATCGCTTCGATGCTGTCGCCCAGGTAGTTGGTGTGGTCAATATCGATGTGTGTAATAACAGAGATAAGCGGGATAACCACGTTCGTCGCATCCCAGCGGCCGCCCATCCCTGTCTCAATGATGGCGATATCTACACCGGCATCAGCAAAATACTGAAAGGCGATGGCGGTGGATATTTCGAAAAAGGTCGCGGGACGTTGAGCCGTTTCTTCGGCGACCTGATCGGCTGTTTCCTCCATGGTCTGAATATAGCGTTCAAGTTTTTCAGCGGAGATTGGAACTCCGTTAATACGAAAGCGCTCGGAAAAGTCGATGAGATGCGGCGAGGTGTAAAGACCGGTCTTGAAGCCGGAGGCGCGAAGGACGGACTCGAGCATGGCGCAGACGGATCCTTTACCGTTGGTACCGGCCACATGGATGGCCGCCAACCGGTGGTGCGGATTGTCCAGTGCCTGAAGCAGGGCGGTAACGATATCCAGCCCGGGCTTGATACCCTGCGTCGTTCGCTGAAAGAGCTTTTCGACAGGACTGCTCATGGCTTTTCTTTGACAGGATTACAGGATCTTCAGGATATCCGGTTTATCCTGTTATCCAGTCTAAAAACTATTTATCGCAAAGATATTCGAGGACGAGAATCATGCGGTCGCGGAGTTCTGAACGCGGGACGACCATATCGATCAGGCCATGCTCCTGCAGGAATTCCGACCGCTGGAAACCTTCGGGCAGATCCTGCTGGGTGGTTTCCTTGATGACACGCGGCCCGGCAAAGCCGATGAGGGCTCCGGGTTCGGCTACGATCAGATCGCCGAGGGTGGCAAAGCTGGCCATAACACCGGCCATGGTGGGGTGCGTGAGAATCGGAATGTAGGGCAGTCCGGCTTCTGCGTGGCGCGCGAGTGCTGCGCTGGTTTTGGCCATCTGCATCAGGCTGAGCAATCCTTCGTACATGCGCGCGCCGCCGGAAGCGCAGGAAAGCAGTACCGGGCGCTTTTCCGCCGTGCAGCGCTCGATGAGGTAGGTAATACGCTCGCCGACCACGCTGCCCATGCTGGCACCAAGGAAGGAAAAATCCATGACACCCAGGCCGATGTCGCGCCGGCCCAGCTTGCAGCCGCCGACGGTAACGGCGTCATCCCATCCGGATTTCTTCTGGTTGGCCTCAAGCTTGTCGATGTACGATTGTTTGCCGGTGAAACCGAGGGTATCCACCGATTTAATCCCGCCGGCCCACTCTTCGAAGGATCCCTCGTCGGAGAGCAGGTCGATACGCTCCTGACGCGCGAGGGTAAAGTGGTGGTTGCATTTGGTGCAGACCTCAAGGTTGGCGGTCACCTCTTCCTTGTAGACAATCTCGCCACACGAGGGGCATTTCATCCATAGCCCATCCGGCACGTCGCGTTTCTTGACGGTGATGGTCGAATAGTTTTTCTTGTTGCTGCCAAACAGAGCCATGTTAGTTCCTTCCGTTTTAACTTCCTACCATTTTGCGTTCTATAACCATGCAACCTCTGGAGGTTGTCAACGCATTGCCGATTTCCGATTTATGATTGCCGATTGGTGGAACTCAATTGGCGTTAGCCTCTTCTTGTTAAGGGCGTCGCAGACCCGCAAATCGGCAATCGGAAATCTAAAATCAAAAATCGGCTACGAATCCTCTCGTCATCCACGAGCCGCAGTGATCACATGAACGGACGCAGCACCACCCTTTTTAAGGGTTTTTGCGCAGGCATTCACGGTTGCACCTGTGGTCATTACATCATCAATCAGCAAAACATGCCGATCCGCCAGCCACTTTGTCCTTTTATGTTGAAAAGCGCCTACCACGTTACTAAGCCGTTCTTTCGCTGTCAAATTTGTTTGCGTAGAGGTTGGGCGAATTCGCCGAAGCGTGCCGGGCCGTACCGGACAGCCCATGCGGCGACCGAGCTCGTGCGCAAGTACGGCGGATTGGTTATAACCCCGCTCACGGCGGCGGACATGATGGAGCGGCACCGGCACGAGCATGTCAAATCTGAGGCCGGGATATTCGGCCTCGAGGCAGTTATGCAGCAGTTCCGCCATATCAGGCGCGAGCCAGAGTGCCCGTTCGTATTTAAGCTGCCGCAAGGCTTCGCCCACCACCCCGTCATAGCGGGCGGCCGAACGGGCCCCATCGAAGGCGGGCTTTTCGGCCGAACAGGAGTAGCAGATAAAGTCGTGATCGACCGCACCGGCCACAGGATCGCCGCATAGATCGCAGAAGGGCGCCTCGACCCGTGACGCATCCGACCAGCAATCCCAGCACATATAGCGGAAGGTTTCGGGCGACGAGACGCCGCATCCGAGGCAGTTGCGGGGATAAAGCATGTCCAGAAACGATTTCATCATTTCTTAAATCCTAATTTCGAAATTTGAAATCCTAAACAAACCGGAAACAACAAAATTCAAACTCCGAAACCATTTCGTTTGTGGAATTCGATGATTCATGCTTTGAAATTGTTTCGGATTTAGAAATTAGAATTTCGAGTTTCAATCCTTGAGGATTGGATCGAGGTGGATTTTGATCGGCTGGAGGATCGGAAGGTCGACATC
>JAUVCG010000062.1 GCA_030595785.1 Kiritimatiellales bacterium | reverse complement strand
CCTCATAGCCCTGCGAGATGATCTTTACCTTGCGGCACGGAAGGTGCCAGACGCTGCCGTTTTGCCCGCCCCGGTATGTACGAGGTTCCTTGAAGCTGTCGCTGATCAGATTCATCGAAGGGTTATTGAGATATTTAACCTTCGGCAGATAGCCGAGATGACGCCGAGGCTGGTAACCGTCTTTCCGGCATGCTGGCGTTCACCGGCAATGAAAATTACGGGTGGTTTACTCATGGGAATCTCCAATGCTGTTTAAAAAATCGATCTAACCGCTTCGGCTGAGTAGGCGAAGTTAGGATTTACTCTTTCGCTGTTTTTAAAAACAGCATTACGTTGTCTTGATCCTGCGCAGCTTTGACCTTGTCGTCGCGGTAGACGATTTTTCCGGTTGGATCGATGATAAAGGTCCAGCGCGCAGTTGTTGCGCTTCGGTTGAGCTCAACTTCTTTTCCGTCTACGGTGCGGGTGATGGTTTTTTCGCCCGTGTCGACGGGGACCCCATAGGCTTTGGCGATTTTCCCATCCGGATCTGAAAGGAGGGTGAAGTTCAGTCTTTCAGCCTGTTGGAAGTATTTCAGGTTTTTTGGAGTGTCACCACTGATCCCTACGATTTCGAATGCACGATCCTTTGTAGTATGGATAAGATCCCTGTAGCTGCAGGCCTGTTTGGTGCAACCGCCGGTCATGGCGGCGGGGTAGAAATAAAGCACCAGATAATGACCTCCCAGATGTTCTTTCAGGATCCAGGGCCTACCATCCTGATCCACAGTTTTGAAGTTCGGGGCCTTCTCTCCAACCGGAACTTCCGCAGCGTTTGCCGCCAGTACGATTGCGCACGCAGCAATGAATAGACCTTGTTTTCTCATATGCATAACCGTTCCTTTGTTTGAGCTGAATGGTTTCATTCTTTCTGTTCGCCCACCTTGTATGCGATCAACCGGTTGTCGAAAAAGGTCGGAATCACAAGGAGTTTTCGGTCAGCCAGATATTCAAAGTCGGCGGCATTCATCTCCTCTGCGGCGGTGTCCATCAGCACGATGGTTTTTCCTTCCGCCGTAATGAGTGTGGTCCGGCTTTTCCAGTTGGACGTGAAATAGTTTCCCTTTCCATCGGGCTTGATCCCATCAATCCCTGAATCGGTTTGCGCAACTTTCGTAATCTTCCGGGTCTTCAGGTCTATGGAGTTGAGCTTGCCGTTTCCTCCATCACCTGCGAGAAGGTTCCCATCCTGCATGTGGAGTCCGTTCGGACGTTCAATCTCGGGAGATGTGAGCCAGTTGTCCAACAGTCCTTTGCTTAAGCGGTATATCCTGCCGTTCTCCGCAGAAGAGTCGCCAACGTAAATGTTGCCTTCTGTATCTGCAGCTACATCATTCAGAAAAACGGCTCCTTCTGCAGGATACCGTTTTACAATCTCTCCGGTGCTGAGATCTATCTGAACCAGTATGTCGATGTCGGCAACATACAGGCTGTTTCCATAGATGGCCATGCCCTTTGGAGCGTTCAGGCCGGTTGCCCATCTCAGTTTTACAATCTGGCCGTCCAAATCCACCTTGGAAATGAATCCCTTGTTGTTTTTCTCCGCCGGAGCGCCCGACACATTGGAGATGTACAACAGGTTCTCGGCAGGGTTGAAGAGTGCGCATTCGGGCACTTCAAGAACAGGGTCCGTTGACCACGCTTTGGTCAGCGTGTACGAAGGAGCGGCACTCGCCGAGTATACCGAGAGGAGACCGATCAAGACCGTTAACGTTTTCAAATCCATAGTTCTCCTCATGTCGCTGTTGGCAGACGCAGATCTTTGTTTTTATAGTACTCCACTTTGCCTTCTCCGGCAAAGTCAGCCACCTTGTCAGCAAGTGCCAAACGTTGCTCTGCGGAGAGTGCGGAAAACCGTCTGACCATGCTGGCTTTTTCCTCCACATACTCCGGCTTTTCCGCGCCGGTAATCAGGACGGAAACGGGTAGCGATAAAGTAAAGGAAATGCACTCCTCCACCGAAAGCGATCCGGGGACAACCGGGTTGTCGGACGTCCACTTGCCCTTACCTTCCTGCTGTGCTTTAAGGGCTTCATCCTCGGGCCATCCGATGTGGAAACCACCCAGTCCAAGGCAGGTAACCTTTTCACCGCATTTTCCAAGGGTTCTTTTCGGGAGAACGGAACCTAAACGGTCTGAGCCGGAACTTCCTGAAATGGCCGCTGGCGGGGCAAGGAGGGTTCCGGTAATGGCCAGCTGTTGGAGCAATTCCCGTCTTTTCATATAGCGATGTTAACCCTGAACCGGATGGTCTGAAAGCTAAATGCGAGGCTAAAAAGGGTATGACCCATTTCCGGGGAGCGCTTTCCTTCGCTTCGCTCAGGTGAAGCGCGGCTCGGGTGTAGTAACGTTTCACCCCGAAGGGGAAAACGTTGTTCTGATTCGGGATGGCTCCAAAAACACGGTCTCCCTACTAGCGGGATAGGAGCCTTTTTTTGTGACGAATCTCTACATATTTGAAACGACGGCATCGGCGAACTCGGAACAGGAGAGCCAGGTAGCGTCTTCCATCATGTATGCGAAGTCGGCGGTGACGGTTTTGTTCTGGATAGCCTTGTCGACGGCATTGATGACGAGGTCGGCGGCTTCCGTCCAGGGCAGGTAGCGCAGCAGCATTTCGCCGGAGAGTACCAGCGAGCAGGGGTTCACCTTGTTTTCCCCGGCAATGTCAGGGGCGGTGCCGTGAGTCGCTTCAAATACAGCCTTGCCATCGCGGTAGTTAATGTTGGCGCCCGGTGAAATGCCGATTCCGCCGACGCAGGCCGCGAGCGCATCTGATGCATAGTCGCCGTTGAGGTTGAGCGTGGCGATGACGTCGTAGTCCTGCGGCTTGAGCAGGATATTCTGCAGGAAGGCGTCGCAGATGCAGTCCTTGACCACAATCTCCTCGCCGGTGTGCGGGTTGATGATTTTGTAGTCCTTTTCGGTGCCGTGGTACATTGCGCCGAATTCCTCGGCGGCCAGCTCCATGCCCCATTTGAGGAAGGCACCTTCGGTAAATTTCATGATGTTGCCCTTGTGGACAATCGTGACGGACTTGCGGTTGTTGTGGATGGCATATTCAATCGCAGCCCGGATCAGGCGCTGCGAACCGCTTTTCGAGACAGGCTTGATGCCAATGCCGGAGTCTTCCGGGAAGCGGATGTTGTTCACCCCCATTTCATTTTGGAGAAAGTCGATGACCTTCTGAACTTCGGCGGACCCTTCTGCCCATTCGATTCCGGCATAGATGTCCTCCGAGTTTTCGCGAAAGACGACCATGTCCACGCGTTCGGGATTATGAACGGGTGAAGGGACGCCGTGGAACCATTTAACCGGGCGCTGGCAGACATAGAGGTCGAGCTCCTGTCGCAGGGTGACATTCAGGCTGCGGCGTCCGCCGCCGACGGGTGTAGTGAGCGGGCCTTTGATAGCGATGCGGTATTCATTGATCGCATCGAGAGTTTCACTTGGCAACCAGGTGTCTTCGCCGTAGACCACATTCGCCTTCTCACCGGCATAGATTTCCATCCATTGGATCTTCTTTACACCGCCATACGCCTTTTCTACGGCAGCATCGACAATCTTGATCATTGCCGCAGTGATCTCCGGGCCGACGCCGTCGCCCTCGATAAACGGGATAATCGGGTTGTTCGGCACATTGAGGTGCCCATATTCCAGCATAGATATTTTTCCGCCCTCGGCGGGGACCTGAATCTTGTCGTAGCTCATAGGATTGCCCTCAAAAGGCAGGTTTTTATATTGGAAACGGAATAAATATGATAATTTTATAAATGTAAAGCCGAAGACCCTGTCAATCCACAGCCTCACGCATCTCCGCATGGATTTCAGTCCTGCTTTTTCTTTTTCGGATTGCGTCGGGCGTTCTTTTTCGGCGCTTCATCCTTGGTGTGGACTTTGTTGCGTTCGCCCGGGGCAAGGCGCCAGGTGGTCTGTTCCTGGATTTTACTGCTATGCTTCTGCTTATCCGGAGTGTGCTTGGATTGGACGTTTCCGGAATAGTTTTTGATCTGCTCGCTGTGGAACGGATGATCTTCCTCTACCTCAATATCCTCACCAAGGTGGGTGAGGATGTTTCGCAGATAGTTTTTTTCGCTCGGATCGCAAAAACTGAGTGCGGTGCCGGATGCGCCGGCGCGGGCGGTGCGGCCGATGCGATGCACGAAGGTTTCGGTCTCAGTGGGCAGATCAAAGTTTATGATGTGGGAAATGTTTTCAATGTCGATGCCGCGCGCCGCGAGGTCGGTGGCGATGAGTACCGGGGTTTCGCCGGTACGGAAGGCTTCGAGAATGTTCTGCCGATGGCTCTGCGCCTTTTCGCCGTGCAGCACATCGACGGGCAGTTCGGCCTTCTGCATGCGTTCGTTCAGGCGGTCGGCACCGCGCCGGGTGCGGCAGAAAACGAGCACGCGCTCGTAATCAAGCTTCTTCAGCAGCCATTCAAGCAGGGCAAACTTGTTGTTCTTTTCCACATAATAGATCGATTTGGAAATATTTTCGGCGGCGGCTGAGATTGGATCACTCGAAATATGCATCGGTTTGCGCAGGATGCCGTTGGCGAGCTTGAGGGCTTCGGGCGGCATGGTGGCGGAAAAGAAGAGTGCCTGCCGGGTCTGCGGCAGCATAGGGGCAATCTTTCGGATATCGGGTGCAAAACCCATGTCGAGCATACGATCGGCTTCGTCGACCACGAACACCTCGATCTGGTCGAGCCTGAGCGTCTTGCGGTCGATCAGGTCAAGCATGCGTCCGGGCGTGGCGACAAGAATATCAACGCCTCCCCGCAGGGTCAGGATCTGTTCCTCATACTCGGTGCCGCCATGCACGAGCAGCGTGGTCAGGTCGGTATACGCGGCAAACGCCTTAAGATTTTCGTGCAGCTGGATCGCCAATTCGCGGGTAGGGGAGAGGATTAGCGCGCGGACACGGATTTCGCGTGCAGCGGTCCAGGACTCTTCCAGCTTCTGGATGAGGGGCAGTGCGAACGCGGCGGTCTTTCCGGTTCCGGTGCGCGCGCAACCGATAATATCGCGGCCGGTCCGGATGGCCGGAATGGCCTCGGTCTGGATCGGGGTCGGTTCCTTGAATCCCGCATCGGCCACGGCCCGCAGGATGGATTTATTGAGGTTGAGTTCGGAAAATTGCATGGGAGGGAAAGCTACTCCGTGCTTTCGGGGGAGTCAACGAGAAGCGGGGGGTGGGTGGTTTCCGCGTGTTGGCAAAAAGAAAACCCCGCTGGGTGGCGGGGTCTACTCGGAGTATTGAAGCTTGCGACGGATGGGTTTGGGTTCACTTAAGTTGTCGCGTGTGCTTCCGTTTAAATCATTGTTGGGTTCGCTATGTAATACGGGGGCTTTCCCCGGAGTGTTACTCCGAAACCGTACTTTTTTTCATTTTTTCTTAAAAATGTGGTAAATCCTAATAAAAACAGGGGTTTATAGGGTGAAAAAATGCAAAAAAAACCGGGGCTGGAATGATCCAGTCCCTGGGAAGGCACTTAAAAGCAGCATTGCGATGGGAATGCTCGTGTTGGACACGTCGGGTTACGACGTAGGAAAGGTTCTATCTTGGAATGGAGCCGGCCTCTCAATAGTATTCGATTCATGAATCTCGAAGTCAGGACCGTTGCCGTGATGATCCGCATGTATTGCCGCGCGCATCACGGCGCCAAAAAGAATTTATGTGAAGATTGCGCCGGGCTGTTGGCGTATGCACAGGAGCGGATTGCCCAATGTCCATTCGGGGACGGGAAGCCGGTCTGTAATAAATGCACGGTGCATTGCTACAACCCCGGAATGCGCGCCCGCGTTCAGACGGTCATGCGCTATGCCGGTCCGCGCATGATTTGGCATCACCCGATCCTGGCGATCCGCCATCTATTGCGGTCTCCGACCTCTGACCCCTGACCCCTGACTTCTGACCCCTGACTTCTGATCTCCGACCTCCGACCTCTGTTCTACTCTTCGGGAGGCAGTTTCTCGAAATAGACCACGCCTTTTTTGTTGCAGATGGTAACGATGTAGGGCGTAAGCAGTTTGCGACCGATCCGAGGAGGGGCATCATGGACCGGTAAAACAAGCGTCGGGACATCCTTGAGCTCAATTTCACCGATGTGGACCAGACGGGTGGTGGCTACCTTGATGTCCCCGCGCGCAAGGCTGTAGTCGCCGGCAAAATCGAGGATGACCGGGAGCGGCTGGTTGTCGATCTTTCCCTCAACCGCCAGACCATGACCGGGAACCTTGACGATCCTGACGACCTCGCTCTCCAGTCCTTCGGTCGGTGAAAAAGGGGTGGTAGCTGAAAAGCCGATGGTGTTGTTCTGCAGATCATACTGGATATATTCAAAGCTCCGCAGGTTGTCGTAGCCTACGATGGCATCGATTTCCGGCTCGCGGATCCCGCGGGCCAGCGGGCCGAGCGATCCCTCGGCCATGCGAATGTAAAAGGGCATGTTTTCTATAAAAAAGTTATTGATGCGCATCTGGGTAACCACAGCGGCGAAAGCGGGTACTCCGCCCGTGTTGTAGCTTCCGCGATAGGGAAGTACATGGTCATTTATTCCCATGAAATAGGCCGTGAAATCCTGCGACACGGAAAACTCCATCCAGGAGACCGGAGAGCTGATATCGACCAATGCATTCAGCGTGTTTCTGGGGGAACGCCCGCGCATGCTGATGACCGGAATATTTTCCTCCAGCATTTCTGCGGAAGTGAGGTGGTTGGGGTGAAGGCGTCCCTGACCGGCGTAGGCTATACCACCATCCACCGCATAGATCGAAAACCCGAATTGCTGCGGGGGTCTTGGACGCGACAGACTCTTCTCGATCCGCGTTTTGGACAAGGGTTTGTCTTTCGGCGGCTCCCCGTTGTTGGAGAGACAGCCTGCCAGCGTCAGAGTGGATAACATGAGGATGGCTGTGTTGATGGAGGGATTCATGGGAGGGTTTCCTTATTTCGAATCGTTGATGGAGGGTGTCCGATGGTCGTAGGTGTCCAAAAGCAACAAAATGTCGGTCGGGTTTTCTGATAGGCAAACCATAAAGAGCTTGTCGGTCAGCGCAAACGTCAGGCTTGTGCCGCGCGCGATGTCAGGCGTTTCATATTTCCAAATCGGCCATACGGCGTGCTTTCCAAGGAAAGAGAGGCCTTCTGCGCGGGTATGCTCCAGCTTCCACCGCAGCCACGGGCTTCGCCAGCCCACCCAGCACACCGCCGCCCACGTCTTGGTTTGCCCGGCGTAGCGCAGGGGAATGGCGGCAACGGCAACCTCAGACGGCGCGGCCAATTTGACCCAGTCGTTGGAATGCAGAAGAGCCTCCACCGAGTTGCCCGCACCAAGAGCCTTGTCGAGTTGACTGAAGACCGGACTTTCCCAGAGATCGTCCAGGCTCTCCGCTTGGTATGAAAAGGTGGCCTGTGTCGGAATGGCGTCGCATACCGCACCGGAAATAAAGGGCTGGCAGAATGAACAGCAAAGAACGGCGGCCGCGAATACGACACCGAGGACTATCGTTCCTTCAAATTTCAGTTTCCTTTTCATCGATCCTAATGGATAGGCAGAATAATTTGGAGGCAGAATGATTACTTCCGATGCGTATGGGTTTGATTATTCTGCCTAAAAATCATTTTGCCTAAATTCCTGTTGCTAGGCCTTCACCGTTCCAACGATGTCGGCGACCGAGCTGTGGCCTTTTTGCTCTAGATAGTCCTCGATGCCGTCGATCACGCGGGCGACCGTCGAAGGATCCGTAAAGTTGGCGGTTCCCACCGCCACAGCGGTTGCCCCCGCAATCATGAATTCGATGGCGTCCTCCGGCTCGTAAATGCCGCCCATTCCAATGATGGGAAGCTTAGTCGCCTTCGCCGCGTCCCATACCAGCTTGATCGCGATGGGCTTGATCGCCGGTCCACTCAGCCCGCCCGTACGGTTGGCCAGTTCCGGTTCGAGTGTATCAATATTGATCGCCATCGCCGGGTAGGAATTCATGATCGAAATCGCGTCCGCACCTGAATCCTCCGCGGCTTTGGCGAATGCCCCGATATCGGAAACGTTTGGAGCAAGCTTCGGAATGATCGGCTTTTGCGTCTTTCCACGAACGAGTTCGATCACGCGTGAAAAGGAATCGGTATCCGTTCCGAAGGCCGAGCCGCCCTCCTTTACATTGGGGCAGGAGAGGTTGATCTCGTAGGCCGAGACGGTCTCCTCGTCGTCGAGGATTTCCACGACCTTGCCATAGTCGTCCATGTTCTTGCCCCATATGTTCACGATCACGGGAACATTGTATGGCGCTAGGAACGGCACATATTTATCAATAAAACCCTGTGCGCCGGGACCCGGCAGGCCGATGGCATTGAGCATGCCGCCACGCGTTTCGAACGTGCGCGGGGTGGGGTTGCCGATATGCTCCTCCGGGCCAATGCCCTTCACGGTAATTGCGCCCAGCCGGTTCAGGTCCACGAGGTCGGCATATTCCGGCCCATAGCCGAACGTCCCCGACGCCACCGTCACCGGGTTTCGCATCGTCATACTTCCGATGCGAACAGCCATGGCAGGCTGTTTTGGCGGGGAGTTGGGAGGTGGGGGCGTGGAGTTTTCCGGTTCCATTAGCGGGTTCCCCCTAAAAGGCTTTTTCTGAATGCTTCAATCATTTTGCTTTCCTCTTCCAGTTCTTTCAGTTCTTTCAGTTGGGCACCGCGATATCCAGCAGCTTGTCAGCAATTTCGATTGCCCGCTTCCAAATCTCCAGATTCTGAAATCTAAACTGAGCCATGCTATTACTCCCAGCTCCCCGCCCCGTGCTCTGCGCTATTCACTCCCAGTCCCAAGCTCCCAACTATTCACTCCTCGCTCCATGCCCCATGCTCCCTGCTGAGTCTAGAGAGATTATTCCCATATAATCTCTCTAGACTCAAAGACGGGGCCATCCTTGCAGCAGCGCGCCCATTCCCAGCCGTTCGTCGTGCGGCGCTTGATCACGCAGGTCAGGCAGGCTCCGACACCGCAGGCCATGTTTTTATCCATCGAAAGCCACGCCGTAAAACCGTGTTTGATCGCACGGTCGCCCATCGCTTTTAACATGGGATTGGGGCCGCATACAAAAAGCTCCAGCTTTTCAACTCCCTGCGCCCCGCTCCCCGCTCCCAGCTCTTGCATCCACGGATCGAACGCGGCGGTCACCAGCCCCTTGGTTCCCAGCGATCCATCGTCCGTCGCGGGCCGCACATCCCAGCCCAGCACTTGGAACTCCTCGATGCAGAGAATATCCTCCGCCGTGCGGCCGCCAAAAAAGGCGACCCCTTTCACGGGCGACTCCTTGGCCTTCAGGTAGAGCGCGGCATTGCCGTAGCCGCCCGCTACCAGCACCGGCAGTTTGTTGTTTCCAAGCGCTGGAAACCCGTTGCCCAGCGGACCGATAATATCAACCGCATCGCCCGGCCGCAGCGGAATCATTGACTCTGTGCCGCGACCCACTGGTTTGTAGAGGATGCTCACGCCGCCGGTGTCGGCTTTATAAATGCTGAATGGGCGGCGCAGAATCCGATCTCCCAGATGGGGAATAAGCAGGTGCAGAAACTGCCCCGGCTTTACGAGGGGACCGATCTCCGGCGCGGCCATGCGCAAAATGCGGTAGTCGCCCTGGAAATTATGGTGTTCAACAACGGTCGTCTTTTCCTGTTTCATATTGGCGCGGGATTCTGCGGATTTCACCAGAGCAGGTCAAACCTTTCCCATGCGTGGAACGGCTTGCTCTGTCCCGTTGATCTTTATATACTCTTTAGTATTGTTTTAACTATGGGGTGCATGGGGTATGGATACTAAGTTTTCGGGGTTGCCTGCGTTTATCTGGTCGGTGGCGGATTTGTTGCGGGGCGAGTTTAAACAATCACAATACGGGCGGATTATTCTTCCGTTTACGATCCTGCGACGGCTGGAGTGCGTATTGGCTCCGACCAAGGCCAAGGTGCTGGCTGAGGCGGATAAGTGTCGCAATATGAATGCGGATGCGGCTGAAAAGATTCTGCTGAACAAGGCGGGGCTGAGCTTCTACAACACGTCCCCGATGGATCTCGGCACATTGGGGGAAACTCAGGTGTTGGATAACCTTGAAACCTATGTGCAGTCGTTCAGTCCTGCGGCACGGGAAATCTTTGAGCATTTTAGTTTTTCGGAGTTTATTGAAAAGCTGGATGAGGCCAACCTGCTTTATGTGGTGGCCAATAAGTTTGCCAACATTGACCTGTCGCCCTCCACGGTTCCGAACTATGAAATGGGCTTGATCTTTGAGGAACTCATTCGCCGCTTTGCTGAATCCTCGAACGAAACCGCTGGGGAACACTTTACGCCGCGCGACATTGTCCGTCTGACCACTTCGCTGGTTTTTGCGGGAGATGATGAGGTATTGTCAAAACCGGGGGTAGTGCGTTCGATCTATGACCCTACGGCGGGACGGGTGGTTTTCTTTCGGCGGGCATGGAATATCTGCATGAACTCAATCCGCAGGCGCGGTTGGTGGGCTTTGGGCAGGAACTCAATCCTGAATCCTATGCCATCTGCAAGGGCGATATGCTGGTGAAGGATCAGGATGTGAAGAACATTAAGCAGGGCAATACCCTTTCCGACGACAAACTCTATGGCGACACCTTCGACTATATGCTCTCCAATCCGCCCTTCGGTGTGGACTGGAAGAAGATCGAAAAGGTGGTGAAGGATGAGCAGAAGCTCAAAGGATTTGCGGGTCGTTTCGGTGCGGGGACTCCACGGGTGTCCGATGGATCGCTCCTGTTCCTGCTTCACTTGATTTCAAAGATGCGTGACCCCAAGAAAGGCGGCTCGCGGATTGGCATCATTCTGAATGGCTCTCCGTTGTTTACGGGTGGGGCTGGAAGTGGTGAGTCCGAAATCCGTCGCTATGTCCTCGAACGCGACTTGTTGGAGGCGATCATCGCCCTGCCGAATGACATGTTCTACAACACAGGCATTGCCACCTATGTCTGGGTGCTTTCCAACCACAAGCCTGCCGAACGCAAGGGCAAGGTGCAACTCATCAACGCTACCGACATGCACGAATCCATGCGCAAATCGCTCGGCTCAAAACGCAAGTATCTCACCGAAAAGCAGATTGAAGAAATCGTTCGCCTCTATGACAACAACGAGCGGTCCAAGGTCTGCAAGATTTTCGACACCACAGAATTTGGCTATCGCCGCATTACCGTCGAACGCCCGTTGCAGTTGGCCATCTATCCGAAAGATGCCGACCGCCTTGAAGCGTTGCAGGCCGACAAAGCGTGGAGTAAATGGGATGAAGCATTGCAACAGGCCGTTCTCCAGACCTTGGACGGAATGGATGAGAAATACCTTTCGCGTGATGCCTTTGTGAATGAACTGAAGAAGAATGTACCGCAGGCGTCTCGCCTGCTCTCTGGCTCGGACGGAGCCTCGCCCTCCAAATTGACCGCCGCCAACGTCAAACTGCTTTTAAAACATCTCGGCGAACATGACGACGAAGCCGAAGTCTGTACCGACAAGAAGGGCAACCCCGAACCCAATCCCGATCTGCGCGACAATGAAAACATCCCGCTCTCCGAAGACATCCAAACCTACTTTGAGCGCGAAGTCCTGCCGCATGTTCCCAATGCGTGGATCGATGAGAGCAAGAAGGATGAAAAGGATGGACTGGTCGGTATCGTCGGCTACGAAATCCCCTTCAACCGCCACTTTTATGAATACACCCCACCGCGTCCGCTCGAAGAAATCGATGCCGACCTCGATGCCGTCACCGCTGAAATCATGGAGCTGTT
>JAUVCG010000008.1 GCA_030595785.1 Kiritimatiellales bacterium | reverse complement strand
AGTGAGTGGGAGAGTGGAGGATGGGGTGAAGGGGTGTCCATATAATTATGAGGGGGTGAGTGGGGGAAGGGGCGAGGGGGTGTCTACTTAATTAGCCAATCATCGGCACTATCGATCATTCGAACAAGCTGGCCTAAAATGCGATTATAGTTTGCGTCGAGCCTTTTGAAAGTTTCCTCATCCATATAGGTGCAAAGGTTTGCAAATTCCAGCCAGACCTGGGTTTCACAGGCTTCGGTTTCGGAATCTGATAGTTTGGCAATAAATGCTGCCTTGTATCTTCGTTTTCTCCACGCCTCTGAAACGTTGGCACAGACAGAACGCGAAGAGCGTCTGATTTGATCAATCAGTGAATATTTTTCTTCGGCAGGAAAGGATTTCGTGAGCTCAAAAATGTCCATGGCTGCATTACGGGCATTTTGATAAACCTTCAGATCCCGGTGGCTATGGATGCGTTCACTCATGGTGTTCTCCCCCTCTCCCTATCACCCATTCTCCCCATCAGAGATAAAACTTTGCAGAAGTTTTATCTCCTCTTCCCAAATCGCATCATCAATGGTTTCGAGGATCATCGGGATATCATCAAACCGCGCATCATCCATGATGTATCGGAAAACCTCCAGCCCAAGTTCACCTTTGCCGAGGCTGTGATGGCGGTCGACGCGG
The DNA here is from genome assembly GCA_030595785.1 of Kiritimatiellales bacterium. GTDB lineage: Bacteria > Verrucomicrobiota > Kiritimatiellia > Kiritimatiellales > Pontiellaceae > Pontiella. Next base: position 27,019 of record JAUVCG010000008.1, on the reverse strand, counting down.
CTGCCAAGTTCCTTCTTTGAGTCGTTCAGGTGCATACCCTGCAGATACTCAAAGCCAACAATGTTTTCAAATTCCGTGAAAACCGCTTCGCACCACTCGGCGGTGCGCAGGTCGTAGCCCGCCGCAAAGCTGTGGCAGGTGTCAAGGCAGACGCCTACACGGGATTTATCTTCCACCTGATCAATAATTTCGGCGAGATGCTCGAAGCGGTAGCCGAGATTGGATCCCTGGCCGGCTGTGTTTTCAATTACGGCAATCACGCCTTTGGTCTTGTTGAGCGTAACATTGAGTGATTCTGCGATGGTAGTTAGGCACTCGCTCTCGGAAACCTGCTTGAGGTGGCTGCCCGGATGGAAGTTAAGCCGATCCAGTCCCAGTTGTTCGCAGCGTTGCATTTCGTCGAGGAAGGCCTCACGCGACTTCTCGAGCTTCTCTGCTTCGGGGTGCCCGAGATTAATCAGATAGCTGTCGTGGGGGAGAATCTGCCCCGGCTCAAAACCGTGGTCAGAACAATTTTTCTTGAAGGCATCGATGCTCTCCGAGGTCAGTGGTTTGGAAACCCACTGTCGCTGATTCTTGGTGAAAAGGGCGAAGGCATTCGCTCCGATTGTAGCCGCGTTCAGTGGTGCGTTTTCCACCCCGCCGCTGGCGCTCACATGCGCTCCAATTAGTTTCATAAAAATTCTCCGTTTAGCAATAAGTTGCCTTTTATACACATATGAGGCTTGGAAAAAAGAAAGATTGGACCGTAAAGGGATGTCAAATGACTTTTACTTTGGCTCTAAAAATACGAGCCTGGAGCCAAAACGTAGAATACATACTTATTCTAAGCATGTTTTTTACGGTTTTTTTATTGTGTACTGGTTCACTCCTATTTAAGTTGCGCACATTCTAAAACGAAGGATACCAAACTATGGAAACGACCGATCCAAATACGAAAACTGTGGATTTTGAAAAACAGGACTGGTTGGATGCGCTTGACGATATGCTTGCGAACGAAGGCGCGGAGCGGGTCAAGGACATCCTGCACGACCTACAGGTCAGCGCCCACCGCCAGGGGGTGCGCCTTCCGTTCTCAGCCAACACACCCTACATCAACACCATCCCGCTCGATGACCAGCCGGCTTATCCGGGTGATCGCGATATGGAACGGCGAATCAAGAGTCTCATTCGATGGAACGCGATGGCTATGGTCGTGCGCGCCAACCGCGAAGAGGATGGAATTGGAGGCCATATTTCGAGTTACCAATCCATCGCTACCCTTTACGAGGTTGGCTTTAACCACTTTTTCCGCGGTCGCACGGATGATTTTCCGGGCGATCTCGTCTATTTTCAAGGCCACTCCTCACCGGGCGTTTATGCGCGCGCATACCTTGAAGGGCGGCTGACGGATGATCATCTGACCAACTTCCGTCATGAGTTGCATGACACCCCCGGACTCTCATCCTATCCGCATCCCTGGCTGATGCCTGACTTCTGGCAGTTTCCAACCGTTTCCATGGGACTCGGTCCAATTACAGCAATCTATCACGCGCGCTTCATCAAATACCTCGAAGACCGTGGCCTGCGTGAACCAAACGGACAGCAGGTCTGGGCGTTTCTTGGTGACGGAGAAACCGATGAACCGGAAACCCTCGGTGCCATCAACCTCGCTTCACGCGAAAAACTCGACAACCTGACCTTTGTCGTCAATTGCAACCTCCAGCGACTGGACGGCCCCGTACGTGGCAACGGAAAGATTATTCAGGAATTGGAAGCTTCTTTTCGTGGCGCAGGCTGGAATGTGATTAAAGTGCTGTGGGGCGACGACTGGGATCCACTGCTGGCCAAAGACGAAGAAGGCGCTCTGGCTAAGCGCATGGGCGAAGTGGTTGATGGCCAGTATCAAAAATACACCGTGGAAAGCGCGGAATATGTGCGCGAGCATTTTTTCAATACCGATCCACGAGTAGCCAAACTGGCCGAGCATCTCTCCGATACCCAGATCAAGCGCATGCGCCGCGGCGGCCACGACCCGGAGAAGGTCTACGCCGCCTACAAGCAAGCATCCGAAACGAAGGACCGCCCTACGGTAATCCTGGCAAAAACCGTCAAGGGGTATGGCCTCGGTCGCGCGGGGGAAGGGCAGAACATTACCCACTCTCAGAAAAAACTCGAAGAAAAAGCCCTGCGTGAGTTCCGCACCCGCTTCGGCCTTCCAATTTCCGACGAGGAGATTGACAGCGTACCGTTCTACCGCCCGCCGGAAGACAGCCCCGAAATGCAATACCTCATGCAGCGCCGCAACGAGCTGGGTGGCTATGTGCCGACGCGCCGCACGGCATATCATCCGATCGATATGCCGGACGATAAAATTTTTGCTGAATTCGACAGCGGTTCCGACCGTCCGGTTTCCACTACGATGGTCTTCGTACGTGTGCTTTCCAAATTACTGTCCGACAAGAGTATCGGGAGTCTGATCGTGCCGATCGTACCGGACGAAGCGCGTACCTTTGGAATGGATGCACTGTTTCGACAGGTGGGAATCTATGCACATACCGGACAGCTCTATGAGCCGGTCGACGCCGATAACCTGCTCTACTATAAGGAAGCGGAAGACGGCCAGATTCTCGAAGAAGGGATCACCGAGGCCGGAGCCTTCTCCTCGTTTGTGGCAGCCGGAACGGCCTATTCGAACCATGGCATCAACACGATTCCATTCTACACCTACTACTCCATGTTTGGCTTCCAACGCATCGCCGACCTTGCGTGGCTCGCGGGCGATTCGCGATGCAAGGGCTTTCTGATGGGGGCCACTGCGGGCCGCACCACGCTCGCTGGTGAAGGCCTCCAGCATCAGGACGGCCATGGATATGTGATGGCGCTGACGATCCCGAATATGGTCGCTTACGATCCCGCCTATGCGTACGAACTTGCGGTGATCATCAAGGACGGAATCCGCCGTATGTATGTCGAGAATGAGCAGGTCTTCTACTACATCACGCTGATGAACGATAACTATGAGCAGCCACCCATGCCGGAAGGTACCGAAGAAGGGATCCTCAAGGGAATGTACAAGTTTAAATCGTCTGACAAGGCGCAGGCGCAGATTCTCGGTAGCGGCGCGATCCTCCCGCAGGCGGTCAAAGCGGCCGAGCTGCTGAAAGACAAGTATGGTGTCGAAACCAATGTTTGGTCGGTGACCAGTTATAAGAACCTGATCAATGATGCGCAGGATGCGGAGCGTGAAAATATTCGCAACCAGAAAGTGGACGTTAAGCCGTATATCACACAGTGTCTTGAAAGCGAAGCGGGCCCGGTTATTGCCGCCTCCGACTACATGAAAATCCTGCCCGCCTCGTTGGCCAAATGGGTGCCGGATGATTTTGTTTCGTTGGGCACCGATGGCTTTGGCCGTAGTGATGGACGACGCGCATTGCGCAAGCACTTTGAGGTCGACGATAATACCATCGCGTGGTCTGTGCTTTCATCATTGGCCGCTAAGGGTGAATTTGATAAGAAGAAATTGGAACAGGCCCGCAAAGAACTGGGCATTGATTCTGATAAACCCAATCCGGTAGGAGAGTAAACCATGGCTATTGAATTTAAACTTCCAGAGCTTGGAGAAAATATTGAAGGCGGCGATGTAACCAGCGTACTGGTTGCCGTTGGAGATGTTGTAACCGAAGGCCAGTCGATTCTTGAAATCGAAGCGGGTAAAGCAAGCATGGAAATTCCATCTCCTGCCGATGGGACGATTTCCGCAATTCACATTGCGCAGGGAGATAACCTGGCCGTGGGACAACTGGCTTTTACGATCGAGGGTGGTGCGGTTGCACCCGCTCCGGCAGAAGAACCAAAAGCCGAGCCTGCTCCGGAACCCGAAGCTCCGGTTGCTGAAGAAGAGGTTGCTCCTGTTGTTGAAGAAGAAACGCCCGCTCCAGCACCGGCACCCGCTCCGGTATCAGCAGATAAGGCGGTTTCGGCGGCTCCGAACGTTCGACGTTTGGCACGCGAGCTTGGCGTGGAGATCCGTGATGTAGAACCCTCTCTGAAGGGGGGGCGCATCAGTTTGGATGATGTAAAGCACTTTGCGAAGGCTAACCTTGAAGGCGGCGGCGGGGCTGTCCGAAAATCAGTGAGCACCGGTGCCGTGCGCGTTGAAAAAATGAGTCAGATTCGCAAGATGACTATGGAACACATGACGCACTGCTGGACGACCATTCCGCACGTTACACAGCATGATATGGCTGACATCACCAAGCTCGAAGAGCTACGAAAGCGCTTTGCGCCCAAGGCGGAGGCCGCGGGGGCCAAATTGACCGTTACCGCCGTCCTCGTGAAGGTGGTTGCCGCTGCGCTGAAGGTATTTCCAAAGTTCAACTGCAGCATCGACTCGGAAAAGGCAGAGATCATCTACAAGGACTTCTACAACATCGGCATCGCAGTCGATACCGAAAAGGGTCTCATGGTTCCGGTCATCCGTGATGCTGACCAGAAGAACATGATCAATCTCGCACAGGATCTGGGCGGAATCGCCAAAAAAGCGCGCGAAGGTCAGATCAGCCTTGATGATCTACAGGGCGGAACCTTCACCATCACCAACCTTGGCGGTATTGGAGGATCGTTCTTCACGCCGATCATCAATTCGCCCGAAGTGGCCATCCTTGGCGTAGGCCGGGCAATCATGGATCCATGCATAGGCAAGAACGAGCTGTGTGCCCCGCGGTTGCGGATGCCGCTCTCTCTCTCTTACGATCACCGCATCATTGACGGCGCCGATGGCGCTCGTTTCCTGAAGTGGATTGTCGATGCCATTGAGGAGCCCATGCTTATTTCGCTCGAAGGTTGAGTGTAGACGAGGCGTCCACCCCCGTTGATTTTGCTTTGAAATCGTGCGCAGAATCGGAATGATAATGGCTATGGATTCAAACTTGGCCATTTTTGATGTCGAGATCACCGTGCTGGACTATGAAAGTACGGGGTCGCTGCGTGGATTTCCAAATGATCCGTGGCAGATCGGAATGGTAACCCTCAAGGCGGGAAAGGTTGATCCAGACTCTATGTTTGAGAGCCTGTTGAGGGTCGACATTAACCGTCCGTTCAATCCCCATGCCCCCGGGCGGCACGGCATGCTTCGAAATAAAATTGCCGAAGCGCCGACCCCGCAGGAATTGTGGCTGCAAATCAGGCAGCGACTCACGCATTGTCCACTTTGCGCCCACAATGTGGCGACGGAAAGAAAGTTTACCCGTTCCATGGCACCTATGCATCAGTTCGGCCCATGGATCGATACGCTCCGGATTGCACGCAAGGCATGGCCGGGCTGCACATCCTATGCGCTGGAGGATTTGATCGTAGTGCTGGGATTAAAGCAACGGGTTGACGACCTTTGCCCGGACAAGGAGGCACACGATGCGCTCTATGACGCTGTTGCCTCAGCCATGTTACTCTCGCACTTGCTCGAACAGCCGGGCTGGGGGGGCGTCACACTTTCGGAGCTGTCTAGTTAGGCCGACTTTTTCTTTTCGTCGGTGTCCTTGAGCTTCAGGCCTTCGAGCGGGTGGAGCCCATGCTCAACCATGTCGCGCGTGATCACACTGTGGGTCACATCGTCACGCATGGGGATCTCGTACATCACGTCGAGCATCAGGTGTTCGATGATCGCGCGGAGTCCGCGGGCACCGGTCTTTCGTTTGATGGCCATGCTGGCCAGGGAATTGAGGGCTTCATCTTCAAACTCGAGCTCGACACCATCCATCGAAAGCAATTTCTTGTACTGCTTAACCATGGCGTTTTTCGGTTCGGTCAGAATCCTGACAAGCTCCTCTTCGGTCAGCTCGCTGAGCATGGTGACGACCGGGAGGCGGCCAATGAATTCCGGAATCAGACCGAAGCGAAGCAAATCTTCGGACTCGACGTTCATCGTAACAAAATTTGGAGAAAGCTCTTCTTTTTCGCCTGTACTGAATCCGATTACCTTTTTGTCGACGCGTTTCTTGATGAGCTCTTCCATGCCCACAAATGCGCCGCCGCAGATGAAGAGAATGTTGGAGGTGTCGATTTCGATGTACTCCTGTTGCGGGTGTTTACGGCCGCCTTTTGGAGGAACACGTGAAACCGTGCCTTCGATGATTTTAAGCAAAGCCTGCTGGACACCTTCACCGGAGACATCGCGGGTAAGCGACGCGTTTTCGGTGCGGCGGCCAATCTTGTCGATTTCGTCGATGTAAATGATACCCCGCTGGGCGCGCTCGACATCATAGTCGGCAGCCTGAAGAAGTTGCAGTAAGATGTTTTCCACGTCTTCACCCACATAACCGGCCTCGGTTACGGTGGTGGCATCCGTGATGGCATAGGGGACGTTGAGCGTGCGGGCAAGGGTTTTGGCCAGCAGGGTTTTCCCGCTGCCGGTAGGCCCGATGAGCAATACGTTGCTCTTTTCGAGCTCAACACCGTCATCATCAAGCTGCGCGAACATACGTTTGTAGTGGTTGTGCACGGCTACGCAAAGTACCTTCTTTGCATTGTCCTGGCCAACCACATACTCATCCAGCTGCATCTTGATTTCGTGTGGGCTGAGGACGCCGATCTCCTGTGAAGTTGTCGGTTCATCATCACGTTCCGTGTGCTGGTGGCCCAGCAGGGAATCGCACAGTCCCACGCACTCGTCGCAAATGAAAACGCCCGGACCGGCGATGAGCCGTTTGACATCTTTTTCGCTCTTTCCGCAGAAGGAGCATTCGGTTGCCTTGTGCTTTTCAGTCATAAGTCTACCTTAAATAGTTACTTGGCATGCTCAATCACTTCGTCGACCAATCCGTATTCAACGGCTTCTGTAGCAGACATGAAGTTGTCGCGGTCCGTATCTTTTTCAAGATCATCAATGCTTCGACTTGAGTGGTTGGCAAGGATGCCGTTTAGAATCTGTTTAATGCGCATGATTTCCTGCGCCTGAATATTGATGTCGGTGGCCTGACCCTGCGCGCCGCCGAGCGGCTGGTGGATCATGATCCGCGCATTGGGCAGCGAAAAGCGCTTGCCCTTGGTTCCTGCGGCCAGCAGGACAGCGCCCATGCTGGCGGCTTGCCCGACGCAGTAGGTCGTGATGTCGCATTTAAGGAACTGCATCGTGTCGTAGATCGCCAGACCGGCTGTAACAACACCGCCCGGCGAATTGATATAGATACTAATGTCCTTATCCGGATCTTCGCTCTGCAGGAAGAGTAACTGTGCAATCACCACATTTGCGACGTTGTCATCAATGGTAGTGCCCAGGAAGATAATGCGCTCCTTGAGCAACCGGGAATAAATGTCATACGAACGCTCACCGCGCCCGGTCTGCTCTACAACCATTGGAATCAACATCTGTGCCCTTTCGTTCATTTTAAACTCCGTTTCCAAAAACTTACTTGATTTTCGCATTTTCAAGCATGTAGTCGAGCGCTTTATTAAAACGGATTTGCTCGCCCACGCTGTCTATCGTGTCATTTTCTTCCATTTCCTTGCGAAGCGCACGGGTATCCTTCTGCTGGCGGACGGCCATCGCCGCGATTTCTTCGTCGATTTCGAGATGGGTTGCATCCAGCCCCAGTTCTATAGCAATTCCAAGGCCAATATAGCGCAACTTTACGTTTTCAATTGCTCGTTCTTCAGCTTCCTTCAGGATCTCTTCCTGCTGCTCACCGATTTGCTCCTGCGTCATGCCCATCATCATGCGTCGCTGGGCAATATCGTACATCGTGTTGCGGATCTGCTGTTGCACGATGCTTTCCGGCACTTCGATTTTGGTTTTCTTCACAAGGTGTTTGATGAGCTGCTCATGCTTGGCGTTCAATGATTTGTTTTCAGCCTGTTGGTCCAGCTCTTCGCGGATTCGCGAGCGTAGCTCTTCTTCGGATTCCACCTGCAGGCGGCTCAGGAAGGCTTCGTCGATTTGCGGCAGAGTGCGAACGCGTACGGCTGTGACTTCGATGTTGTAAAGGGCTTTGATGCCAGCCAGCTCTTTCACCATGAAGTCTTTCGGGAAGCTCACTTCCACATCTTTCTTGTCGCCTGCATTAAGTCCGACGATTGCTTCGCCCATGCCCGGCAGGAAGGCGTGCTCGTCAGCGGAAACCCAGTATCCCTCACCCTTGCCGATGCCTTTGGCTTCGGGGGCAATCTCTTCCAGCGGTTGGTTGTCAACCGTAGCCGTATAGGTCAGTTGCGCCATGTCGCCGGTTTCAACGGTCTTGCCTTCCACCTCTTCATAGTTTGCATGCTGCTTCAGGATCGCATCGATCTGTTCCTGCACCTGCTCGTCGGTCACCGCATCCTTCTCTTCCTTGATCACGATATCGGTGTATTTCGGCAGCTTGAATTCCGGCTCCACATCAATGGTCACATCGAATGTCAGTGGTTGGTCTTCCTTGATGTCTATCTTGGAGATGTCAATAATGTTGACGACCTTGAGTGCGGATTCCTCGAGGGCGTTATGGTAGAACTTGGGTACCATCCGCTCTTCAAGATCCTGCTTGATTTCCTTCGCATATTTATTGGCCACGACATGCTGAGGTGCCTTCCCTTTGCGGAAGCCGGGAATGTTGGCGTGTTTAGCATAAACCTTGAGGGTATCCGCGCGTTCCTCACCGAGGGTTTCCGCCGGAATCTCGATAATTATGGTTTTGCGGCAGACGCCCGCATCTTTGACTGAAACTTTCATAAATCCTTTAACTCCTGTGATTAGACTATGTGGGATAAAAGGCGGCGACAATACGCAGGAAACCCCGTGCAGGTCAAGCCAACGCGGTGCGATTTTACCCCCTCAAACAGGGGGGAAACAACTCCGGACCGTTGAAAAACAGCGTTTCCGATATTTTGGAAGAATCAGCGCTTCAGGGCGAAGCCGAAGCCAAGCTGGCCAAGATGAAGGCCGAAGGTGCCGGCGCACAGGCCATCCAGGATCTTCCCATCGAAAAAGTCATCGTTTGGGACGGTGGCGGAAAAGATGGCGGAATGACCGGGCTCGGCGGACGCCTTATGGGTGCGCTGCCGCCGATGCACGACATTGCCAAGCAGGTCGGCCTTATTTTTCCAGCGCTTCGAAGCCTTTGTCGAGTAGCTTGCACGACGTTGAGTTGCGGGAGTTGCGGTCGGCCACGCCGAGTACAACGGAAACAACCCGGTTCCCGTTCTGAACTGCCGTGGCGGTCAGCGACCACCCCCCTTTGGAGTGGTAGCCGGTTTTTAGCCCGTCGCAACCCGGGTAGGGTTCTTTTCCCACCAGCGCATTGCGGTTGGCCAGCATGAATTTTTCCTTACGAATGGGGGACTTCTTGAGCCACGCCAGCTTTGTTGCGGTATACCCGAGTGTTTCCGGATGCCGCAGGGCGGCGAGACTGAGAATGGCAATGTCATAGGCGGTGCTGATGTCCGGTTGGGTTCCATCAGTAGGCGGCAAGCCATGCTCTGTATGGTAGACGGTCGAATTCATGCCCAGTTCGCGTGCCTTCTGGTTCATCATGTCGACAAAGGCGGCACGGGTGCCCGCCACATGGAGCGCCAGCGCGCGGGCAGCATCATTTGCGGAGTGGATCATCAATGCCTTCATAAGATCCTCAACTGAGTAAAAGCCGGATTCGCGGCTGTCTAGATAGACTTCGGAGCCTCCGATGGTGGCGACTTCCTTCGTGATTTTCACTTTGTCGTTCAAACTGATTACCCCTGCGTCGATCTGCTCCAGTACGATCAGCATGGTCATCAGCTTGGTGACGCTGGCGGGATAGCAATAGGTCGTGGCGCGGTTTTCGTAGAGGATCTTTCCGGTGCGCGCATTCACCACGATTGCGCTGCGATAAGGATCGCCAATCAGCTTCGGGTAGATTTTCGAGGTACGACGGTTGGGACGATCGGAGCGCAGGTATCCCTCGCGCGTGCCCGGCGCAGCAATCGTTTCACTTTTCCGAGTCGGTTCCCGTTCGACTATCTCAACAGGAATAGCCAGCTCCGGAATCACAAAGTCGGCCATCGGTTCCGGAACGGAGGCTGGCTCGGTTGGCGATGGAACGGGCAGAGTGGCAGTGGGATCGGCGGTCTCGACCTTGTCCTTACTGGAACGGAGCAGGGTGGCAAACAGCAGTATATGCAGGGCGACCAGAACGGTGGCGACGATTGTGACGTTGCTTTTCTTCATATGACGTTGTACCAATTCCTAAAAGCGGACATCTGAGGGAATTCATGGACGACATACAATCTCATTTTGTGAAAAACATTCTCGCCGGTGCCCCTGCCGGCCTGAAAGAATGCGGGTTATCTTCCGCTCCCGCCAACATTGCCCTCTGCAAATACTGGGGCAAGCGCGACCCAGTCCTCAACCTTCCGGTCAATTCCAGTCTCTCTATTTCCCTTGGTCACCTTGGCACTCGTACCGAAGTTCGTTCTCTGGCTGTGGAGCAGACTTTCCAGTCTGCTCATGGGCAGGCAGGAATGCCCGCCCCACATGAAAATCCCGATCTGGTTTATCTAAACGGGCAGCTTCAGCCTTCCGACTCCTCCTTCGTGAAACGAACCTGTTCCTTTCTCAACCTGTTCAGATCAAAGCTTGGAGATGTGAAGTTCGAGGTGAGAACAGAGAACACGATTCCGACGGCAGCCGGGCTGGCCTCTTCAGCATCGGGCTTTGCGGCGCTGGTGATGGCGCTGGACAACATGGCAGGGTGGGGACTTGATAAGAGGCGGTTATCCATGCTCGCCCGGCTCGGTAGCGGAAGCGCTGCCCGTTCGGTTTATGATGGTTTTGTCCAGTGGCAGGCCGGAACCCATTCCGACGGAAGCGATTCGTTTGCCGAACCGCTTCCCGACATCTGGCCGGAATTCCGTATCGGTGTGCTCGAAATTTCCGATACTCCCAAATCCGTCGGTTCGCGCGATGGCATGAACCGTACCGTTGAAACCTCGGAACTGTACAAAATCTGGCCGCAACAGGCCGCCACCGACCTCGAAACCATTCGCACCGCCATTGCCGCACGCGATTTTCTATTGCTTGGAAAAACCGCCGAGCGTAACGCGCTTGCCATGCATGCCACAATGTTGGCGGCCTGGCCGCCGCTACTCTACCTCCAGCCCGAAACCATCGCACAAATCCACAGGGTTCAGCAGGTGCGCGCCGGGGGACTTGGTGTCTATCTCACCATCGATGCCGGCCCGAATATCAAACTCCTATTTCTTGAAGAAAATGAAACAGCCGTTTCCGCCGTTTTCCCCGGGCTGCAGATCATCAAGCCGTTTGGGTAGGGACGCACCGGGGCGTCCGAATGCATAAACGGCGCGCTCGGCGAACGCGCCCTGCCAGATTTCTTCACTCTTCATTCTGTACATTTTTCTTCACCGTCCGCCAGTCGAGGCCGGTACGTCTGGCGACTTCGCCATAGTTTCCGTAGGTTTCGTAGAGGTCACGGCAATATTTTTCGACCAGCTCTTTCGCGGTCAGATTGCCCGCTGCGACAGCATGGCCCAGCGTGACTTCACTTTTCGACTCAGCCGCGGCATCGCCCTCATAGGCTCCGGTAATCATGATCCGCCGGATGGCCTGTTCCAGCTCACGAACATTGCCGGGCCAGGCATAGTTTTTCCCGATGCCTTCTTTTAGTTTCTCGACCACCGGAAGTTTTAGTTCTGAACCGCAAATCCGTTCCAGAAGATGGGTTGCCAGCATTTCCATCGCGCGCGGTGTTTCGCGGACGCGTTGGCGCAGTGGCGGCACGGTGATAATGTCTGAGCAAAGGCGATAATAAAAATCATCACGGAATTTGCCTTCCCGGCGCAACGCATCGATCGGCTTATTTGTTGCGGCAATGACCCGTCCCTTAAATCGCAGTTTGTCGTGGCTGCCGACGGGCGAAAATATGCGGGCTTGCAGGACCTGCAATAATTTAATCTGTGTCGGTACACTTACGTCGCCGATCTCGTCGATGAAGATTGCCCCGTGCGGGCTGCACCGGGAAAATATGCCGTCATGCTTTTCGATCGCCCCGGTAAAGGCACCTTTGCGATGACCGAACAGTTCGGACTCGATCAGAGACTCGGGATATTGCGACAGGTTGATCGAAACAAATGCCCGGGTGAAGCTCTCCTCAAATTTTTGTGCATTCTGATTGAACGGGATAAACCCCGAACGCCCGATCGCTGCAGCCGCGGCTCCTTTTCCGGTGCCTGTTTCACCAAGCAGCAACGTTGAAAAATCCTCCATCCGGTTCCAGAGGCAATGCTCGTACCATGCAATGTCGTGGGTGAAGACATTGTCCCAAAGCTGTGCGCGCAGCCGCTTCATGCAAGGGCTCTCCCCAATCAGTTCCTTCGAGATGAAGAAATAAGCGCGGCGAATCTGGTAGAACATCGCTACATACCGGCAGGCATTGTCGCGCTTAAATCCATACCCCACCAGTTTTTCCAAGCACTGGAACGCAAACGGAGCACGGCACGGCTCATCGCCCGCGGCAATCTGTTCCCCAATCAAGTCATCGAACTGGTTCATATATTGATGGAACACATGGAATAGTATGCTTACGCCCACGGCTCGTGTGTCGTCATTCAGATTTTGGGTTTTCAGTTTTCCCCGAAGATCTGCCATGGCTTCGGCGGATGAGGACAGGGCATGAATATTTTTTTCCAGTCGTTGGAGCAGCGGTAAGAGCATCTCATGCCATCCGGTGTCCTCTGTTGCATCAATAATCCGCCGATCTATCTCAGGACGTTTGTCGCCGAATGGATTACTGAACGCGGCCTCGGATACCATCTTGAAGAATTCTAAGTTCATACATGTTGTGTATACTCCGCATTCATGTGTTGTCCATAATTATATAGGGAAGCCGGGGAGTAATTTTTCTTACAACTTCATGCCCAAATACTTAATATTCAGGGCCTCACGATGGCATACCCTGTGCGTTAAGGAGAGGAAATGAAACTGAGCCTCGTCATTCTAATATTTTTGATTGTGGTAGCAATGGGTAGGGCGAGCATGCCAAATACACTGGAGCAGTTGCCCGCCAAACAAAGTATTTCCTCGAACACGGGTGCTTCAACGTAGACGGAGCTGGAAGCTCCGTTTACATTAAAGGAGATTAGTCATGACCACTAAAATCAAACTATCGCTGGCAGCAACCGAAAACCACAACGACATCGACAAGATCCGCCATAGCATCTACGCCGCTGAGCTGGGGCAGTTTGTCCCCTGCTCAAGCGGACTGCTTCACGACCGGCCAGACGTAAAAAGCATTTATATCAAAGCCATAGAAAACGGGAACTTGATCGGCTTTGTCGGCATAACGCCGCCCGACAGCCCACGCTATTCCATCGACCACTATCTGTCCCGATCCGACATTCCTGTCCCGTTCGATGCGCACTTGTTTGAAATACGGGCGCTAACGGTCATCGACTCCTTCCGAGGGTCTGTGGCTGCCCCCGCCCTGATGTATGCGGCCTTCCGATGGATTCAGGAAAAAGGAGGCAAAACCGTCATCGCCATTGGTCATGAAAAGGTGACGCCCATGTACGCACGGCTGGGCATGCAATCTTTCGGTTCCATGTTCAACTGCGGCGATCTGGAATATGAACTGCTCTCGGCGCCTGTCGAAAATATTGAAACCGAGTTGACCCGTTTTAAATCACGCTTAAAACGCCTGGAACAGCAACTGGACTGGCAGTTGAACATACCGTTCCGGCCGACGGTAGAGTGCTATCATGGAGGGGCTTTTTTCGATGCGATCGGTAATACATTTGATGATCTGGCACGGCGTAATGAGATTATAAACGCCGATGTGCTCGATGCCTGGTTTCCTCCCTGCCCCGAAGCGCAACAGGTGCTGCATGAGCACCTCGGATGGATCATGCGGACATCGCCGCCTAATCATGCAGAGGGTTTGGTGCAGACCATTGCAGCGGTGCGTGGTGTCAAACCCGACAACATTCTAGCCGGCGGCGGATCTTCACCCCTGATCTTCCTTGCCTTCCGCCATTGGTTGACGACTGAATCAAAAGTGCTGCTGCTTGATCCAACCTACGGCGAATATGTTCATGTGCTTGAAAAGGTAGTCGGCTGTAAAGTCGAGCGATTCAACCTTTTCCGAGAAGACGGATACGAACTCGATACGGAGCGTTTTGCTGACAAGCTTAAGGAGGGTTTTGATCAGGTCGTATGGGTGAACCCCAACAGTCCGACCGGCCGGCATGTCGCACGTTCAGAGGTCGAAAAAACAGTAAGGCAATGCCCGGTAACGACCCGCGTCTGGATGGATGAGACCTATGTGGAATATGCGGGCAAAGGTGAATCCCTTGAGGGCTTCGCTGCTCAGAGCAGCAATGTTGTCGTTGTGAAATCGATGTCAAAAGTCTACGGGCTTAGCGGCCTCCGGGTGGGTTATCTGTGCGGCTCTCCGAATGTACTTGCCCCTCTCCGCGGTCTCACACCACCATGGTCTGTGAGCCTGCCCGCCCAGATGGCAGCAACCAAGGCTCTGGAGCATCCGGAATATTATGATCAGTGCTACAGAGAAACCCATCGGCTGCGGGCTCAGTTCGTTCACGAGTTGAAGGAGCTGGGCATTACGGAAATTATTCCGGGTGTCGCTAACTTTGTACTGTTTCATCTGCCGGATCATTCGTCGGATGGATCAACCGTTGTTCAGCAATGCCGTGAACAGGGATTGTTTATCCGCGATGCCTCAGAGATGGGTACGGGCATGAGCGACCGCGCGATACGGATTGCCGTCAAGGATGCAACAACGAACCAGCGCATTCTCGACATACTTCGTGACGCCATGATTCACGACAGCCGCAATAACGTAGACGGAGCTGGAAGCTCCATCTACGTTAAGGGAGGTTCATCATGATTAATATCTTCGCAGCATGGATCGGGTTTGCGCTCGGATGCATCTCCGGAGCAATTCCCGGGTTGTTTTTTCATAACCAGGATTGGCTGGGTGGCTACACATCGTGGCCGCGCCGTCTGATTCGATTGGCCCACATTGCTTTTTTCGGGATTGGCTTCCTTAACCTGGGGCTTGGATTGACCAGCCAGCTGCTGGGGGTGGAGTCCTCAGCGGCATCCATCCTGATGATTATCGGTGCGCTGACCATGCCGACGGTTTGCTATGCGAGCGCTTTCCGGCCCGTTTTTCGTCACCTGTTTTTTATCCCGGCCGGATCAGTATTCGTCTCAGTTGTTTTATTCATAGAAAGGATGGTGTAACCATGAAAATTGGACTCATAGCCATGAGCGGTATCCGCGCATGTGATACCGAACTGCTCGAACTCGGACTAACGCTCCCGGGATTTGTGGAGCGTAGCAAGCAGATCGCCTCGCTTCCAAGCCTGGGACTGCTGACGCTGGCGGGCATGACCCCTGAGCATCACGACATTCACTATGTCGAGATTCCCGATCTGCATGCCGAAGAGGGCGAGCTTGAGGAATTCGATCTGGTCGCAATCTCCAGCTATAGCGCGCAAATCGATGAGGCCTACGAACTGGCCCATCGCTATCGCACCCGGGGAATCCCGACCGTTCTGGGCGGGCCGCATGTAACCGCCCTGCCGCACGAAGCGCAAAAATATTGCACTTCGGTCGTTCTCGGGGAAGGCGAGCCCGTCTGGCTTGAAATACTGGAAGATGCCGAAAATGAGCAGCTAAAGCTACTCTATGATGCCCGCAAGCGGGACTTCAGTTTGGCGGATGCGCCAATGCCTGCTTTCGAATTGCTGGATATCTCGAAATACAACCGGCTGACCGTGCAAACCAGCCGGGGCTGTCCGCACAACTGCGAGTTTTGCGCAGGATCCAGGTTGATCTGCAGCCACTATAAGCAAAAGCCGGTTGAAAAGGTATTAGCCGAGATCGACCGCATCTGCGAAATCTGGCAGCACCCCTTCATCGAACTCGCAGACGACAACAGCTTTGTCAACCACGCCTACTGGAAGGAATTACTTCCGGAGCTGAAGAAACGGCAAATCAAATGGTTCACTGAAACCGACCTTTCGGTCGCGGAAGACCATGAGCTGTTGTCCATGATGCGCGAATCGGGATGCGCCCAGGTTTTGATCGGTCTTGAGAGCCCGACGGAAGAGCCATTGCGCGGGCTGGAAAAAAATGCCAACTGGAAACAGGGCCGCTTTGCTGGATACAAGGAAGCGGTTAGCACCATACAGTCGCATGGTATAACGGTTAATGGATGCTTCATTGCCGGGCTTGATGGCCAGACTGCGGGGGTATTCGATGACATCTACGACTTTGTCCACGATGCCGAACTATACGAAGTACAGATTACCATCCTTACCCCGTTCCCGGGAACGGCACTGTATGAACGCTTGAAAAAACAAAATCGCCTGATCGAACCGACCAACTGGAAAATGTGCACGCTGTTCGATCTCAACTTCCGTCCGCAAAATATGACCGAAGAAGAGTTGCGCAAAGGTTTCCAAGGCCTCGCGATGAGACTTTATTCCGACGAGTTCACGCAATGGAGGCGCGATACGTTTAAACAAAACCTCCGTCGAACAGTAAATGGTTCGAAAGATAAACAGTTGTGTGCATAGTAACGCCGAAGGAGGCGCCATGAGAAAAGTAGCTGCAAAGCATATCCAATGGCTGGAAAAGGAGCTTCCAGTCCTTGAGGTGGAGGGTGTTATTTCTCCCGAGACAACCAAGGGAATCAAATCCTACTATGCAGAAAAGACGGCAAGCGGGATGCACTGGGCGATCGTTGCCTTTGCAGTTCTCGGATCGTTACTGATCGGGTCCGGCATCATCCTGCTGTTTGCCCACAACTGGGATGAGTTGGACCGACCGACCCGCGCAGTACTTTCCTTCTGCCCAGTGGTGATTGGCGCTATTCTCAGCTTCACTGCCCTTGCAAAAAACGGAGGCGTAGCTCTGCGTGAATCGGCAGGGATTTTTCATTCGCTGGCGGTCGGGGCATCGATCGCGTTGATCGGTCAGACCTATCACCTGCCGAGTGATACACCGGCATTCCTGCTCACGTGGACGTTGCTTGTTTCCCCGCTCATGTTTCTGCTGCGCTCAACGGGAGCATATCTGTTCTATCTCGCACTGGCCTGCGGCTGGAGCGGTGTGGCGCAGGAGACCTATGGGCAGGCCGCCGGATTCTGGCTGTTGATGGTTCCGGCAATGGTTCGCCTTATGCAGTTGCTCCGTAAGAATCTCCACGCGCCTGAAACGCTGCTGAGTCTATGGGGTATCCTCTTCACGCTCTGCATCTCAACCGGGATTGTGTTTGAACGGACGGTGCCCGGTCTGTGGATCGTGGCTTATTCCGCGTTGCTTAGCGGTACCGGTCTGCTGGGAATACATCTCTACGGCGGGCGCGACGGCTGGAGCAATCCAGCTAAAACGTTTGGTATCGTAGGGGTTGTCATGTTGGCCTATATATTTACATGGAGTGATGCATGGGGCGGCATTGGCTGGAATCATGTGCGGTCTGGCTGGTACCACCGGGAATGGGGGGTCTGGCTGGATGGAGGCATTACCTTTGTCTTTGTGACGGGATGGGTGGCGGCTGCGGTAAAGGCTGTTCGCCGGAACTCACTTGAAACTGTTACACTGGCTGTTTTCCCGCTCATTACAATTCTCTGCTTCCTGCTCGGGTCGTCAGGTAAGGACGTAGAAACTGTTAATGCCTTGATTTTTAATGGATTCATGCTGTTCCTCGGCGTCATGTATATTGTGCTTGGTTGCCGGAATACGAAGTTGCGGCAACTTAACGGCGGCATGGCGGTACTTTCCCTGTTGCTGGTTACCCGCTTCTTTGATGAGGAGTTTGGATTCCTGGCCCGAGGTATTGTGTTCATCGTTCTCGGCGCCTCTTTCCTGACCGTTAACCTTGTCATGGCGCGTCGCAAGAAACAGCTGGAGGTGGTATCATGAAAAAGTTTTCACTCATCGTGCTTGGCATCTTGATCGTTGCCCAACTGGCGGTTCCGTTCTCCATGATCAAAAGCCGGGAAAACATCCTGCGAAATGGCGAACTGTACCGATTCAAAACCCGTCCCATCGACCCTGCCGATCCCTTCCAGGGGCGCTATGTGCGGCTGGTTTTCGAGAGCGATTACATTGAGTGCAGCGAGGAGGAAGAGTCCGAGCTGACCTACAAGCAACCGGTCTATGCCATTATGGGAACGGATTCTGACGGCTATGCCCGTTTTGCAGATTGGAATCTGGAGCAACCGGAATCCGGTGCCTACCTTAAAACGCACTACCGCAGGAAATACACCGTCCGACATCCCGAATCCAAGAAACGCATATTTAAGGGTATTCGGATCCATGTGCCCTTTAATCGATTCTACATGGCCGAGTCTAAGGCCCCGCGTGCCGAAGTGCTTGCCCGTGACGCGACGCGCAATACAAACTGCTGGGCAAATGTACGCATTCTCAACGGTAATGCCGTTATTGAGGATGTCTTTGCCGAGGGCCAGTCACTCCGCGATCTCGCCGCACAGGAAGGAAAATAGCCCCTGCAAGAGTGCTGAATGCTATTGCCTACGCCGCCGCTTTCCGCGGTGGCGCGGCATAGGGTGGATTGGCCGGGCGACGGGCTGCATGCAGTACAAAGTGGTGCGCACGCTCGAATTTTAGCCGGGCACGATATGGTTCATTCTGAACGTGCGTTGCATCCAGACATACCATGGGTTGCGCTTCCCGATGAAAGGTGGAACAATGCCTGCCGATCGTCATGAATGGGAATGGATATGAACGAAGCAAAATTCAAGGATTGGGGTTTTCCCGTCGGGCGCATGTTTCTGGCGGCGGGACCTTGCAGTGCTGAAAGCGAGGAACAGATTCTGGAAACGGCGCGAGCACTGGCTGGGCACGACGTGGGCTTTATGCGCGCCGGAATATGGAAGCCGCGCACCCGACCGGGAAGTTTTGAGGGCGTCGGCCTGAAGGGCTTGGCTTGGATGGATCGTGCCCGCACCGAAACCGGCCTGAAGATCGGGACGGAAGTTGCCGAACCTGCACACGTGGAGGCCTGTCTTGAATATGATGTGGATATTCTTTGGATTGGTGCGCGTACTTCGACCAACCCGTTTTCGGTTCAGGCGATTGCTGATGTACTGAAGGGAACGGATGTTCCAGTCCTGGTGAAAAACCCTATGACCGCCGATATAGGCCTGTGGGTTGGAGCGATTGAACGATTGGCTAACGCGGGGCTGACGAAGATAGGTGCGATTCATCGCGGGTTTGCTTCAACGATGGAGATGCGCTATCGCAACGCACCGAATTGGAAGATGCCTATCGAGCTCAATCGGCACATGCCCGAGATTCCACTTATCTGCGATCCCAGTCATATTTGCGGGAAGGCCGACCTTATCCATACGATTGCGCAGGAGGCGATGGATTTGCTCTTTGACGGCCTGATGGTCGAGGTGCATCCGGATCCGCCCAGTGCGCTTTCCGATGCCGCACAACAGCTCACTCCCGCCCAGCTTATTTCTATGGTGGATTCGCTGGAATTGTCCCGCGAAGAAAGCGACAGTCCCGTTTTTACAGATCGCCTGGGCAGATTGCGCGAGAGTGTAGACGAACTGGACGGTCAGTTGCTCGAACTGCTTGGGCAGCGGATGGATATTGTGGCGGAGATGGGGCGGCTCAAGGCTGCGCAAAGCGTCTCCACTCTCCAGCCTCATCGTTGGCAGGAGATTGTGGATGACCGTGTGGAAAAGGGGAGGGGGCTCGAGCTATCCGAAGGGTTTGTGCTCCAGGTCATGCAATCCATCCACGAAGAGGCGATTCGGCGGCAGGAGGCCGACCGTGTCGAAGGTGCGGAATAGAGGGCTCAGTGGCTTAAAATCTGCCCGGTTCAGCAATTTGATGATCGACAGCGCGGGCTTTATTTGCCAACCTCTAAGACTTTGCATAACAGGAGCTAATGTATGGCGGCCAGGAGAAAGTACAACGTCAAGGGAACCAAGGATTTTATCGTTTTGGCGGGAATTTTTTTCTTCCTCTGCCTATGGGCGGTCAAGGATGCGTGGTATCCCTCGCCGAAAGTCCTGGAAAAGCATCCCTTAACGGTGAACGCTTCCTTTGAAACAGGCGGATCGATTGGGGCCATGCATGTGGCGGAAGGGGATTCAATCGCTGAATCACAAATCCTTGCGGAATTACGCCGCGTGGAGATAGAGGAAGGTTTCGAATCTTCCAAGAAGGCCTACTCCGCCGCCAAGGGTAGCTATACCCTTGCGGATGAAGCGTTGCGCAATGCGGTGAAGAATGGTGCCTCCAGCGAAGTAATCGCCGAATTCAAGCAGAGCCGGATCGATGCGCAGGCCACAATGGATTCCGCCTTGGAGCAGGTGACTTCCATGCGGGCCGGAATCGATGCTGCCGAGCTGCATGCACCTGATAAGGGGGTCGTGAAGGATATCCTTGTTGCGGTTCATGATCAGGTCGCGGCTGGCGAGACGGTTATGGTGATCGATCCTGCGGATCACTTCTATCTTTTCAATAAAAGCCTGGCGATCTTGAGTTTCATCGCTTTCTGGCTTTTTCTCGGGATTCATGTCCTCACTCACTAGGGAATCCATCTAATCCATTAATTATGATTGGATTAGCTTGACCGTTCCGAGGGGCTGACTATTATCCGTGGATCATTTTTGTGCGACACGCACAGGATTGTTGAACTGTCTTAAAATCAAGGAGATGTATAAATGACTAAAAGAGATTTGGTGATGCGTATTGCGGATGAAACCGGCCTGATTCAACAGGATGTCCATGCCGTTATTCAGAAGAGCCTCGACTATATTGTAGAAGCACTTAATGAAGGCGATACGGTTGAATTCCGCAATTTTGGAGTCTTCGAAGTTCGCGAGCGTAAGCAACGCATTGGCCGCAATCCCAACAAGCCCGAACACGTGGTCACCATCCCTGCGCGCAAGGTGGTGAAGTTCAAGCCAGGCAAAATCATGCGCGAAAAAATCACGGGCTGTTAACATTTCCGATCTATGAATGCCGGTTGCCGATTGAATTAGTTATACTATTCAAAGGCATTGCAGATCCGAAAATCGGAAATCAAAAATCGGAAATCTAAAATGGCAGCATCCGAGTTCCAGTCACTTCAAGGCATGTCGGATATCCGTGCACCGGAGATCTATCTTTGGCGCATGATTGAAGACGAGGCACGCAAGCTTTTCAATTGCTATGGCTACGAAGAGTTGCGAACACCCGTCCTCGAAAAGCTTTCCGTTTTCAAACGCTCCATTGGTGATACGACCGATGTGGTGCAGAAGGAAATGTACGCCTTTAAGGATCGCGGCGGGCGCGAACTGGCGATGTGCCCCGAAGGGACCGCCGGAACGATCCGCCACTTGGCCGGGTGCGGCGAGGAGGGCTTGAACGCCCGCGTGTTCTATATTGCACCCATGTTTCGTTGCGAGCGCCCGCAGGCCGGGCGCAAGCGGCAGTTTCATCAGGTTGGCGTAGAGGCCACCGGCGAGCCGAACCCGTTGGCCGATGCCGAGTGTATTGCTCTTCAGCAAAATCTGCTCGAAGCCTGGGGGCTAGTCGGCTCGAAGATCCAGATCAGCACCCGTGGTGCCCGGTCTGACCGGCAGCCCGTCGCCGACGGTCTGCGCGAAGCCCTGCAGCCCCACCTCAATAATCTGTGTGAAGACTGTCAGCGCCGCATCGACGAAAATGTGCTGCGCGTCATCGACTGTAAGAACGAAGGCTGCGCGAAGATCGTCGACCAGATCCCCTCGGCCCTTGAGTTTATGGCCGAAGAATCGCGGCAATATCTGGATGCGGTTATTCAGGCTTTGGAAAAAATGGGGATTGAAGTCGAGGTGAATCCAAAGCTGGTGCGTGGATTGGACTACTACGTCCACACCGTATGGGAAATCACCCACGACGCGTTAGGCGCCCAAAACGCCATTGCCGGCGGTGGCCGCTACGAAATTGCCCTTGGAAAAAAGGCCGTCCCCGGTGTTGGATTTGCTGTGGGCATCGAGCGTGTGATTACCTCCCTCGAAACGTGCGGCATCACCGCCGAACAGTTTGCGCCGAAAGGCGGGATATGGCTGATCTCCCTTGGGGAAGACGCCCTGGCCGAAAATATGAAGCTTGCTCGTCAATTGCGTGAAAAGGGAAATCGTTGCGGCATGGAGCTGGCCGATAAAAGCATGAAGGCCCAGATGCGCAAGGCGAATCGCGAGGGTGCGGAAATCGTCATCATCCGCGGTGAAGACGAACTCGCAAAGGGTACGGTTGTGGTCAAGGATATGGAAGATGGCTCGCAGGAAGAGATGAATTTAGAAGACGTAATTCGTAATGCTTAATTCGTAATTATTACGCATTACGCATTACGTATTACTCATTACGAATTAGGAGAAGATTGATGCATCGTTACAGAACACACACCTGCGGTGAACTGAGAAAAGAACAAATCGACCAAACCGCCAAGGTTTCAGGCTGGATCAATAGCGTCCGCGACCACGGCGGTATTATCTTCATCGACCTGCGTGACCACTATGGTCTGACCCAGGTTGTTATTGATCCTGCCCAGCCTTTCTATAAAGGGGTCGAGCACTGGCGCGTTGAATCCACCGTTTGTTTTATCGGCAAGGTGGTCGCCCGTATTCCTGATGCTGTAAATCCAAGGCTGCCGACCGGCGAAATTGAAATCGTTGCCGAGGAGATGGAAATGCTGGGTGAATCTTTGGTGGTCCCGTTCCAGGTGGCCAAAGATGAGGAGTGCAACGAAATGCTGCGCCTTGAATACCGCTTCCTCGATCTGCGTCGCGAAAGCCTTCACAACAACATCATTCTGCGCTCCAGAATCATTTCCCGCATGCGCGAACTGATGACCGCTGAAGGCTTCATGGAAATACAGACGCCGATCCTCACGAGCAGCTCACCTGAAGGCGCCCGCGACTACCTCGTGCCGAGCCGCGTACACCCCGGTAAGTTCTACGCCTTGCCGCAGGCGCCCCAGCAGTTCAAACAGCTGCTTATGACCTCCGGATTCGATCGCTATTTCCAGATCGCCCCGTGCTTCCGCGATGAAGATGCGCGTGCCGACCGTTCGCCTGGCGAGTTTTACCAGCTCGATATGGAAATGGCTTTCGCTACTCAGGACGATGTTTTTGAGGTCAACGAACATGTCCTGCATAAGATATTTACCGAGTTTTCCGACAAACAAATCGATGATATTCCGTTTAAACGCATCCCCTTTAAGGAAGCGATGGACAAGTATGGCTCCGATAAGCCCGACCTGCGAAACCCGCTCATCATGCAGGATGCCTCCGAGCTGTTCCGCGGCTGCGACTTTAAAGCCTTTGCCGGTGTTGTCGCCTCGGGCGGCGTCGTCAAAACGATCGCTGCAAAGGGCTGTGCCGGCGAATCACGCAAGTTTTTCGACGACATGATCAAGTTTGCCCAGTCCGTTGGCTCCAAGGGGCTCGGCTACTTACGTTGGATCGACGGCGAAATCCAGAGCCCGATTGCCAAGTTCCTTTCCGAGGAAACCCTCAACCAGCTCAAGGAACTGGGTGGAGTGGGGGATGGCGACGTTATGTTCTTTGTCGCCGACAAGATGAAGGAAGCGACTGAAATCGGCGCGGCCGTCCGCGATGAGCTCGGCAAGCGACTTGGACTCATTGATCCCGATGTATTCAAATTTTGCTGGATTGTTGACTTTCCGATGTACGAACTCGACGACGACGGCAAGGTGGAGTTCAGCCACAACCCGTTCTCGATGCCGCAGGGCGGCATGAAGGATATCGAGGAAAAAGATCCGCTCGAAATCCTGGCCTATCAGTACGATATCGTCTGCAACGGAACCGAGCTATCCTCCGGTGCCGTACGGAATCACAACCCGGAAATGATGTACCGCGCCTTTGAGATTGCGGGATACGACCGCTCGGTTGTGGATGAAAAGTTTCCCGCATTGCAGCGTGCCTTTAAATACGGGGCGCCGCCGCACGCTGGCATCGCTCCGGGCGTCGACCGCATCGTTATGCTGCTGGCCGACGAGCCGAACATCCGCGAAGTGATTGCCTTCCCGATGAACCAGAAAGCACAGGACTTGTTGATGGGTGCTCCCGGAAACGTCGATCACCATCAGATCCGCGACCTTCATCTCAAGCTGCATCTTCCGAAAAAGGTGGAAAAAGAGAGCGAATAGTTTGTAGTTCCGCCTTCAGGCGGTATTCGATGCTGCATCACACAACCGGCGCACTCCGAACTTTATTAACTGCCTGAAGGCGGAACTACGAACCGTAAAAGCGCTTAAACTCCTCGATGGCGTACCGATCGGTGCAACCGGCGACATAGTCGCAGGCCGTACGCCAAAGGCCCTCCTGTTCAAGGCGCGTACGTGCCTTGCGCCCCATGGTTTCGGGATGCTCGATGTAGTGAAGGAAAAGGCTGCGCATCATGGCGGTCGATTTTCTCGTGGCATCTGTGACCCCCTGGTGGAAATAGAGGTTTTCAAACATGAAGGCCGTGAACTGGTCAAGGATCTCCTTCATGCCGGAACTGAAATCGACAATACGTTTCGGCGCGGCCATTACCTCGCGCACTCCTTCCGGCCCGTACTGTTCCAGGGTTTGGAAGGCATGGTCGGCGGCATCGACCACCTGCATTTCCAGCAGGGTTCGAATGGTAGCGCGAACGAACTGGAATTCAGATAGGGCAGAGTAGCGATCTTTGGTTGCGGCAGCCGCCATACGCCAGAACTCGGTGGTTTCCAGTTGTTGAAGGGTGACAATACCCGCTTCGAGACCGTCGTCCACGTCGTGTGCATGGTAGGTCATATCGTCGGCAATATCGGCGATCTGCGCCTCCATGGACTGGAAAGGGCCGATGGGATGGCCATCCAGTCCGGCCCCCTCATTGTGTGCCTCGTGCTTGAGCAGTCCGGCACGTACCTCCCAGGTAAGGTTCAGCCCCTGGAAGCCGGGGTAGGGCGATTCAATGACTTCGATGCAGCGCAGGCTTTGCAGGTTGTGGTCAAATCCGCCCTCATTTTTCATCAGGTCGTCGAGTACCTCTTCGCCTACATGGCCAAACGGGCTGTGACCAATATCGTGCGCGAGGCAGATGCACTCGGTTAGATCTTCGTTGGCCTTGAGGATGCGTGCCAGTGTGCGACCCACGGCAGACATCTCCATCGTATGCGTCAAACGCGTGCGGTAGTGGTCGGCCGTACCGTTCACAAAGACCTGCGTCTTATATTCCAGCCTCCGAAAGCAGCGGCTGTGAAAAATACGGTCGCGATCGCGCGCAAAGCAGGAACGCAACGGGTGAGGCTCCTCATGGTGCCGGCGCCCCAGGCTGTCTGCGCTGCGTGTGGCATAATGCGCAAGGTGGGCCTCTTCGGCGCCTTCCCAATCTTTTCTCGCGTACTTCATAAGAAATGCACTATAAATGATGTGTGCCATGACTTCAAACCGGAGAAGGGAAAATGTACGAAAAAACGATTTCGAGGAAGACGGTTTTTGAGGGGCGTATCCTGGGTGTGGATGTGCTGGAGGTGGAGCTGGAAGACGGGCGGCGGTCGGTGCGTGAGATTGTGCAGCACGGCGTGGCCGTGGCCATTATTCCGCGCTTGCCCAATGGCCGTCTTGTCTTTATCCGCCAGTTCCGCAAGGCCATGGAACGGATATGCTTTGAAGTCGTGGCCGGCAATTGCGATCCCGGCGAATCGGAAGAAGTTTCCGCCGCGCGGGAACTGCAGGAGGAGACCGGCTATGTTCCCCAATCGTTGGAACTGCTTGGGCCGATTTTCCCAAGTGTTGGATACTGCACTGAGCGCATAGACGTCTTTTTTGCCGAAGTTTCCGAACAGGGCACAACCGCGTTCGACGAAGATGAACATATTGAAACCGTCATCCTTACCGAAGCCGAAATAGATGAGATGATCCGCACCGATCAGATTGCCGACGCCAAAACCCTTGCCGCCTGGATGCTCTACAAGGCAAAAAAGCGTGAGTTACTATAGAAGCAACTCACTCTTTTAGGCATTAGGCAATAGTCTGGCTCCCAAATCCTAAAGCCTCTTCCTACATATTGTCGACGATGGCCTGGCTGAATTTGCTGCACTTAAGCAGGGTGGCGCCTACCATCAGGCGCTCGAAGTCGTAGGTGACTTTTTTGTGGCTGATGGCACCGCCCACACCTTTGATGATGAGATCAGCGGCTTCGGCCCAGCCCATGTAACGCAGCATCATTTCGCCGGAGAGGATCAGTGAACCAGGGTTGACCTGATCTTTCCCCGCATATTTCGGCGCGGTGCCGTGAGTGGCTTCGAAGAGGGCTATACCGGTGTCATAATTGATGTTTGCGCCCGGCGCAATGCCGATGCCGCCGACGCAGGCCGCGAGGGCGTCAGAGATGTAGTCGCCATTGAGGCTGAGTGTGGCGATGACATCGTATTCGGCACGGCGGGTCAGGATCCGTTGGAGCATGGCGTCGGCAATGACATCCTTTACAATGATGTCGCTTCCCGTGTTCGGGTTTTTCAGGACATGCCACGGGCCGCCGTCGAACGGTGTCGCTCCGAATTCCTGGACGGCAGTTTCATACCCCCAGTCGCGGAATGCGCCTTCGGTAAACTTCATGGTGTTGCCTTTGTGCACAATCGTCACGGATTCGCGGTTGTTGTCGATCGTGTATTGAATGGCGGACTTGACGAGGCGATGCGTGCCTTCCTGCGAGACGGGCTTGATGCCGATGCCGGAGGTTTCCGGAAAGCGGATCTTGTCGACCCCCATTCGTTCGGTGAGAAATTCGATGACCTCCTTAACTTCCGGTGTGCCTTCCTGCCACTCGACGCCAGCGTAGATATCTTCCGAGTTTTCGCGGAAGATCACCATATCGATGAGTTCGGGATGATTGATCGGGGAGGGGGCCTAATGGGTGGGAGGTTAAGCGTTTTTTAGCTCCTTTTGGCCGTACTGCTGCGCGAGCATTTCGTACTCAACGCTTAGGAATTTCGCTTTTTCAACCTCCGATAGCATGACAGCGCCTTTTTGAACGGAGAATTCAGATGGT
>JAUVCG010000124.1 GCA_030595785.1 Kiritimatiellales bacterium | reverse complement strand
TCCGCATGGAGATGTTGTTCGGCCTCCAACGTCCGGGACTTCCAGCTCTTGGCAACCTCTTCATAGAGCAGGGCGTCGTCAAAACCGGCATCGGCGGCATCTTCACGCGAGGCGGCAAAGTAGAGGGCGTCGAGCCGCGCCCAGTAGATGGCCGCAAGGCACATGGGGCAGGGCTCACAGCTGGCATAGATTTCACACCCCTTTAAGGAGAAGGTTTCGAGATTGGTGCAGGCGTCGCGAATCGCCATGATTTCGGCATGGGCTGTGGGATCATTGGCGGAGGTGACGCGGTTCCATCCGCGTCCGACGATTTTGCCATCCTTTACGATAACGGCACCAAAGGGGCCGCCTTCTCCGGCTTCCATTTTTTCTTCGGAAAGCCGGATCGCTTCGCGTAGGAATTGTGTGTTCATAAGTTCGCGGTCGCTACTGCTACTTCTTGCTGCGCCTGAATCCGCATCGTTCTGCGGCATCGTAGATAAATTCCCGATCTTTCTTTGATGCTTTGCGTAGGAAGTTGGCTACTCGCTCGGCATCGTCTTTGGGATGGTAGGCCACCGGGGCTTCCTGAATCGCTACATAGCCGGCGGCTTCTGGGTGGGCAATCTGATACAGATCGAGTTCGGTCAGCTCAAACAGGTTGCACAGGTCATTGACAGCTTGCTGGCGCAAGGAACTGTACCGGCTGTTCAGAATATTCATCCAGGTTTGCCTGGATACAGCGGTGTTTTCGGCAAAGGTGGTCAGGTTGCCATCATAGTCCGACTCCACCTTCTGATTGATCCAGTGCCTCAGTTGTTCCGTGTTTTCCAAATTTCAACCGCCTTCCATTTGAGGAGTGAAAATACAACACCCTCGGTGGAAAAACAAAAAATATCTAATGCAATAAAACACCTTGACCAAAAACAAATAATAAGTAAGCTTACTTTTAATTAAGGGCGGGGGTGAATGGTTCGAAAAATATCATGTGCGAATAACTTTAAGAAACCGCACTCCGTTAGCGTGCGGATAAGCCCCGAATTAAACGGCCACATCGAGCACTGCCAGAGAAAGAAACGATTGTCGCGATCGGATGTGGTGAGGGATGCCTTGAGACACTATTTCGCAACACAATAACGAACGTATTGCAGGAAAGGAAATGGACGAAAAGCTATATCGCTTAATCAAAAAATACGGCGAACAAAATGCCAAATCAATTCTTGGCGAGGTCAGATTTTCTATTTTGGAGGGTTCCCGGGAGGATGAAAAGTGCGTTAAGCCTGAAATTGACGATACGGCGCTGGAAGATATGTACCGAGATTATGTTGCCTTGGGCAAAAATCCGATTCTCACGTTCATTGAATACAAAACGTTGGTCAAAATCATCATGGATCTAATGTAGACGGGATCAATGAGTGTACTGCGCTGAACAGTGGGGGCTTATTCCGTTTCTGTTATTACGGGAGTTTGCCCTTTTGCTGCATCTTTAAGAAGTTGTGCAATGGCGGCGTGGCCTTTCTTGGTGGCGAACGACTCGGCGGTGTCGCCGTCGACATCCTTGAGGGAGACATCGGCCTTGTGCTTGAGCAGCAGCTTCACGTTTTCGGCCTGCCCTTCGGCGGCGGCCCACATGAGGGCGGTGAAGTGCTCGTTATTGTCGATCATATCGATCTTGGCGCCGGCATCGAGCAGAACCTGGACGGTTTCGGATCCGCTGGGGGCACTGGCCGCAAACATCAGTGCACTGGTGCCGACCGTGTCTTGTGCATTTACATCAGCACCGGCATCGATGAGCATCTTTACGATCGCGGTTTGGCCGTTGAAAGAAGCATACATCAACGCCGTGCGTTTCTCGGGATCGCGGGAATTAACCTCATAACCCTGGGCCAGGGCTTTCTTGATCGTTTCGACCTTGCCGTAGAGCGCGGCCTCAACCACCTCCTGCTGCGGAATAGTTGCAGTCCCGGCTACTTCTTGCTGCGGAGCGGGTACTTGGGCAGCAGCTTCTTGCTGCGGAATGGGAGCGACAGCTTTTTTATGTTCGTTACTTTGGTCGCTGTAGCCCGCCTGTGTGAGTGTCAGCAGAGCGGTGGATGCCAAAAGAGATATCGTCTTATTCATGGTATGTTCTTTCCTTATATAAAGGATTCCCCTCGGGGGATCGGTTCAAGATTAAACAGGGTCGCGAGCGATTGGGCAATGTCGTAGAATCCTTTCCGGATGCCAAGACTCTTTCCGGGTTGATTTGGCCGGTATACCAGCAGCGGAACATACTCGCGTGTGTGATCAGTGCCCTTAAAGGTCGGGTCGTTGCCGTGGTCAGCCGTCAAAATCAGCACATCATCCAACTCCATCCGGGGAAGGAACGATGCCAGCCATTGGTCGGTTTGCCGTAATGCGGCGGCATAGCCTTCAGGGTCGCGGCGATGTCCATAGAGCATGTCGAAGTCGATGAAGTTCGCGAAGATAAAGCCGTCGCCCTCCTTACGCATGAACTGTTCAACGACCTCCTGCGATTCTGCGCTGCTTCCCGAATGGATACTCTCCGTAATTCCGCGATGTGCAACGATATCCTCAATCTTCCCGACGCCGTAAACCGGCACACCTGCGTCGAAGAGTCGCTCGGTGATGAGCGGCTCTTCGGGGGTGTAG
This sequence comes from Kiritimatiellales bacterium, assembly GCA_030595785.1. Classification (GTDB taxonomy): domain Bacteria; phylum Verrucomicrobiota; class Kiritimatiellia; order Kiritimatiellales; family Pontiellaceae; genus Pontiella. The sequence continues at coordinate 2,505 of JAUVCG010000124.1, read as the reverse complement.
GCATAGTCACGGCGATCCTCCGTCCGCTCGAATGCGCCGGGTTCGCCTTTAAACGGGCGCGCGATGACCCGCCCGACCTTGAGTGGATCGCATAGGCGACGGGCGATTTCACAGCCGCGGTAAAGTTCGTCGAGCGGGATGGTGTCGTTGTGTGCGGCGAGCTGCACAACGGAGTCGGCGCTGGTGTAGGCAATCCATGCGCCGGTGCGCATGTGTTCCTCGGCCAGCTCTTCGATGATGGCGATTCCGCTCGCGGCCTTGTTTCCAATGATCGGACGCCCGGTCTCCTTTTCAAAGGCTTCGGTCAGCTCCTTTGGAAATGAGGGGAACGTTTTAGGAAAGTCGTGGAAGGCGGGATTGATCTCCAGCCCGCAGATTTCCCAATGGCCGGTGATGGTATCTTTGCCCTGCGACATTTCCTGCATGGCACCATGGGAGGCCCGCGGCTTTTCGACGGCAGGGCAGTCTTTAATGGGAAGACCGTGCGGCAGCAGCGGCGGAATGTTCCCAAGGCCGAGGCTTTGAAGGGTAGGCAAATCGAGGCCACCGACCGCGTTTCCAATATTTGGAAGCGTCGCGCTGCCTGCATCGCCATACTCCGCCGCATCCGGTGTTTCGCCGATACCTACGGAATCCAGAACAATCAACACCGCTTTCATAATGGAAGCAGGCTGAGGCAATGCGGAGGGGTTTACAAAATAATTATGGACAAAATGATTCTTGGCGGGTGGTTTTTACCACGGAGGCACAGAGGCACGGAGTGGGGGAATCTCAAAAACTCTGTGCCTCCGTGTCTCTGTGTGGGAATTATTATTCGTTAGATTCGTAGCGCAGGTTGTAGGGGAAGGGGATTTCGCGCGGGGCGGTGGCTTCCTCTCCTTCGGCCAACGTCGCCATGGCGGAGTATCCGCTTTCCGGCATCTGGCGCGAGACGGCATAGTGGTAGAAGTAGAGCTCGATGTCGTCTAGCTCGTCGATGTCGAGGACGGGGATGCCAAGGTCTTCGGTCGGAACGGTTAGATTCCACCCGGTGGTGGCGACGCTGCGCTCCTTGAAGATGTCGATCTCCTGCACGCTTGGCGGCACGCGCGGGTCGGCGCTGAGCTGCATGGTGACGGGCGACTTGAGCGATTCGCTGAAGCGCCATTTTGCGGATGGCGCGTGGAAATACCAGTAGCGCGTGCTGTAGGCGGTCTCCTCGTTTTGCAGCCGGTCGGGGCGAGTGGGATGGAAGGTGCCGACATCAAAGTTGCGAACGAATCCAGTGCCGCCGTAGGAGAGTTCGCCGGCGAGCTGCGTGCGGCCGAGCGAGTGGCTTCCGGGCAGGTTGATCTTGAGCCACTTGATCTTGTCGAGGAAGAGGCCGGCACTGAGGACGTTGCCGTTGTCGTCGCGTCGCGCGCCGCGGTAGAAGGTGCCGCCGGGGATTTCGCGCCGCGTGCTGAAGGCCAGCTTAATGTTGCCGATGGCATCCATCTTGGTTTGCAGGTAGCTGCGGAACGCCTCCATGGCGGTGAGCGTGGCGGGGGCGTCGGGGTCGGACGGATCGGCATAGTAGAGCACGTTGGTGCCGGTGTCGTCGAACTCCCTGTAGCCCAGGAAATCCTCGCGCACGGAGAACCAGTCGAAAAAGTCGTCCTGCGGCAATTGCACGAGGCTGTTGAAGCTGACCATGGCATAGTAGAACTGCTCCAGCTCCTCGGCGTTGCGCAGCTTGAAGAGCGTGTCGGACGACCATTTCCGGCCGAGGTAGAAATAGTTCATGAACGGCGTGTTCCATTTGTATTCCAGCGCGCGTGCCATGAAGTAGAGCCACTTTTGCGCCTCGTCGAACGAGAGGTTGGCCAGCATGGTCTGGTGCTGGTGGCGCAGGTGGTGGACCGGGTCGGCGAAGTAGCGTTCGGACAGGCTCTGCTGACTCCCGGCCAAGGTCCGATCCAGATCCTCTTTCTCGCGAATCAGCGCGGACAAACGCCCCAGTTCCTGTTTGAGCAGTATCGCGGCTTCCTGCGAATCAATCGCCAGGGTCTTCATGCCCAGCATCAGGGTTTCCACCTTGGTGGCGCTTTCGATATTTTCCAGTTTTGTGTTTTCTTGAGCAGCCAATCTTTCCTTGTCGGCGTCCAGCTGACCCTTGGCCTCTTCACCTGCTGCTTGCACTACGGCGTTGACGGCATGCGCTGCGACGCCAGGGCTCACACTTACGCTGCAGCCCAAAAAGCCGCCGGAGACAGAAATGCCATCGGCGGCGGCAGCCATTTCGTTGGCAAAAGCCTGCGCGGCATTGATGTGGCCGATCCACTCGGTCAAACTTGCCTGCTTGTTGCCGTAATAGACCATGGTGTTCTGAACCGATTGCGAGCGTCCCACTTCGATAAGCACTTCTGTTTCCAGGTTGGCGATCTCGGTTTTATTGCGCTGGATTTGAAGTTTGGCGATATCGATGCTTTTGAGCTGCTGCCAGATTTCGCAGCCTTCGTTCAGGTCGGGCCTGTCGTATCCGGG
>JAUVCG010000054.1 GCA_030595785.1 Kiritimatiellales bacterium | reverse complement strand
ACGAAATACACCAAACACACAAAAACCTGAACCACGGATGAGCACCGATGGACACGGATGTTTTTACAGAAGGACGCAAAGCGCGCAAAGGATCGGGTATGATTGGAACCCGTTCTCTTTGCGGGCTTTGCGATCTTGGTGCTGAAAAAACGTGCAGAGAAAACAAGAAGTTGTCGGATAGTAGTACGAAGATGCCATCACCCATTACCCCCTTAGTGAGCTTCGTGCCTTCAGCGAGTTCACGAGCGGGAGTTTAAAGAAAATCTCAGATGAAGCACGTACCGTTTACCCATAAGATTCTGCAGGACTGGGCAGGTAAAGCAGCCTTCCGTGACGGAATGACACTGTTTGAACGGGGCAAGGTCGAAAAGGTGGAGTACGACGCCCCTTTCGTGACCGGCCAGCTATCGATCGGGATTCGCGGCATGCGCAGTAAGTTTGAGGTGCTGCCGGATGGTCTGGTGGAAAACCACTGCCCCTGCCGCGAAAACAAGGAAGAGGGTAAAATCTGCGCACATCTCGTAGCGCTGGGACTTGAGGCTGTGCGGCTGTACAGCGACCCCCACCGTGTCGACAAGATGGAGGAGGAAAAACGGCGCGCGGAGCGCCTCGCGACCTTCGACGAGACGGCCTACCACACCCGCGATACCAACGGCACACCGGCGGCATTGCGCGTTACGCTCAAGCAGAGCTGGCGCGATCATCTGAAGGATTGCGAAGTCCCGATGCGGTGTGCAGTGGAGATGGACGGAAAAGCAATCCCGCTGAACGAAGTATCCAAGACCCTGCCGCTTGCCCTGGACTCAACCGACGACAACCTCCTGTTTGTTTTGGAGGACATTTGCGAAGGGCCTGCCAAAGGAAAATTTACGGCCACGCTCTCCGATTTCATCAACATTCTCGAACTCTGCCACGGAAAGGAAATCCACGAGGGAGGACTCGACGGGTATTTGATGGTGGACGAAGGCGTTACCGCAACGTTTGTCCGCATGGTACTCGATGAAGAGAGCGGTGAACTGGTGCTCTCCATCCATACCGGACAGGGCGAACCGATGACGTTCGCGGTAAGCGGCGGCAATGGCTGGATTTTGCAGGGCGGAATTTTCACGAAACTTGAAAAGGTGCTTCCCGGTCCGTTGCGCAAAATCTACGATGCGCCCGTGCGCATCCCACGCGAAGCCATTCCGGGGTTCATGAAGAATGAGTTGCCCATGCTTGAAAAGTTGATGGCGCTCGAAACCAATGTTTTCCCCGACATGCTGTCACTCAGCCCCGCCAAACCACGCTTCCGGCTTGTGGTGGAAGGAACGCAAAGTGTTCTTTCGGCCACGCTCCATGCAGAATACGGAATCGTGCAGCTTGTCGCCGGGCGCGACGAAGCACTTGGTCATTTTTCCATTCCGGCCGAGAACGACCTGCTCGATTTCCAGGTGCGCAATCCGGACGCTGAGAAGGAGGCGCTGGAGATCGTCGCCGACATTGGTTTCCGTGGACGACGCGGGGACATGCTGATGCAGATTCGCGGCACCCGCGAGGTGCTCAACTTCCTCGGCGGCGGCATGCCGCGCCTCCAGCGGCTCGGCTGGCGAATTGATCTGGACGGCATGGTGGCGGCCTTTATGGAACAGGCTGAATCGACCATACCGGTCGTGCACATCAACCCCTCCGCCAGTTCGGGGTTTTTCGAAGTCGGCTACGACTATGAAACCCATGGCGGGCAGAGCCTTGATGATGCCGATATCCAGCGCGCCATTAACATGGGTGAAGCATTTATCGAAAAGAAGGGCCGCACCATTCTGCTCGACATCGATGCCATTGAAACCACGCGCGAGGTATTCAGCGATTGCGCGGTTGGCGCCGGTGCGTCGCCCGGTACATTCCGGATGAACGACATCCATGCCGCCTATGTGCAGTCGTCACTTCTCTCTCTCGATGGTGCCGACGTAGAGGCCGCCCCGGATTGGATAAAGAAAGCAGAGTCACAGAATCGCAAAACCACACTTGAGCCGGTGCCGTTGGGCGACCCGCTTGAGGGCACTCTGCGCGACTACCAGAAAGAGGGGGTCTACTGGCTGCGATTCCTTGAGCGCAGCGGCTTCTGCGGCATCCTGGCCGACGAGATGGGGCTGGGCAAAACCCTGCAGACGCTCACATGGCTCCAGCTTCAGCATGAAAACAAAGAACCCGCCTTGATCATCTGTCCCACCAGCCTCGTCGATAACTGGGCCGAGGAGTCCGAAAAATTCACGCCCGGACTGCGCGTACAGAAGATGCACGGCAGCGACCGCCACGACCACTGGGACAAGATTGCTGAAAGCGACCTGGTCATAACTTCCTACGCATTGATCCGCCGCGACCTCGATGAATATCTCAAACACCGATTCTTGGTTGCCGTGCTTGACGAAGCGCAGCACATCAAGAACCGCACAACGCAGAATGCCACTGCTGTTAAAAAGGTGCAGGCTCACCACAAGCTTGTGCTCACCGGAACGCCCATTGAAAACAGTGTCGCCGACCTCTGGTCGATCATGGACTTCCTGATGCCGGGCTATCTGGGCCACCACAAGAGCTTCCGCGAAAACTACGAGCTGCCGATCCAGGCCGGTGGCCCTGAAGCCGAACTTGCACAGATCAAGCTGCGCCGCAAGCTGCACCCCTTCCTCCTGCGCCGCCTTAAGAAGGATGTTGCAAAAGACCTGCCCGAAAAGATCCAGCGCATCGCCCACTGCACGCTCAGCAAGGACCAGCACATGGTCTACAAACAACTGCTTGATGGCGCAAAAAAGAAAATCAGCAGCCTCGTTGACGAGAAGGGCTTCAATAAATCACGGATGGAAATCCTCAAAACCCTGCTGCAGTTGCGGCAAACCTGTTGTCATCTCGATCTGCTCAAGCTGCCCGGACTCGAAAGCGAATATCCCTCCGCCAAGATGGAACTTTTCTTTGAACTCGTTGATGAAGCACTCGACGCCGGGCACCGCATCCTGGTCTTCAGCCAGTTTACCTCGATGCTGGCTATCATCCGCGATGAGCTGGAAACGCGAAAGCTGAAATACTGCTATCTTGACGGCTCCACCAAGAATCGACAGGAACGGGTGCGCACCTTCAATACCGACCGCTCTATTCCCCTCTTCCTCATCAGCCTCAAGGCCGGCGGAAGTGGTCTTAACCTGACCGGTGCCGACATGGTGATTCATTTCGATCCATGGTGGAATCCCGCCGTCGAGGAACAGGCGACCGACCGCGCCCACCGTATCGGCCAGAAAAATACCGTCTACAGCGTCAAGCTTATCACCAAGAACACCGTTGAAGAAAAGGTGCTCCAAATGCAGCAGAAGAAAAAGAGTGTCATCGATGCCACGCTTGAAAAAGACGGTGCCTTTGAGCAGGGCCTGAGTTGGAACGATGTGCAGGAACTGTTGTCGGTTTAACCCCTCGTGGTGTAGCCCACGCTTCACTTGAGCAAAACGAAGGAAAGCGTTTCTCGGAAATGGGGCATGAACCCTATTGAACTTTGGCCTCGGTATACTTTGGCCTCGTAATCTGGGGATAAGTCTGGAACCGTGATGGATCACGATTTGTCGGGATGGACAAAAAGAGGAAGATGGTCGCATGCAGGATTACCGAATGAAAAAAATAACCGTAGCACTTCTGGCTGTATCGCTTCTGGCATGCTCTGTTTTCCAGTCGGGATGTTCCAAAAGACTGGAGCCCGGCATCGATGCAAAGACGGATGTAGCCATTGTTAAATCTGACTTAAAGAAAGCCTATAAAACATACAATCCGCAAACCCGAATCAACTACCTCCGCAGCGCCTACGACAACGCAGGCCAACTGGAGGCCGACTGGCCGGACTCTGAAGAGGTGCCTGTTTTTATGAAGAAATACGGCGGCCAGCTTCAACCAATCCCCGGACAGGTCTACGAGCTGTCCATGCAGGCCCGGGATCTGGATTCGTTCAAATGGGCCGTGTCCAATTCCGCCAAGGTCGACACCCAATATGCTGCACTCCTGAAGATGTGGCAGATGGGCAAGCACTGGCGGGATTACTTCATGTCGGAATACCCGGAAAAATCGTTGTCGATTTTCATGAACAAGGCCGCGGATGACTATAGCGTAAGGTTCTTCAACCAATCTATAGGGGCATTCAAGGCCGACAACTACAGGCTGGAGTTGCCCCTGGATAAAACCGAGTTCAATACCAAATTCTGCCGTTTTTTCGCCGAAATGATCGAAACCGCCATGGGAGAGGAGAACACGGAGAGGATCGGGTTCCTGCTGGACCATATGCCCACGTTAAAGTCCGTTATCTACATTGATCCGAAAACAAAAAAAATGATGCAAGCCCTAAGCGACTACGTCTGCCACGAGTTGAAAGACGAAGCTCTGGCCTGCGAGCTGGTCGGTCTCGGATATGACATGAACCGGGTTGATATTGACGAAACCGGCTTTGGCCGCGACTTTGCCGAGGCCTTGATGGCCGACCTTGAACACGCCGTCATCCATGTCCTGAAACTTAACGAATGGCATGGACCCCTCTCGGCGAAGGAAACCAAATTTTTGCTCATCCTTCCCGATCCGACCTTACGCCTGGTCCACCAACAGCATCTTGACGAAGCCATTGAAACCTCCATAAAAAGCAACAACGTCAAAACGACCAGAATTGCCCTCCGGTTGATCAAGTTCCGCGAGGAGATCCAGCCTCTGACACTTCAGGATTATGATCAGCTTCTCAGTTGGTCACTCAAATACAAAAACCGCACCGTTTACGACTATGTAAAAACGGAATCGAGCCAGACCGATATGTATTCAATCAATCTGGCTGACCTGGGTGGAAGTCCAACCCTCTTTAAACAGTATGCACCCAAAATCTTTAAGAAGATCTACAAAACCATGGACAGGGGACCCCAGCCCGACGGCACAACTCTTGGCCGGATAGACGACCTGCTGATAAGCCATAATCCCGAGTCCGTGTTGTACGTCGTCAGGAAGTATGATTTTGAAGACGATTGGGAGGACTTGGCGACAGACGGTCGCACCCTGCTGATGGCTGTATGTGAGGGCGGCAATCTGGAAGCCGCGACATACCTCATTGAAAGCAAGCGCGCAGACCTGCATGCCAAGACTCGCTACTTTGAAGCAACAACCACTCTGTTCGGAAGCGCCAGATCTCAGGAAGGTGGATTAAGCCCTCTCTTTTTCGCTGTGCAAAGCGGGAACAGCGAGCTCATCAAGTACCTGATATCGAAGGGGGTAAGTGTAAATTCCAGATCCGGGTTGGGAGCAACTCCCTTGATGTATGCGGTCAGTAATAACGACCTTGAAGCGACGAAAACGCTGATCTCCCTAGGGGCGGATGTAAACAGAACCATGAATAAAGAGAACGCCTCGAACCCTGCTCAAGAAGGGGGCTACCGGATCATTTCGACCGCATATGGACGAGCCCTCCAAAATGGAAACCAGAAAATACTGGGCGTCCTTGTAAAAGCCGGAGCGAGGTCTAACTAAGCGCTTTCCGGATGGGGTCCGTTTCCGCGGCACGAGACCTTTTTGCATGCGATTCCTTTCGACTTGCACGGCACAATAGCCTTGTAAACGTCTCCGGTGATTGTTTCAATTGGAAGTGCACGAAAGGAATCCGCTCATGGCGACAACAAAACACAAAAGCCCTCGCATACTGATCGTCACCCCTGAGATCACCTATTTGCCCTCCGGCATGGGGAATATGACGAACAGGCTCTCAGCCAAGGCGGGCGGTCTGGCGGATGTTTCGGCCTCGCTGGTTTCGGCGCTCTACGAACTGGGGGCGGATGTCCACGTCGCTCTGCCGCACTACCGCAAGATGTTCCACGTCGATATCGGCAGTTTTATCGACGATGAATTGCTGATCTATAAAAGCAAGCTGCCGGAAGACCGCATCCATCTGGCTGAAGACCGGATTTTCTACTATCAGGATCGCGTCTACACCAACTCCGAGCAAACCGATCTGAAAATTGCCCTTGCCTTCCAACGCGAAGTCATCAACAACATCATCCCGACCGTTAAACCCGACCTCATCCACTGCAATGACTGGATGACCGGTCTCATCCCGGGCGAGGCGCGCATGCTCGGCATCCCCAGCCTCTTCACCTTCCACAACATCCATACCGTCAAGACTACGCTCGCCACCATCGAAGACCGTGGAATTGATGCTGCGGAATTCTGGAGCAACCTTTTCTACAGCTGGCCGCCCTACAACTATGAGGAAAGCCGCGACACCAACCTGGTCGACCTGCTCTGCAGCGGCATTTTCAGCTCGCACTTCATTAATACCGTCAGCCCTACCTTCATGAAGGAGATCGTCGACAATCGACACGACTTTATTCCGGGCGACATCCAGTGGGAAATCGCCAGTAAATATCATGCGGGCTGCGCAACCGGAATCCTCAACTCTCCGGACGCCACATGCGATCCTGAAACCGATGAGTTTCTACTTGAAAACTACGATGCTGCCAACCACGTTGAGGCTAAACGCAATAACAAGGTGCAGTTGCAGGAACGCCTCGGATTGGAAGTAAATCCCGATGCGCCGATGTTCTTCTGGCCATCGCGCCTCGACCCGGTTCAAAAAGGGTGTCAGCTCGTTGCGGAAATCCTCTTCCAAACCATCGATACATACTGGGACGATGGCCTGCAAATCGTTTTCGTTGCCAATGGCGCATACCAGCAGACCTTCCACGACATTGCCTATCAGCATGATCTCTACAAACGCGTTGCGGTCTGCAACTTTGAGGAAGGTCTCTCCCACATCGGCTTTGCCGCTTCGGACTTCCTGCTGATGCCCTCGCTGTTCGAGCCGTGCGGACTTCCGCAAATGATGAGTGCGATCTATGGCTCCCTCCCCATTGCCCACGACACCGGCGGACTCCACGACACCATCGAAAACGTGGATGTTGAACAAAACGCCGGCAACGGCTTCCTTTTCCAAAGCTACGACTCCGGTGGCCTCGCATGGGCGATCGACCGGGCAATGGACTTCTATCGGCTCGATGAGCAGAACCGCAGTACTCAGATCAGCAGAATCATGGATGAAAGCAAAAAGCGCTTTAACCATGCCGTGACGGCGCAGTCCTACATTGATATCTACCAGCAGATGCTCCACCGCCCGCTCGTAGACGAGGTGTTCGAGAAGACCGGGAAATAGGTATTTTATGAGAAACCCTGATCTTGCGAAACTTTCCAACGATCCATGGCTGGAACCCTACCTTGGTCAGCTGCAGCAACGCGCCGACCACATTCGATATTCAGAAGACCGCCTGACCCGCGGAAACATGACCCTGAATGAATTCGCCAATGCGCACGAGTACTTCGGCCTGCATTTCCGCGACGGGAAGTGGATCTTCCGCGAGTGGGCGCCTAACGCCACCGCCATCTATCTCGTAGGCGATTTTTCCGACTGGCAGCTGCAGTGTGAATTCGCGCTCCACTATGGCGACGCGCATGGCGTTTGGGAAATCGAGTTGCCTGCCGACAAGCTCAAACATGGCGATCTCTATAAGCTGAAGCTGTACTGGCCCGGCGGCGAGGGCGATCGGCTTCCGGTCTACTGCCGACGCGCCGTGCAGGATCCCGAAACGCACGTCTTCTGCGCTCAGATCTGGCAACCGGAAAAACCCTACCTATGGAAATTCCCGGACCCGGCGCAACCGGTTGGCGCGCCGCTCATTTACGAATCGCATGTCGGTATGGCCCAGGAAGAAGAAAAGGTTGGATCCTACCTTGAATACAAGGAAAAGATCCTGCCGCGTGTTGTTAAAATGGGCTACAATACCATCCAGCTCATGGGCATCATGGAGCACCCCTACTATGGATCGTTCGGCTACCATGTCTCCAACTTTTTTGCCGCCTCATCACGCTTCGGCACTCCCGAGGAACTGAAGGAGCTGATCGATGCCTGTCACGAGGCCGGACTGGCGGTCATCATGGATCTTGTGCACTCGCACGCGGTCAAGAACGAAGAAGAAGGCATCTCGCGCTTCGATGGTACCCTCTACCAGTATTTCCACGACGGCGACCGCGGCGACCACGATGCGTGGGACTCGCGCTGCTTCGACTACGCCAAACCCGAAGTCATGCACTTCCTGCTTTCCAATGCCCGCTACTGGCTCGATGAGTTTAATTTCGACGGCTACCGCTTTGACGGTGTCACCAGCATGCTCTACCATCACCGCGGACTCGGCGCCGCCTTCACCGACTATTCATGCTATTTCGATGGCTCTGTCGATCTTGATGCTCATGCCTATCTTGCACTGTCTAACGACCTTATTCACGAGGTCCGCCCCGCCGCTATCACCATCGCTGAAGATGTTTCCGGGATGCCCGGTCTCGGTGCGTCGCGGAAGGAAGGCGGATGCGGGTTTGACTACCGTCTTGCCATGGGCACGCCCGACTGCTGGTTTAAGCTGGCCAACGATACCCCCGACGATGACTGGAATATGAGCTGGCTCTACCACGAGTTGACCAGCCATCGCGCCGACGAGCAGGTGATCAGCTACGTCGAATCGCACGACCAGGCACTCGTTGGTGGAAAGACCTTCATCTTTGAGCTTATCGACAAGGAAATGTACTACAGCATGCACCGCGATTCCGAAAACCTGGTGGTCTCCCGCGGTCTTGCGCTGCACAAGATGGCTCGCCTCGCCACCATCGGTGCTGCGGCACACGGCTATCTCAACTTCATGGGCAATGAATTCGGCCACCCCGAATGGATTGACTTCCCGCGCGAAGGCAACGACTGGTCGTATCAGTACGCCCGCCGCCAATGGAGCCTGCGCGATAACCCGGAACTTAAGTTCCACTACCTTGCCGACTTTGACCAGGCTATGGTCAATCTCGTCCGCGAGCACGGCATTATCGGCAGCGAACCAGTCCTGCACCGGCTCATCAACCAGGGCGATAAATTCATAGCCTATGAGCACCATGGCCTGATCTTCTGCCTCAACTTCCACCCGAGCAAGTCGTTTACCGACTATCCCATTGACGTTCCGCCCGGCACCTACCGTCTCATCCTGAATACCGATATCCGCGCATTCGGTGGATACGACAGCGTTCAAGGCGAACCGGTTTTTGAAACCTTCGATTTTGATGACAACGGCACCACACGCCACCAAATTAACATCTACATCCCCTCACGCACCGGCCTCGTCCTTGAGCGGATATAAGGAAGAGTACATGAATACATCCCTGATAGGAACCGTTGCGCTTGCCGCCTCAACCCTTACAGGATGGGCTGGCGACAAACCGGACACCTGCCGCGTCTATTTCGGCACATCGGCCAAAGAAGATCAGTGCGGTATCTACATGGCCGAACTGGACATGAAGACCGGTACCCTTTCCGATTCCGTCCGGGTTTCAAAAGCCAGGCGCCCGGGCTTTATCGCCATTCATCCCGACGGAAAACACATGTATGCCACCGGAGCCGGCAGCTCGTTTGAAGGTCGCTCTGCCGGCATGGTCAGCGCCTTCAACATAGTGGAAGACGGCATGCTGTCCGACGGCTCGCTGTCACCCCCCTCCTCCACGCAAATGCACACCGGATCGAGTGTTCATCCCAAACGGCAAAATAAAGCCTATGCGCATTCCATCAACACTTCACCCGATGGCCGCTTCGCGTTTGTCGCCGACCTTGGCATCGACAAGATCATGATCTACCGCTTTGATCCAACAACGGGAAAGCTGGAGCCGAACGACCCGCCGTTCACCAACACTGAGCCGGGTGGCGGCCCGCGCCATTTCACGTTCCACCCCAACGGCAAGTTGGCCTACACCAATCTGGAGTTGAGCAACAAGGTGACCGTCTTCACCTACGACGCTGAAAAGGGAACACTGAATGAAACGCAAACGGTTTCCACGCTGCCTGAAGACTACAGTCTTCCAAACACCACGGCGGAAGTCATCACCTCTCCCGACGGCCGCTTCCTCTATGTTTCCAACCGTGGACACAACAGCATTGCCATTTTCAGCATCGATGCCGAAACCGGCACGCTGACATTGCTCGGTCGTGAATACGTGCGCGGGCAGATTCCACGCAATTTCAACATTGATCCAACGGGCACCTTTCGATTGACTCTATTAAAATAAGATACCAATACTCCGGTCATCTTTTAAGGAGACACAGCAAATGGATTTTGACGTACTTGTAATCGGGGGCGGTCCGGGCGGCTATCCGGCTGCCATCCGCGCGGCCCAATTGGGTGCGAAAACTGCTATCATCGAACGCGAGTGGCTGGGCGGAACCTGCCTGAACTGCGGGTGCATCCCCACCAAGACACTGATCGCCGGGGCGGAAGTCTACCAGAAGATTTTACATGCCGACACGTTCGGCATTAGTGTCGACAAGCCGAAGATCAATTATCCGGCCATGAAGCAGCGCAAGGATGACGTGGTCGGGACGCTGAAGAGCGGCATTGCCTCCCTGCTGAAAGCCCACGGTGTGACCGTCTTCGAAGGAACGGGGTCGTTCCGCGATACCCACACGATTGCTGTGAAGGGCAACGACGGAGCCACGCAGGCGATCACCGGAAAAAACATTATTATTGCGACCGGCTCCACCTCGACGGTTCCCGGCTTTATTCCCCAACACAAACGCATTGTAGAAAGCCGCGCCTTCCTTGATCTGGAAGAGCTTCCTGAAAGCCTGTTGGTGTTGGGCGGTGGATATATCGGCTGCGAGCTGGCCTGCATGGCCGCCGGTCTCGGTGTGAAGGTGACGGTGGTCGAGCTGCTGGCCGATGTGCTGATGCTGCTCGACAAAGATGTGCGCCAGGTGGTGAAGAAAAATATGAAGAGCGCGCTGGGCATGACCCTGTTGACTGGCAATGCCATGGAAAACATTACAGCAACGGACCAGGGTGTCACCGCCACGGCGGGGGATAAGAAATTGGAGGCCGACATGCTGCTCGTGGCTATTGGCCGCAGCCCGGTAACGGACGGGCTTAACCTCGAGGCTTCCGGTGTGGCCGTTAACGAGCATGGCTATATAGAAGTCGATGAGCTTAGCCGCACGAACGTCCCCGGCATCTATTGCATCGGCGATGTTTCCGGACGCATGCAGCTAGCCCATGCCGCAACGTCTCAGGCGCTCTATGCCGTCGAACACGCGCTGAAGAACGAAGAAAAAATCGAAGAGGTTGTCATTCCGGGTGTGATCTTCACCTCCCCCGAGGTTGCGCTGGTCGGCCTAACGGAAGCCGAAGCCAAGGAGCAAGGCTTGTCCATCAGCACCGGAAAATTCCATTTTCGCGGGATGGGTAAGGCACTGGCCTCAAACGAGACTGAAGGTTTTGTCAAAATCATTGCTGACGCAGGAACGGACCGTATTCTCGGCGCGCAATGCGCAGGACCCCACGCGACAGATCTCATCAGCGAAATGGTGATCGCCGTACGCGAGGAACTCACGGCCGAGGAACTTGGTAATACGGTCCACGCCCACCCCACCTTTGCGGAAGTATGGATGGAAGCCGCACACGCGCTGCATAAAGCCTGCATCCACGCCCCGCCTGCAAGATAGGTGCCCAGGTCGGTTGAGCCGGACCAGCATGACTTCCGGAATGTGGCATAGCCGTTCTATGTTGAATTTCATGGGAAAACCCAATCGAAGCCGCAGCAAGTAAGAATGCGGCAGGTGAAGCAAAAAATGCTCTAGTTCAGATTTTTGACAAACTTCGCCACATAGAGCCACGCCGAAAAGACCTGCCGGTAGGTATAGTTGTAGGCCACCGCATGTTCGCGGGCGATCAGCTCGCTGTAGCTTCCAATCTTTGGGGAACCCACAAGTACCATCCATACCCCGATCACCAGAACATTCATCAGGTAGATGATCGCATAGGAAAAAATCCGGCCATGCTCCTGGATGTCCGGTTGCCGCTCAGCAAGCATGTTCAGCGTGAATGTGATGTGGAACGCCCAGGTAAACCCCACCGCGCCAAGCCACCACGCCATGTAGGGTTCAACCTCCAGCCAGATGCCGGCCAGATAATAGAAGGCGATTACGAAGAACGTGTAGAACGGGAAAAAATAGGGCGCAAGGGTGATCACGAAGTTGGTTTTCGATAACTCCACATGGCCGCCGTTTTTCCCGACTTTGAGTTTCCCGACGCCGCCGCCCATCATCAAGGCCCACATGGCATGAGTCAGCTCATGCCCAAGTACGTATGTTCGGGAAGGCCGGGGTAAAAGGAAAAAGATCACTACCCACAGCACAAATCCGGCGGGCAATGCCCATACCCCGAATCCGTCCGGCGTCACCGATTCCCCGGAAAACCGGTAGAGATTATAGGTCGCCACCGAAACCGCCCAGCAGGCGGGCAGCAGCATGATCCCGATCAGCATTTTGAGAAACTTGAACATAATCCCCGGAAAGGAGGTTGCTAACTTTCTGCGAGTTTGAGTTTTTTCCCGGATTCAATCCATTGGGTGAGGATGATCTTGCAGTATTTGCTGGCTGAGAGGTGCATCGACTTGGCGCGTTTCTCCAGTTCGTCGGCCATCTCCTGCCTCATGTTGATTCCAAGCGTCCTTGTTTCCTTGCCTATTGCCATGGTTCTCCTTCGTTATGCCGATTCGCGAATCGATCCTTTGCCAGATTTTACTAAATTACGGAACTCATTTTTCTTGTCTGACAACCAGCATTATCATGTCTTTTCGGTTTGGGCAACACGCCGTTAATACGTGACCCGTTTCCATAAAATCAGTCCTAATCCACTAATGATAATCAGTGAGGAGGGCAAGGGTTCAGGGATTGGTTGTAAATACGAAAATTTCTCATAACCAACCAAAATTCCGGGGAATGGAGGATCTGAATAAATATCCCCCGCAATCAAACCAGCATTATTAAGCGTTGATCCTGTTTCCGAGCAATGAACTATAAATGTAAACGGGGTATCGTCAACCTGTCCAGTCCTGATTTTAAGTTGTCACTTTTAGCTCTGTTGTTTGTTCTGTTCGAGGCTCCCAAAGGGAGCCGTTCCGGTCGGTGCTCCCGGAGGGAGCGCTTCCCCCTCCTCCGGAGGAGGGGGAGAATATTTTACACAA
>JAUVCG010000076.1 GCA_030595785.1 Kiritimatiellales bacterium | reverse complement strand
AGTTCCCTTTTAACGACAAAGACGTGTCTTTCCCCGGAAACATGCGATAGCTTGGGTTTCATGCCGGAGCCAGCGGTGCGGTATCCAGGAAACAATATAGTTAATATTCATTATAATGAAATTATCTCGGGTTTCATGATTGCATTAACAATTGAGCCTGCTAAATATTCACTATATTGAATTAAGGAGTTCGTTTTGGATAAGGAAGAGATAGGAGTGCAAATCTCGAAACGACGGCAGGTGCTTGGCATTGACCAGAAAACGGCTGCGGAGTTGAGCGGTGTTTCGGTTCATACCTTCAGCGATGTCGAATCAGGCAAAGGCAACCCTTCCGTCAAGGTACTGAGAAAAATGCTCGACGCACTTGGCCTGGAAATACGTATTCAACTGAAGCAGACCTCGCGCGAAACTGAAGAAGGATAGGAAAAATGCGAAAAGGCGAAGTCAGGGTAAATGGCATTCCTTCCGGGGTGCTGGAAGAAACCACGGAAGGATTCCGGTTTAGTTATTACCAGAAGTATGCCGAACATCCGGATCTTCCATCCGTCAGCCTGACGCTGCCCAAGCGGCCGGATGAACCGCATGAGTCCCCAGTTCTCTTCCCTTTTTTCGCGGGACTGTTGACCGAAGGAACGGCGATGCATATCCAATGCCGCGTGTTAAGGCTGGATGAAGCCGACCTGTTCGGGCGACTGCTCAAAACCGCACAGGATGATGTAATCGGCAATGTAACCGTTCATGAAATTGAAGAGGATGTATCGTGAGTCCGGTTTGCCATAGTTCATTGCAACCGATCGAAAGCGAGGGTTATACCCCCGCCTCGCAACGCCAGCTGGCCGGAGGAAACAGGCAATTCCCACACCGCCTGTCCTTTGCCAGGGACGATGTCATTTCATTCCGGACCGAGCACATCGAACACATGTCGATTTCGGGGGTGCAGGACAAGATTTCGCTCCAGCTGAACCGTGGCGGAAAGTTGCGACCGGTCGAAAAGGCCGGCGAATATATTCTCAAGCCCATACCCTCCACGCCCCTGCCCGCATTCCAGACCGATGTTCCGGCCAACGAACACCTGACCATGCAAATTGCCGGGCAACTTTTCGGCATCCCCGTCCCGCCGAATGCCTGCGTCGAATTGAGCGACGGCGAACCAGCCTATCTGGTGAAGCGCTTCGATCGCCATGCAGACGGAACGAAAATCGCGCAGGAGGATTTTTGCCAACTCTCGAACCGCAGTCCGGAAACCGGACGGAATTACAAATACGAAGGCAGTTACGAGGAGTTGGGCATCCTACTCAAAAAATACTGCGCCGCCTACAAAACCGAAGCCGAAAAACTTTTCCGACTGATCTGCTTCAACTCTGTTTTTTCTAACGGGGATGCCCATCTAAAAAACTTTTCGCTGGTCCAAACCATCCATGGGGATTATCTGCTCAGCCCGGCCTACGATCTGCTCTGCACCTCCATGCATCTGCCTAACGAAACCAGAATGGCCCTTGATCTGTTTGACGACTTCGAAAGCGACTACTTTAAAGCAAACGGGTTCCATGGACGGCCGGATTTTACCGAACTCGCCCGCCGATTCGGCCTGCCGGAAAAAAGGAGTAAAATGATCCTGAACAGCTTCCCGGTACAACACGACGCAGTTCAGGATCTCATCGTCCGCTCCTTTATGGGTCGCGTAGCAAAGGAGGATTATTCAAGGCGATTTACTGACCGCCTTCGAATCCTGCGTTAACCCGAACTTCTCGGAATGAATGTTCGTATCTATCCGGCGGTGAGTCGGTTACATAATTTCGCTTTTCTCGCTACCGGCTACAACTCTCGCGAAATCCCGAGCAGTTCAAGTATTTTGCGCTGGTATGCGGATGAGTTGCGCTCTCACCCATAGCGCCTTCGCTGGGGACAAAACGTAAAAACCCTGGAAAAAACAAAAGGACTGCCCGTTTCCGAAGCATTCCTGATTGTAAAAGGAAATGGTGCACCCGAATGGAGTCGAACCATCACGCCATTGCTGGCACAAGAACCTGAATCTTGCGTGTCTACCAATTTCACCACGGGTGCGTGAAAGGCCGTATGTATACCCATCCGCCTAAAACGAGTCAACGCCCGAAGCCCAAAAAATCCCTATGCCGGGAAACGGGGGGCAATGAAGACGGGCGGGTGCATGTAGAGCGGCTCGAAGGGTTCGGATTCGATCCCCTTTTCCAGCCTTTGGAAAACCAGTTGACCGAGCTTTCCAGCCGTTGGGAAGACCGGCCCGGCATTTTCCATGATCCGGAGGCTGGCGAGCAGTTCCTCCAGCCGGTCGTGGTCGGGGCTGACGACGAGTGCATCCTGCGGAACAAAGCCTGCCAGTTCGTCACGTTCCAGCAGCTGGAACTCCTTTTCGAGCTCGCTGCCGGAAAACACGCCGGCCCAGACCTTGTTGCGGCGGGCATCGCCCACCACGACGGTACATACCGCGCCAACCTGCGCGGCAAGTGCCGCTCCGCTGTTGAGCGCATAGAGCGGGTTCCCGCCGGGAGCAGCCAGCGAGTTGACGACGGAGAAGCTGATGCGCATGCCGGAGAACGCTCCGGGACCGCGCCCGGCTGCAAAACAATCAATGCTGTTCCAATCGATTTCCATGGCAGCCAAGGCGTCGAACAACTGCTGGCGGTTCTTAAAGTTTTCCTCCCAGCTTTTTTCAGCAACCACAGCGCCCTCCTCGACGAGGGCGAGGCTGCCAAAACGGGAACTCAGTTCGATAGCAAAGATTCTCACGCTTCGTTCTCCCTGAAAATGCTGAACGTACGCATTCCGGTGTGCTCGTCGACCTTGATCCGGATGTGCAGGAGGTCGGGCGGCAGCAGGCCCTCGGCGCGCTCGGCCCATTCGATGGCAGTAATGCCGTTGACGTCAAAATATTCCTCCAGCCCGAGGCCAAGCGCCTCTTCAGGACCGGAAAGCCGATAGAGGTCGATATGGTGCAGCGGCAAGCGGCCTTCATATTCGCCGATGAGTGTGTAGGTGGGACTGGTTACCGGCTCGTCGATCCCCAGTGCGGCGGCGTAGCCCTGAATGAAGCAGGTTTTCCCCGCGCCAAGGTCGCCGTGCAGTGCGATGACGGTTCCGGGGCCGAGATCGCCGGCCAGTTCGGTGGCGAGTTGCCACGTCTCTTCGGGGCTATGGGTTTCCACGATTCGCATGGGGACAGGTCAGGGCTCGGCGCTGAATTTAATTTCGAAACTGACCGGTGCGCTGGAGACTTCCATTCCGTCTGCGTAGATGGCGATGGCGCGAATACGGTTCGGCCCCTCACCAATCAAGAGTTCATTGAGCACCAGTTCGGCATCTTCGGTGTAAGGTTTTTCGTCGAGCACCTGTTCGCCGCTGACGAGCCTCAGTTTTTCAGGCAGCTCCATGCCGCCAGCCTGCACCTTGATTCCGTGCTCGTGCTTCCCGATTTTTTCAATCGTTGGAAGGACGGAAACAGAGCGTCCCATATAATTCACCGCGAACGGCTTTTCGGCTGATGCGCTGAACTCAACAGGATGCTTAATGCGCGCAACGGCACGCAACTCGTGGTAGCCATCCGCCAGCTTGCCTGTGCGAAGATATAGGGTGGGATCATCCGATACACCTCGAATCTCTTTCCCATCCAACAGAAAAGAATAGAGGTACTCAACGTTCTGCACACGAGACTCCGCCTTGGCAAAATAGGTGAAATCCGTGGTGATTTCGTTGGCGCCAAGCACCTTGACTCCCAGCGGAACAGCATAGGGCTTGGCCATCGGATCGCCCAGCAGAAGGCTTTGCAATGGACAGGCGATGGATTGGTAGAAGCTTTCAAGCATGCTGCAGCCCGACGCGTAGTGGACGAAGAAACGCGCAGAAGGAAACTTATCGGAATTGGAATAGGGTTCCACCACGGCACCTGCGGTAGCGGTTGCCCCTGCCTCGAGCCACTGGGTCGCCTTGGTTTGCGGCTTCTGAAATTCCGCGCTCCAACTCGTCAGGTGCTCGGCCATCGCTCCGGGTGCGAATGACTTGATCGCAGACGGGTCGACCGTTTCGGCACCCATCAGCAAGCCCATCACATTTTCCGCGCCTGACGGGAAGTTAGTCGTCACAACAGCCTCGACGCCGCGCTGCTTCAGATCGTTGACGGCGGGATAGAACTGCCACTCGCGACACTTTGATCGGACGTCGTCGCTCACCACAAAATGGATTCCTTTCCGCAAACCGCGATAGTCCGAAGCTCTTCCCCTCATGATGGTTTGAAGAACGGTATCAACAGATGTGCCCTTTTCGCCGGTGTAGCCAAGCATCATGCTCGGCAGCGGCATGCGGTCACCGAGACCGCCTTGCAGATAGGCCGCCTCCGGCGGAACCTGTGAATCCATACCCAGCCCGTTCTTGTGCATACCGAGCGACATCGAATTGAGGCTGATCTTCAGCCGCCCGTTGGGGCCACCAAAAAGTTTGGAGAGGTATTTTCCCTCTTCAACCAGGCTCAGCCCCGGCATCTGGTTGCGCATGAACGTCAGACCGCCGACCGACATCTGTTTGCGGTCACTCGGATCGGTCTTTACACGAATCGGAAAATCGACGGAGTAGACCCACGCCAGAATCCGGCCGTCGATCCCTCGCTCCTTCGCGGCGGCATTGGCCGGCTCCCAAATTAGTTTTGTAAACTCATCCGGCGTCACCGTGGCCGTACCGCCATAGGCGCTTTCCGGGACATCGAGATAAACGATGTTCATCTTCGGGATCTGCCGCACTTGCGCAAACGTATTCGCGACCAGCAGTGACGGCTGCGAGTTCTTGTTTACCAGTAGCAACACCTCATGCGCCATCTGCGCCTGTACCGCCCCGGCCGCAAAAACACACACCAAACATCTAATCATCCTGGACATAGCCCCTCCATTCGATCTTTCACGGTTATAACATCGGCAGGAACCATAGCCTCATACGGCAGGGGTTCGCAACCGGATTCCCAACCATTGAAAACTTTCCATTGCACATCCATGCCGCGGAACCTACTATTTTTGCATGGCTGAAAACACGATAGTGAGGGTGGTGCTGTATGCCGGAGGGATCTACATCAGCCTGAACCTTTTTGCATGGTTGTTTTCAGAAAAGCTGATTTTTGCGCCGCAGATTCCGAGCTACACCCATTTGCCCCGGGAGTTGAAGATTCTCTCCGGCAACGGGGAGAAGATCAATGCCGTCTATCTCGAAAACCCGGACGCTGAACACACGATCCTGTTCAGCCATGGCAATGCGGAAGATCTCGGCAACGTGGTTCCGTTCATGCGGCAGTTTCACGAGCTCGGCTATTCGGTACTGATGTACGACTACCGCGGCTACGGGACCAGCGCAGGCCGCCCCTCCGTCCGCAAGGCGTATCAGGATATCGATGCCGCCTACCACTGGCTCGTCGAGGAAAAGGGCATCGCCCCGAAAACCATTATCAGCCAAGGGCGCTCCGTTGGAGGCGGCCCCGCCGCATGGCTGGCGGCACACCGCGAAGTCGGCGGGCTGGTATTGGAAAGTACCTTTGTCTCTGCCTTCCGAGTCAGGACCATTGTGCCGCTGATGCCGTGGGACAGATTCAACAACCTGCGACATATCAAGCAAACCACCTGTCCTGTCCTCGTTGTACACGGCCGGGAAGACACAGTCCTCCCTTTCTGGCACGGCAAAAAACTCTACGACGCCGCCCCGGGAAAAAAGGCGCATCTTTGGATCGATGATGCCGAGCACAATGACTACGCCTACGTCGCCGGCAATCGTTATTTTGAATCGTTCCAGGCATTCATGGAACTGGTGCGAGCCGAATGAACGGCACGAAGTCACAAAGTATGGGAACCTTTGCGACTTGGTCGCCTTGAGCGACCGAAGGAAGTGGGTGTGAGAATAATGCAGCCCTGCTTTAATCCTCTACGGTTCTACAACGAGCCCAAAGTAGGTAACGATCAGTTCGGTGTCACCGGTATTGATGATTTCGTGCACTTCTCCGGGTTCATTTTTCCAGCTCCTTGATCATGTCTTCCAGCCATTGAAGTTTTTTCGATTGAAGCATGGGGCTGGGGTGGGCGTTGAGCAACGGATGGACGTCCGAGGTGACAGTACAGAGAGGCTCGCCCTCGATGCGCTTAAGGCATTGCTCGGCGAGCGGGATCAGACCGGCATCCTGTCCCCACCCCAGCATGATCGGGTTGTTGCCCTTCCGCTTGAGCGAGTGGGTGCATTCGGCGGTGCGTTCCCTGCAAAACATACTGTGTGTGTGGCCGCCCATAATTTCTGCGAGCACGTCGACCTTCTGTAAAAAACTTCCTGATTTCGGATCACGCAGATCGGAAAGGTTGAGCACACGGATATGCCTCCACCCCTTGGAAACCGCCACGCGCATAACCTGGTATTGCGTATTGTCGGGCTGGGTCAGCACCCGTTCCTTGCGCATGGATCCATTGCTTTGCGGATATTCAATCTCGCTGTCGATGTGATAGATATCCTTCGGGTGCGACGAGCCGGGGTTCATCATGATAACCACCGCATCCGGTTCCATACCGGAAATATCGGCCGGATTTTCCTGCGGGATGGAGGCATCGACAATCTCCAGCACGCTACGGCACTTCGCCCGCTTGCCGTCCATCATGACCAGCTCATAAAAATGCCCGTAGCAAGTAAACCGCTTCTTCAACTCTGCCGCGTATAAGAATTCCATGATCGTTTATCAGTTATTGGTTATTGGTTATTGGTTATTGGATTTTTCGCTGTGCCCCTTCGCACGCAATATTTAAATGTTCAATACGTACCGCATCTCTCATTAACGACCAATTTTAGGCTTCCGGCAGTGCAAATAACAATCTATCTTTAGCCTGATCTGTTCATATAAATGGATGGGAAGGGTTCAGAGGCGGGAGTTCGCATGCACATGGCAATCGATATACTGGCGGCAATAATTCTGCTGTTCTGCTTTCTGGCGGGCTGGCACAAAGGCTTCCTTCTCTCCTTGCTGGGGATTGTGCGCGTGGTGATCTCCTACGTGGCCGCCTACTTTGCGGGGCGTACCATCGGCTTCTGGCTGGGTGAAGTTGCCCATCGTCCGAGAATCGTTACGGTTCCTGCCGTTGCAGGCCTGACCTTCGTGGTCATTATTTTCATCTTTCATGTCATCATGTCCGACATCCGCGCGAAACACCGGGAAAAAGAGAAGGAAGAGGACTTTCGGCACCCGGTCCTCAGTTCCCTCGGCGGCAGTGCGATCAACTCTGTTGCCGGCATACTCTCGCTGGTACTGCTCTTTTGGCTGGGCGACCTGTTCATGGTCGGAGCAACCGGAACCTCCATCCCCGGCGCAGAAAAAGCCTACTTCAGTCGTTTTAGCCGCCGTATGGTCTACGAAACCACCCGCCTCATTATTCCCGAGAAAGACAACCAATCACAGGTTTCCGCGATAGCACGCATGATCAGCAATCCGGCAGAGGGAATGAAGGCTCTCGAAAAGGTCGTGGCGGCCGACTCGATTCAGCAGCTTGCCGCCGATGAACAACTAGCCGGGGATTTGTTGAGCGGCGATGCCGAGCGGGTTCAACAGAATGTTTCGATCCAGCGGCTGTTCAATGACCGCGCCACCATGCAGGAACTGCGCGATCTTGGTGTGCTTTCCGGTCACGAAACCAAATCCGGCCTATGTGAAAAAATGGCCGCTATTGGACGGAACGAAAAGATCCGCGCCAGCATTGAGAGCCTGAAAGCCAGGGACATGCTGAATTCCGACAAGATTACGCTCCTTATCCGCGATCCCGAGTTCGACGTTATCGTCGCCGAACTGCTCCGGTAGGAACTACTCCTGCACTTCCGGAGGAGGAAGAACGCCCTCGGCCACGAGCTGGTCGTCCATCTCCTGTGTCAACGGAATCGGAAGCGGCGGCATGCCCGAGCGGATCACCTCCATCTGGTAGTCCTGCAGGTTGGCGCGGATCTCCTCGCGGCGCCTTTTCTGCTCTTTCGGCGAAAGCTTCGGCTCCGGCGGGGGAGCCGGCGCCTTCTCCACCGGCGCCTTCTCCACCGGCGCTTCGCGGCGGCGGAAGCCTCCGCCAAACTGACGTTTCGGTACCTGGGGTTTGGCTACCGGGGCCTTTACGGGGGTGGGCGCCTTGGAGAGTTCAAAGACTACCGGCTTGCCTCGGCTTTCCAGCGTGGCCTGCGAGTTGGCAAGATTGATCTCGAGCAGTTTCAATCCCATGAAGCTTTCGCCAACCATGAGGATAACGCTCTTGGGATCGCCCGGCTTGGCCTTCAGGTTCTGGAAGCCGGCGCGGATATCCCCTCTTTCGCTTTCGAGCAGGAAGCACAGCCGCAGTTCCTTGGCTGCCGCCGCTGCTGCCGCGGCCACTTCTTGCGCTTCCTTCCGCTCGGGATCAACATCCAACGGGTCGGCACCGAATGGCGAACGGTCCAGAATCACATCGTAGCGCTCCGAACTGTATAGCGGCTCCTCTGCGCAAGCCATGCCGGCCACCAGCACTGCCATGGGTATCAAAGTTTTTATGAAGTTGGTTCCCGTCATTTGTATATTCCTTTTCCGACCGCTGGAAATAATGTTTCTTCGCGCCCGCTTCGTCAAGCGCAACTCCACCTCCCGCTACGTGAGGAAAACGGTGGGCGGGGCGGAATATTGCACGAAAACAGATCAGGTTAGCGTCGGCGACTCCCCAGAGGCACGGAAAGGGTTCCGTTGAAGAATTCGATGATGTGACCACGCTCGATCAACCAGCCCAGCGGTTGCAGGGCTTCTTTCGCCTCCTTTGATGCGGGATCGAGCGAAGGATGCAGGATTTCTAGCAGATGCTTCCGGGTTGAGCCGGGATTCTCTTTCAGGAAAACCAGCACCTCGGCAATACTCTCAATGGTGTCCTCGGGCTTGATGGGGCGTGGCTTGATATGGGTGACAAAGTTGATTTTTCCGGCTTTGAACAGATGCAGGTGCATGTGCCGGAAGGCGGCGCGCATCGCAAACGACATCGAAAGCGGGAAATGGCTCTCCTTCGCCCAAACCCGCCGGATGGCGTGGGTGATGTCGCGATCATCCAGGCCCTGGGCAATTTTCGAGGGAACAATTGCGCGGTGTGTCTTTTCATACTTCGACGAAAGATTCTGCATGAAATCAGTTTCGGCCTTTTGCAGGTCAACCGGCTCCGCCTCGGGATCGGACTTCAGCTTGTAGAGGGTTTTTTTCCGGCTTTCCTGCTTCCACTGCTCAATCAATTCCTCGTCGCGGACGGTCTCGATATTGCGTTTGTATTCATCGAGTGTAAGGTGCGAAAAGCGGCTCAGGTGCAGTTCGTTGAGCTTGTCGGTATAGCTGTGGTGGTTCGGAGGTCCCAGCAATACGCCGCTCTTGCGGCAACGCGCCACGCAGACAAACTGGCCGGCGGGCGGATCGGTCTCAGTCTCCTCTTTTTCGTATATATCGGACAGATGCTTCGACATCAGGTGATGGATGATCATCTCCTCCGAGCATGCAGCCGCCTTGCAATGCCTGCACTGGAATATCGTGAAGTCCGGCGCATCCTTATTTGCCTCGATTTTCACCAGATAGCCTTCGGTATCGTGGATAAACAGGTTTGCCAGATCCATTAATGGGTAGGCACGGCGCGAGTGGTGCATCTGCCGGACGAGCGAGGCCAGGCGTTTCTGCTCAGGCAGGAAAGAGACGGTAACGGGAATCTCCCGGATCGGTTCACTCGGGCGGGCACGCTCCGGCCGTTCAGGTCGATCAGGATGCGGGCGTCGCGGACGGGCATCGCGGGAATCGCGAGGATCGCGGCGGGGTGGGCGACGGTCGTCACGCCGATCGCGGCGGCCGGAATCGGAAGAGTCCTTCGCGCGATAATGGTTTTCCCCCGGCGGCTTGCGCGCCCACTGGGGTACAAAGTTCAGCTCGAGGATGACATCTCTGGCATCCTTCTGCTCTTCCTGTTGTGCTTTATCTTCCATGGGTATGCCCATACGTTTATACGTTCAATACAATCCCAGTTTAGATATTTTTTATTCATTTAAAAGCATTAAGCGCAAAAGACCTGCCCTGCCCTTTTTCCTCAATTTCCCAAAACCGATGTTTT
>JAUVCG010000035.1 GCA_030595785.1 Kiritimatiellales bacterium | reverse complement strand
ACGTTGAGCACCTGCGAGATGGCCGAGAGAATCTTAATGTGCTCGTTCGATCCGCTGGCGGGAGCCACGATGAACACGAACAGCCTGACCGGCTGCTCGTCCATGGCGGAGAAGTCCACGCCGTTGGGAACAGCCAGGATGCCGACCACGAAATCCTTGACGTCGTCGAGGCGGCAGTGCGGAATGGCGATGCCATTACCAAAGCCGGTGGTGCTGAGCTCTTCGCGGTCGGTCAATCCTTTGAGGATCCAGGCCTCATCTATGTCGCCCAGCGTGGACGATTGCCTGGCAAGTTTGGCGAGGACGGCAAGGACGTCAGCTTTCGAGGCGCATTCGGCCTGGGCCTGGATGCATTCTTGTCGCAGCACATGGATCAGATTCATTGTTTTCCCTCCTTATTTTTCTTCGGGGAGTCATTTATGTGCTCCCGCTTTGTATTTTCTGCAAATATGGACTCACCAAGGCATCGCCGGAATAAAACTTTAAACGTATTGCGTCGTTGACGGGTCTGAGTTATGAGAAGTAGCTTATCGATCATGAAACGGAACGTCCAGATTCTATTGCTTTTCGCCTGCGCGGTTCCTTTGCTCGTCCGAGCCGAGGAGACCATGGAGGAGCGCAAGCGGCGCATCACGCGCAAGTATCTTCGGGAACGTATGGATATTACCTATAGCGATGAGGTGGTTCCAGGTGCACAAGTTGAAGCCGACGACGTTTTCGCGTCCGAAAAGTTCAAGGAGCCGGAAGTGGATCTGGAGCGGCAGGAGCCGGGTACGATGCTTCCGCCGCCCATGCGGCAACAGGCACCGCGCAAGGAAAACCGTAACTGGTTGCTGTCAGAACCCGAGGAACCGAATGATCCATATGCCGACCCTTTCGCCCGGAAGGATTCCAAGGACGAAACAGGGAAGAGCGATTGGATGACGACCTGGGGAATAGAGCGGGAGTCGTCGCCCTATACCGATACGCAGCGTGAAGGCCGATACAACTGGCGCGAAAATGACTCTTTTTCCGGGGAGCAATCCGGCAGCTACGACTCAACGAGGCAGGAGGGGAGTTTCGGCACGCGCACCTCTTTTGGCGAAGGCACGCAATCGGGCTTTCCGCAACAGTGGGGCCAGCCCTCCGGATCACCCGATGGGCAGGATTTTTCGCGCGGGAATCCCTTCAACTCAATCTTCAACCCAAACAGGGCGCAAAGCACGGTCCCGCCCAAAACAGAAACGCCGGGGGATCCATCATTTGGGTCGGACTGGCAGTCACGCACCGGCGGCTATACCCCGTATAAAAGCCCCTATCAGACGCAACGCGAGCAGCAACAGGAGCAACGGGGCGGCTATACCCCGTACAAGAGCCCCTATCAGACGCAACGCGAACAGCAGCAGGAGCGATGGGGGGGCTACAGTGAGCCGAAGCAGGAATATCAGCGGCAGGATCCCTATCAGCAATGGAAAAAGAAAAATCCGGCGCAGTTCGACCCAAACGAGCGATGATGCATTCCATTTTTATTAATAGATCAGGCTAGTCCATCAGCTCTTTATAACTCTGCACTTTGCCGTCAACCATCTTCACGGCATAGCTGCTTTCTCCGAGCCCCTGCTTAATCCGCTGGCCCTGGAGTCGGCGATTGGTGGCATCGCGGGCCTGGAGCGTGTCGTCGGGAGGTGGCGGATTGTAGTCCTCCCTATAGGAGTAATGCAGAAACTCCGATCCATCTTTTGTTTCGACGGAGTCCGGCTCCCCTAGAATCTGGACAACCTGTGTCCGGGTCATACCTTCTTCAACTTCGCTGAGTTTCCATGGGCGGAACGTAGTTGCACAACCCGCAAGAAGAATCAGCGCCACGACCAATACAGTAGATTTCATAAGTTTCATGCTGGGGAGCATATTTGCAAACGGCAGCTTTGTAAATCCCTAAGCGGACTTGTCTGAAGGTTCCTGTTTTTCCGCCCCGGCATCCGTGGGAGTGGACTCGGCTTCCGAGGGGGCGGGTTCGGCTTCCGCGGGCTCGGGCTCTACTTCCACGGCGATGGGAAGCTTTCCGGTTTTCATGATAGAGTCGACGTCCGCGAAATCGAGCACCTCGCGCTCGATCAGTAACTCGGCGAGGGTAACCAGCTTCTCCTTGTTGTCCGTCAGAATTTTCATGGTCGTGGCGTAGGCCTCGGAGAGAATCCGGTGCACTTCCTGGTCGATCTTTTGCGATGTTTCTTCGCTGAAGTTTTGCGAGCCGTTGATTCCCTGACCGAGAAATACCGGCGTGTTGTGGCTGCCCAGATTCTGCGGTCCCAGAAGTGGGCTCATGCCGTATTCACAAACCATCGTCCGGGCAATCATGGTCGCCCGCTCGATATCGTTGTGAGCCCCAGTGGTGACATCGCTGAAGATCAGCTCTTCCGCGGCCCGCCCGCCCATCAGCGAAACGAGATCGGCCTCCAGCCGTTTTTTCGATTGCGTGTAGCGATCCTTCTCCGGCAGTGACATCGTGGCGCCCAGTGCACGGCCGCGCGGTATAATGGTAACCTTATGGATCGGTTCGCACTCCGGCGTTTTGTACATGGCGATCGCGTGGCCCGCTTCGTGGTAGGCCGTCAGCTTCTTTTCTTCCGAATCGAGCACATGGCTGCGGCGCTCGCGGCCCCACATCACTTTGTCGCGGGCCTCCTCCATGTCCTTCTGTTCCACAAAATCCGCACCGCGCCGCGCCGCCAGCAGGGCGGCTTCGTTTACCAGATTCGCCAGGTCGGCACCTGAAAATCCGGGTGTTCCACGCGCGCTTTTCTTGAGTTCAACCTGGTCCGACAGCCGGACGTTGCGGGAGTGGATCTTCAGGATCTCTTCGCGGCCCTCCAGGGTTGGCAAGTCGACCACGACCTGGCGGTCGAAGCGCCCGGGACGCAGCAGGGCAGGGTCGAGCACGTCGGGGCGGTTTGTAGCCGCAACGATAATAATACCTTCCTGCGAATCGAAGCCATCCATCTCGACCAGCAGGGCGTTCAGCGTCTGCTCGCGTTCGTCGTGTCCGCCGCCAATACCGCTGAAGCGGCTGCGGCCAACCGCGTCGATTTCGTCAATGAAAATGATACTCGGGGCGCTTTTCTTGCCCTGTTCAAACATGTCGCGTACGCGCGATGCACCGATGCCGACAAACATTTCGACAAAGTCCGATCCGCTGATCGTGAAGAACGGCACATCCGCCTCGCCCGCCACCGCCTTGGCCAGCAGGGTCTTGCCGGTTCCCGGCGCCCCGGAAAGCAATACGCCCTTTGGCATCTTGCCTCCCAGCTTCTGGAACTGCTTCGGATCTTTCAGGAATTCAACAATTTCCTGAAGCTCCTCCTTGGCCTCATTGACGCCAGCCACATCCTTGAAGGTAATTTTGTTCTTATCCTGGGTCAGCAGCTTCGCGCGGCTCTTCCCAAAGCTCATGGCGCCGCGGCCGGCATTTTTCATTTGGCGAATGAATACAAAATAGATAATGCCGAATATCAGAATGAAGGGAACGATGTTGGCGAGGATCGAAACCAGCATGGTTTTTGGCCGCTTGACCTTCACCTGTACCCCGTTTTCCTCCAGCATTTCCATCAGCTTTTCGGTCAGGATGATTTCCGTGCGGAACTGGGTGGTTCCGGATGCGTTCAAATCCTTCGATTCGCCGGTCACATAGTGGTTTCCCGCGCCATCGTTGGAAATGTCTACCTTGGCGATGCGCCCCGCCTTGGCCATGTTCACAAAATCGGTGTATTCGATTTCATTGGAACTTTTCGAGGAGTTGGAAAACAGATGGAGTACCGTCAGGAAAATGGCCATCATCAAAAATGAAATGGCCAATCCGCGCATGGGCATGGGCGGCGGTCCCTTTTTTACAGGTCTCTCGGTCTTCGGATTTTTGGATTGCTTGTTGTCTGCCATGATTACTTCTTTCTTTAAAAAACAGGCCAATCATTACCATCGCCGCGTTGCGATAACGAGATAAAGTTGGAGTCAATCGGGGAGGTTTTGTTCAATATGAACAGATTCCGGATTCCCGTATGCCCAAGCGGGGAGGGCCGTGGGGAGAAATCGAAAACATCCCTGTCGGCAGATTGTGCCGATAGGGGTTTTGTGCCTGGGTGCAACGCGTGGTCCCGGTTATGCTCGCGCAATGGGCTCAGAGGCATTCTCCAGCCGCTGCAGCAGATCATCGTAGCTGCCTACCGCAATGAGGATTTCCTTGTTGGGCATAACAATCTCTGCGCGATCCGCATACTGAGCCGAACTCCTGATCCGGATGCCGGTCGTTTCAACCAGGCGCCTGTTTTCCGGGCGAATGGAAACACCCGCTTCTTCGCTATAGTCATTCAATGGAATTGCATATACTTCCAAAAACATACTCTTCTCCTTTGTTAATCTAGCACCAAACTCATACCGTATTCCATGGGCAGGTGTAAACCTATGTCTGAAGACAATCTCGCCAAAGGCATTCAAGAACCGGCCTCATCCGGCTAGTTTGCGCGGAGAAAAGCAACACAGAGCTCGGAATAGACCTTTGCCGCATCATATCCAAGTGCATTGCACACCCAGAAAAATTCAACCACATCCAGCCGCCGTTCGCCCTTTTCAATCCGCCATACGAAAGACTGTTCGCGGTCAAGTGCATCAGCTACTTGCTGCTGGGTCATTCCGGCATTCTTTCATGTAAATATCAGGGCAATAAATATATTGTATCAATGAGGGCTTTAAGAGGTGCAGCCTAATTAAGGGGGAAGGAGAATGAAGCTGAAAGTCGGGATTGTTACAGCGGGTCTTGTGCTCGGGTGTTCCGTCATCGCAAAGACCACGGTGGATGGCGGTGTTGTGGAGACCACACGATGGACAACGTATCACTTATCGAGCACCTGGCACAAGCCGGGGCTTCCTCGTTGCGCCGCCCTTCTACGAAGCACGGTACCAAAATCACGATTTTAGAGAATTATTTCCATATCGTATAGGATATAAAATTGGGTTAAAAAGGCCTTTTAAGCACCAAAATATATTACATACGACATATTTCAGGGCGCCCCAGAAGCAATCAAAGTCTGAAGCGGTGTTGGTCTTTGAATAGCATGCCGAGAGGGAAACCAGGGCAAAAAACTAAAGCCTGGAGAACGCCAATGCTTTAAATCCGCTCAACCCGTACATGCACGGCGTCACCGGTATCGCCCTGCACCTCCCAGCCGCGAGCTGTGCGGTAGCCGGGAAGCCAGATAATCTCGCCGCGGCAGACCACCACCGGGATGGCGGAACGTTGCGCGCGCGGGATTTTCTGGTCGGTCAAAATATCCTGAAGCTTGCGGCTGCCCTCCATGCCGAGCGGGGCCATGCGGTCGCCCGGCTCAAAATGGCGCATCTTGATGGGCGCGTTGTTCACCTTGTCCGCATCGAACGAGGCCTCGGCGGGCAGGATGCCGGCGCCCTTTCCGTGGTCTTTCCGCCAGCCGGTTCCCTTTTCGGACGTTAGGCGAATGTGGGGTAGGCTTTCCTGCCTGCCCTGGGAAGGCAAGGATGCCTGCCCCACATGCTCAAAGCGAGGTGTTCCATATTCCACCACCACGCGTTGCCGATCACTCAGCTCGAAAACTGTGGTACCGTTACCGGCATCCATCAGCGATAGGATTTTCTCTACGGTATTATAATCAACATTTTCGGCCTCGTTCTTAAACAGCCATTTCCGCAGCATCCGTCTCTGCGCCGCAAGGGGTAAATCGGCCATCGGCACTCGGCACTCGGCAATGATTCCATTCATCCATTCATTTTCTTCCCGAAGGATGTCCATAGTCCGCAAAATCGCTTCGCGGATAGTAGGGTTCAGCTCCTTTTCCAGCCGCGGAAGAATCGTATGCCGCACTCGGTTGCGTAGAAACTGCTCATCCAGGTTGCTGGCATCCTCGCGCCAGGTGAAACCGTTTTCTTCCAGCCACTGGAGAATGTCCGAGCGTGAGATGTCGAGCATCGGCCTAATGAGCCGGAGCTGGCCGATCTCCTGCCGGAAGGCCATGCCTCCCAGCCCCTCGCT
Organism: Kiritimatiellales bacterium; assembly: GCA_030595785.1. Taxonomy (GTDB): domain Bacteria; phylum Verrucomicrobiota; class Kiritimatiellia; order Kiritimatiellales; family Pontiellaceae; genus Pontiella. The sequence continues at coordinate 10,179 of JAUVCG010000035.1, read as the reverse complement.
CCCGGCGCCCCGCCCCAGTTTTAAAATAAAGGTTTCAGCCTGGTCGTCTGCGTGGTGGGCGAGGGCGATAACAGCATCTTCGAACTCCGCAAAGAAATCATGCCGCGCCTGCCGCGCCGCCATTTCGATCGATAGTTCCGAGGTTTCGGCCAGCTGCTTCACATCGACCGACTTCACAACAATTGGAAGCCTGAGTTCATCGGCTAGCTTCCGGACAAACCGCTCGTCGGCATCCGAATCTGCTCCGCGTAGTTGATGATTCAGGTGCACCACTGTGCAGGGGATTTTGAATTGATGCAGCGCCCGTAGCAATGCCACCGAATCCGCACCGCCCGACACTCCGACAGCCACTTGGGCGCCTTCGGGGATCAGGTCGTGGCGATTAATCGCCTCGCGGATGGTTTCGGGAATGTTCATGATTTTCTTGTATGGTCGAAACTGGAAGAGTCGAGTGCCTTTTTACAGCTCAAAGGGGCTCGTTTCAAAGAACTGTTTAAACTGTCTTATGAATTCCACTCTTCCGCAGGGCAGGTCGTTTTCGTAGTCGAGGAGTTGGGCGACCTCTTTGATTTTGTCCAAGTCAATGTGTTCTTCGTCCAACATAAGCTTCATCAGTTGAAGCAATCCCCATACTTCAATGCCAAGTGCATTTGCCACGGCGCACATATTCTTATCATCTGTGACAACAGGGTGTTGTTTGACAAATCCAATTGCTAACGCAGTGGCATCCACCAAGGAAAGGTTGCAACCCATATCCCGTTCTGTCGAAATAATGAATGAGCGAGCTTTCTCCATTTCGATCTTCTGTTTCCCGACAAGTTTTAGCTGCTCAGAGGATCTGTTGTCTCGGCATTTCTTTTCTACGACCCATTGGAACTTGTTCTGGAGCCGGGGACTTCGGTTGTATTCATCGTCCAGCTGAGCGATGACTCGCAAAACATAACGTTCATTCGTGGACTTCCCGAATTTTTGACCGAGCAGGGGATGAATGCTTAATGCCAGCCTGAAATAGGCATTGCTATCCAGGATGAACATTTTTGGCGGCGGCATCTCAGGCAAGCTCCGCGCAGATAGCCTTGGCGTCAAGCAATGACATTCCCATCGTTTTGGTGAGGAATGGCGGCGTCAGCTCATTTCCGTCTGAAAGTTCTTTCAGCGCATCGAAGAACGGGGAGCCAAACTCTTTGGAGCAGATTTCGACGTATTCGTCGGGCCGGGGCTGTGTTCCTTTGAAAAGCAACTCGGCAACCGTTTTGATGCCCTTGTTGAATCGGGTTAACTTGGCTCCGTAGTTGCCGAAATTTATTTCACCCAAACCAGCATGTTTGGCATGGACTTTCAGTGCTTTGATAATCGTGTATGGGGAGATCAAGCGCTTCCGTGCATCTGTCGAAATCGCGTTCCATCGCTCGGTTATGGTGGACAGGCGGGATAATTGGCGATAGGTCTTTTGGGCCGCTTCATTAGGATAGAGCAGGCACTGGGCAAACAGGTCGGCAAAGTCTTCCGCCTCATCGCCCTCCAGATCCGGCGAATAAGCATGACCTAGCTCGTGCGCCATCCAAAACATGAAATCGTGCATTTTGCTGTCAAGGTTTAACCAGATCCACGTGGTCATGGAATCGGGCAGGTAGGCATGCATGGCGTTGCCGTGCTGTTTGCGTTCTCCCCAGAAAACCGGGATGAGCACAGCATCCAATTTCTTGAATTGGGCAATAAAATGCTGGATTCCGATCTTTCCGATCTTTGAAACGCCCATATCCTCGCGAACCTCCGCAGCAACCTCCTGCGCATAGTCATAATCCACATGGGGCGCTTTAAGTACGGGAGGGCAGGTTCTGTCGGTGGGGAGATGTGGCACTAGGTCACGAAGACGAATACCCGCCTCCTTTGCCCAGACCACATGCTCATCCGTAGTTTTTCGGTTGGCCTTCGCCCGGTAGGCCACTCGGGGTTCATTCACGACCATCGGCTCCTGTACCAATTCCTGATACGGCTGGTTAAGAATCATGCCCAGCCGCAGCAGCTTGTCGGGCTTGGGGAAGGAATCCCCGCGTTGCCATTTCGAGACCGCCTCGCGCGATACCCCGAGCTGTTTCGCCAGCTGGGCGGCATTCAGCCCGGCTTCGGTGAGGGAGGCGTGAAAGACGGTGGCGTTGATTTGCTTCTTCATAGCGGCGCAAGGTGGCAGCTTTTGTCAACTTTTGTCAACTGGAATATAATGGTTTGGTGAAAAATATTTCGGGAGGCGGGCGGCACAGCAATGTAGATGCGGCATATTTCAATCCCTGTTGCATTCCCGATCCTATCGAGTGCTTGTTGTCCTTGGCCTCGATGACGGCAATGGGAATGTTGGGTTTGTAGTAGAGGATATAGTCGGCGCGCTTTCGCTTGCCTCGGGTGGTCAGGTGCCCCCGCACAAAAATCCGGCCATCGGTAAAGGACAACTCCTCGCGAACCTGCTTCTGGATATCCCATCCCGCCTGCTCAAGAGCTGGGGTGATAAACTTCGTGCAGATATCCCGTTCGCTAAGAGTTTTTTTGTCCATGTGTCGTTCTGTTTATCTATTCCGCTCCGCAGCATTTCTTATATTTACGTCCACTGCCGCAGGGACAAGGGTCGTTGCGCCCGACTTTCGGGGTATCGCGGCGAATCGGTGCCGTCGGTTGCGGGGCTTGCGGAGCAGCCATGCCGGGGGGCGGTGCGCCCATCGGGGCCTGCCGTTGCGGCGAAGCGCCGGCCTGCGCGGCCGCGAGGGCGGAAACCTCATTGTGTACCTGCATGCCGGAAAGCGACTGGAAAAACTCTTCCATGGCATCCGCCGAGGTAGCGGAGCGGAACATGGCGTTCGCGATTTCCTCGTAGATTCGGTCCATCAGATCCATGAAGAGGTTGTAGGCCTCGCGCTTGTATTCGACGATTGGATCGCGCTGCCCATAGGCACGCAGGCCGATCCCCTCTCGCAGGCCGTCCATACTGCGCAGGTATTCCTGCCAGTGTTCATCGACTGCCTGCAGGATCAACTGCTGTTCCAGCCGCTGGAGCGCGTCGGCATCCTCATGGCGGGCCTTGATCTCATAGGCCTGTTTTACGCGATCGAGCACGAGATCAGTCAGGGTGTCGACCGTCTTTTCTTCCGGCAGGTCTTTTTCGCGCAGACCGAGCGGGAAGGTGGTGTTCGACCAAATGATAAACTCTTTGATCCCGGCCTCGCTCTTGGAATCCACGGCGTCGATGGCACGGCTGGCAATGATTTCCTCGACGGCATAGTAGAGCTGGCCGCGGGTATCTTTGCTTTGCAGTGTTTCGGAGCGGAATCCGTAGATTTTTTCGCGTTGCTTGTTCATCACGTCGTCATATTCAAGCGTGCGTTTACGGATGGAAAAATTTTGCTGTTCGACGCGACGCTGGGCGGTCTCGATCGATTTGTTCAGCCATGGATGCTCCAGCACTTCGCCCTCTTCGATCCCGAGCTTCTCCATGATGCTGGAGATGCGGTCCGAGCCGAACAGGCGCATCAGGTTGTCTTCAAGCGAAACGTAGAAACGCGAAACACCGGGGTCGCCCTGGCGTGCGGAACGTCCGCGTAACTGGCGGTCGATGCGCCGCGATTCGTGGCGTTCGGAGGCGATTACGTAGAGGCCGCAAGGCTTCTCTTCGAGCAGCTTGCGCAGCGTAGTACCCTCGACCTTGGTTTCAAGTGATAGGGTCTTCGACTTGATGTCTTCGTCCTTCAGGTAAACCACGGTCTTGCCCAGTTTAATGTCGGTGCCGCGGCCCGCCATGTTAGTGGCGATGGTTACCGCGCCGGGCTGGCCGGCGTTGGCGACGATCTCGGCCTCGCGCGCGTGGTTTTTGGCGTTCAGCACGTTGTGAACAATGTTTTCACGCCGCAGCATGCGGCTAAGGACTTCGGAGGTCTCCACCGCCACCGTACCGACGAGAATAGGCTGCTTGCGCGCATTCGCCGCCTTGATATCCTCGATGACCGCCTTGAACTTTTCGCGTTGGGTCTTGTAGATCTGGTCGTTGAGATCGACGCGCCGTACGGGGCGGTTGGTCGGAATGACCATCACGTCGAGACCGTAGATCTGGTGGAACTCATCGGCCTCGGTTTCGGCGGTGCCGGTCATACCGGAGAGCTTGTCGTACATCCGGAAGTAGTTCTGGATGGTAATGGTGGCGAGGGTCTGGGTTTCGCGCTCGATCTTCACGCCCTCCTTCGCCTCGACGGCCTGGTGAAGTCCGTCGCTCCATCGCCGCCCGACCATCAGGCGGCCGGTATGTTCGTCGACGATCATGACCTGATTGTCCTGAATCACGTAGTCGACATTCTTTTCATAGACGCTGTAGGCGCGGATAAGCTGGTCGACCGCGTGGACGCGTTCGTTGCGCAGGGCGAATTCCTCCTGAATGGCGCGGCGCTTTTCCATAATCTCTTCGGGGGAGAGGTCGGTCTCGACATCGAGCTCGGACATCGCCGAAACGAGGTCGGGAAGGACATACATTTCCGGGTCGTTCGGATTCAACTCGGAACAGCCCTTTTCCGTCAGGCCGGCGTCGTGGCCTTTTTCATCGATCGTAAAGAAGAGTTCCTGCCGCAGTTCGCGCGCCTGGGACTCGCGCTCTTTCTTGAGCATTTCCATCTGGGTCTTTTCCAGCAGCTTACGGATCTTGACGTCCTCGATCATGTGCATGAGCTGCTTGTTCTTGGGCATACCCTCAAATACCTGGTACATCTTGGTAGCCGCTTCGTACTCCTCCTCTTCGTTAAGCAGCTCCTTGGCCTCCTTAAGCAGGCGTGTGCAGAGGTCGCGCTGGCGCTTAACGAGGCGCGAGGCGGCGGGCTGCAGCTCGCTGTATTGTGTGGAAGAGTAGGGGGCGGGGCCGGAAATGATCAGCGGTGTGCGCGCCTCGTCGATAAGGATCGAATCGATTTCGTCGACGATGGCAAAGTTGTGGCCCTTCTGCTGCACCATGTCTTCAGGACGGTAGGCCATGTTGTCGCGCAGATCATCGAAGCCGAATTCGGAGTTGGTACCGTAGGTAATGTCGCGCAAATACATTTCGCGCCGTTGCGGCGGCGGCATCATGTTTTTGAGGCAGCCAATGCTAAGGCCAAGAAAGGAGTAGAGATGCCCCATCCATTCGGAGTCGCGCCGAGAGTGATAGTCGGAGGTGGTAATCACGTGCGCGCCTTTGCCGGCCAATGCATTGAGGTAGACCGGCAGGGTGGCGACGAGGGTTTTGCCTTCGCCCGTCGCCATTTCGGCAATCATCCCCTTGTGGATTGCCAGGCCGCCAATGAGCTGCACGTCGAAATGCACCATTTCCCAATCGGTCGGGTGGCCGCAAACTTCCACCTGCGTGCCGCACAGGCGGCGCGCGGCATTTTTGACCACCGCAAAAGCCTCACATTCAATCTCTTCGAGCGTCTCGCCGTTCTGCAGGCGGCCGCGGAATTCATCGGTCTTGGCCCGAAGCTGTTCATCGGTCAGCGCCTTGTATTCCTCGTCAAATTCGTTAATGCGTGCCACCAGCGGCTTCATCTTTTTCATATCGCGCTCGTTTTTGGAGCCGAGTATCTTTTTTAAAATCCAATTCATGGTGTTTTCCGGTGTTGTAAAAATGAGGGAGCAACCTACTGTATTTCCCCCGCGCTCTCAAGCAGGGATTACCTCTCCCTTTGTGCCGTTTCCACCTATTTGTTGGAAGCACTTTCAATTATTGGAAAAACTTGTATCGCCCGATTCCGGTCGGTAACATTCGTCGTCATGGGCAACCCTAATTCAGATCCCATTCCGTTGGCGATTTTCGGAGTTCCATTCCACAACGTGGACTTTGAGGAAGCGGTCGACTGGGTGGTCGACCGGATTCGTTCCGGTCGACCGGCCAACATTGCCACGGCCAACCTGGATTTCGTGACGAAAGCGTGGCATGACCCCGAGCTGCAGCGCGTACTGATCGATGCCGATCTGGTGATTGCCGATGGGTTCCCGATCGTGAAGCTTTCGCCGTTCTTCGGTCCCCGCCTGAAGAGCCGGGTGACCGGCAGCGATCTTGTACCAAAGCTCGCGGAGCGCGCCGCGCGGGAGGGACATAGCGTTTATGGACTCGGTTCAGCCGATGGCGTGGCGAAGAAGGCTCTGGAGGTTCTAAAAACCCGCTACCCGGGTCTAAAGGTTGCGGGAACCTATTCCCCGCCCTTCGCCCCGCTTCTGGAGATGGATCACCGCGACATCCTGCGGCACCTTGAACGGGCAAAGCCGGATCTCCTGTTTGTCGCGATGGGCGTACCGAAGCAGGACAAATTCATCAGCATGCATGTGCGTGGCTGGAATGTACCTGTCTCGATTGGTGTGGGCGGATCGCTCGACTTCATCACCGGCAGGCAAAAGCGGGCGCCGGTCTGGTTGCAGGAGTTGCATATGGAGTGGTTTTGGCGCCTGTGTTTCAATCCCCGACGCCTGTTTTCCCGTTACATTGCCAATGTGCGATTCCTGCTGTCCGCCAGCCGCCAAATGTGGAAGATCCGACGCCTGCCCGACAAGCCCGGCGGATTCCAGACCCTGGACGAGGCTGCTGTAGAGCAGCTCAAAACGCGCGGTGCCATGGTGGAACAGTTCCATCACCTGGAATCAGAGGAGGCCGCCCGGCAATTTGTCGAAGATTTGGGCGCCGCTGCGGCGAGCAGTATTATTCTTGATCTCCATCCGGTTCCGTGGCTCGACAGCCTGGAGCTGGGCGCGCTGTTGGACGTGAACAAACAGTGCCGTGCAAAGGGGGGGCGGCTCATTCTCTACGCCCTGCGCCCCAAGGTGCGGCGCCTGCTCGAAACCTGCCGCCTGACGAGCTATTTCGACACCGCCAACCGGTTGAATGAGCTGGAGGCCATCCTCAAAAACCTGACCGAGCACCGCGACGGTGGAACGGCCTATGAAGAAGGCTTGCTTACGCTGGATCTGCCGATGGAACTGACCGCCGCAACGCTGCCGGATTTCGAACAGCAGGCCGAATTCATCCACCACGAGTTGAAAGAACAGGGGATCCTCAAAACGGTTTCAGTCGACGCCGCCCAGCTTGACTTCATCGATAGCGCCGGCCTCGGATTCCTCATTGCCCTCAAGAAGGTTACGCAGGACGAGGGTGTATCCATGTCCATCGCCAACCTCCCGTCACGACCCCGCCGCACCTTTGAAATCGCCCGCGTTGACAAGGTTTTGCTTCACGCCGGAAGGTAATTGAGCGCTCCCTTCGGGCTGATATCCCAAGGATGCATGTTCCATACTCCGTATTACGTACTGCGTATTGCTCCCTTCGCGAGAAGTATTCTGCCTCTAAATCATTCTGCCTAAAGCTTCCAGGAAGGCATCGATGTCGGCTTCGGTATGCGCGGCGGAGACAAAGGCGACCTCGAAGGCGCTGGGCGGGGTGTAGAATCCTTGTTCGAGCATGTGGTGGAAATAGCGCGCATGGGCGGCCTGGTCACAGGCTTTCGAGTCGTCGAGGTTGCGGACCGGTTCCTTTCGGAAGAACGGGGTGAACATACCGCCGCGCTGGGCGCAGTGTAACTCCCATCCTTTTTCCGTCGCGATGTGGCTGATGCCCTTGGCCAGTCGCTGACCGAGGATCTCCATTTTCAGGTAGGGGTTTTCGTCGCGCAGCAGTTCCAGTGTTTTCCTGCCGGCCGCTACCGCAACCGGATTTCCGCTCAGTGTGCCGGCCTGATAGACGGGACCGAGCGGGGCAAGGGTAGACATAATTTCCGTTACACCACCGATGGCTCCGATCGGCATGCCGCCGCCGATGATTTTTCCGAGGGTGGTGATGTCGGGAGTGATGCCCGCAAGGTTCCCGTAGGTGGTCGGGCCGAGGCGGAAGCCGTTAATGACTTCGTCGAATATGAGTAAAGCACCGCAATTGGCGGTGGCTGCACGAAGGCCTTCAAGAAACCCTTCAACAGGTTCGACGAGTCCCATGTTTCCCGCGATGGGCTCGACAATAACGGCGGCGATTTCATCGCCGTTGGCGCTCAGAATTTCCTGCACGGCGGCAAGGTCGTTGTAGGGGGCCACGAACACCTCTTCGGTGGCGCTCGGAGAAACTCCGGCGGAGGAGGAGATGCCTCCGGTGAGCAGGCCGCTGCCGGAGGCAACCAGCATGTAGTCGGTATGGCCGTGGTAGCAGCCGTCGAACTTAAGGATCTTGCGACGGCCGGTATAGCCGCGCGCCAGTCGGATCGCCGTCATGACCGCTTCAGTACCGGAACTGACAAGGCGCAGCATTTCGATGTAAGGAACCTGGCCGCAGACCAATTCCGCAAACTCGGCCTCGATGGCGGTATTGGCGCCGAAGCTCAGGCCGTCAGCCGCGGCTTTCGATACCGCATCGACTATTTCTTCGCGGGCATGGCCGAGAATCAAGGGCCCCCACGAGCCGCAAAAGTCGATCAGCTCGGTGCCATCCTCGGTCTGCACCTTGGAACCCTTGCCGGATCTGAAATAGACGGGCGTTCCGCCCACTCCGGTGAAAGCGCGCACCGGACTGTTCACGCCGCCGGGAATAACCTTATTCGCCCGTTCAAACCATTGTTTTGAATCCATAGTATCTGCCTTCTGTTGAATGTATGGGATTGTCACAAAAGAACGCAAAGGGCGCAAAGCCTGCAGGAACGGTTTCTTTGTGTTCTCGGCGTTCTTTCGTGGCCATTGAAATGTCCCTGAAGCTAGCACTCGCTTGAGTAAGGCTGAAAGAAAAAAGACCGGATTCCAGCTTCCATCGCCTTCATGATTAGGCGAATAATGCGGCCCTGTTTTAAAACCAAAGGGTAGGGTTATGCTGGATATTCGATTTATTCGTGAAAATACCGATGCGGTGAAGGCCGCAATGACGCACCGCAACGCGGACGTGGATGTCGATGCCGTGCTGGCGCTCGATAGCCGCCGTCGCGAAATCGTCTCCGAGGCCGAGGTGCTCAAGGCCGAGCGCAACAAGGTTTCCAAAAGCATCGGCCAGATGATCAAGGAGGGCAAGGATCCCGAAGAGATCAAAGCGCAGGTGCGTGAAATGGGGGATCAAATCTCCGCTTTTGACGGCGAATTACGTGAAATCGAATCCAAGCTGCGCGAAGGCCTGCTCTATATTCCCAACATGCCCGCCGAAACCACTCCGGTTGGGAAGGATGAAAACGACAACCCCGTGATTCGCTCCTGGGGCGAGAAAAAGGGATTGGATTTCGAACCGAAGGCGCACTGGGATCTGGGCGAGGCGCTTGGCCTGTTTGATTTGGAGCGCGGTGCAAAAATTGCGGGCTCGGGCTTTCCGCTGTTCACCGGCAAGGGGGCCAGGCTCGAGCGCGCGCTGATCCAGTTCATGCTCGACCTGCACACCGAAGAGCACGGCTACACCGAAATCGCCCCGCCGTTCATGTGTAACGAAACGGCAATGACCGGCACCGGCCAGCTGCCCAAGTTTGCGGAAGATATGTATGCTGTTCCACTCGATGGCCTCTATCCGATTCCGACGGCCGAGGTGCCCGTCACCAACATGTACGGTAATGAAATCCTCGACAAGGAATTGCCGATCCTGCACACCGCCTACACCCCCTGTTTCCGCCGCGAGGCCGGGTCGGCGGGTAAAGACACCCGCGGCCTGTTGCGCGTGCATCAGTTCGACAAGGTGGAGATGGTTAGATTTACGACACCCGAAACGTCGGAAGAGGAGCACGAAAAGCTGACGCTCGATGCGGAGCGGGTTTTGCAAAAGCTGGGCCTGCACTACCGCGTGATAGAACTGTGTACCGGCGACCTCGGCTTCAGTGCCGCCAAGTGCTACGACATCGAGCTGTGGGCCCCCGCGCAGGACAAGTGGCTGGAAGTTTCTTCCTGCTCCAATTTCAAGGACTACCAGGCGCGCCGTGCCAACATTCGCTACCGAAACGAGGACGGTAAACCCGCTTTCGTCCACACCATCAACGGTTCCGGTGTTGCGCTCCCGCGCCTCGTCATCGCCATCATGGAAAACAACCAGAATGCTGACGGATCGATCGACCTGCCCGAAGTGCTGCATCCCTACATGGGCGGGATAACAAAACTCGCTTAGAGGATGCACAGGTTGTGGCGGTGTCACCCGATTTGGTGCTGGGGATCTCTTGCTCTATCGGCAAGTCCAGCGCTGGC